>DASRHM010000041.1:0-30936 GCA_035650575.1 Dehalococcoidia bacterium | reverse complement strand
GCCGAGGTCGGGCGCGAAGCCGAGGCCCTCGCTGCGCCAGTCCCAGGTCTTGCCCATGTCGTCGCTCTTCGCCACGGAGCGCCCCCACGCCCAGTGGTTCGCGGCGGCGTAGAGGCGGGGGGTGCTGCCGCGCAGGTCAGCTGCCAGGTGGAAGAACGACCAGCCGGGCAGCGCGGGTTCTGAGATCTGCCACCGCTCGCGCTTCGCATCGCTGCGGTAGATGAAGCCGCCCTTCTTGGTCCCGACGAGGAGCATGACGTCCGGCATGTGAGCCTCCGTGCAAGTAGTGGAGCATCATCGTACAGACGTTCTGGCGGCGATGGAACTGACGAATACTGTCAGGAGGGGCGGGCGGGCCAGGCGCCGTGCGTCGTGTCGAGCCAGACATCGGCGAGGTACTGGAGCGCGCCAGGCGCGAGCGGCAGGCGGGAATTGCGGACGTAGCCCCAGGCGAGACGGCGCTCGACGGGGGCGAAGTATTCGATGCGCGCGTTGGCGTTTGCGAGCAGGTAGTCTTGCATGTCGCGCCCCAGCGTGTGGCGCGCCTCGAAGTCGGTCTCAGCGCGCGACCGGTCGAGCATGGCGTCGAGCGTCGCGTCCTGGAGGCGTGAGGTGTTCTGCGAAGCGCCGCTGCGGAACGGGGCATAGAGCCACTCATCGAGATCGGCGCCGCCGTCCTCGAGCGCGAGCGTGAAGGGTACGACGCCCTCCGTCGCGCCATCGAGGTTGCGCTGGAGCGCGGAGGAGAGGAGCGCGATGCCGCTGTCGTCGCGGACGGGCGTCACGCTGACGCCGAGCGCGTCGCGCAGCTGGGACGCGACGAGCGGCGCCGCCTTCTCGAAGATCCAGCGCGGCGCGCCGGCGCAGAGGATGCGGACTTCGGGCGCGGCGACATCGCCCAGCGCAGCGGACCAGAGCTGCTTCGCTGCCTGCAGGTCTTCGGCGCGGCCGGCGGGATCGGACCGATAGCCGGGACGCTTCGCCAGATCTTCGGGCGCGAGCGCCCAGCGCGTGACGCCGGGCGGGATGGGCCCGCTGAGCTCGGCGGAAGGCTGGCCATCGAGGGGCGGATAGATGGCGGCGATGAGCGCCGCGCGGTCGACGGCGAGATGCATGGCGCGGCGGGCGCGGTCGTCCTTGAAAGGCGCGCGGTCGAGGAGCAGGCGGCTGGCGAGCAGCGTGGCGGAACGCGTCTCCTCGAGCGCGATATCGGCGAGGTTCGTGCCGTGCTCGAGCCCGAGCGCGGCGGGGTCGGTGAACGAGGTGAGGTCGATGCGCTCGTGCTCGAAGACGACCTGCTGGAAGACGTCCTCCTGGGGCGAGTAGTAGGCGTCGTATGCGTCGATGAAGGGGCGGCCGACGCCCGTCGTGGGGTCATCGTTGGCGCCATGCCAGGAGGGGTTGCGCACGAGGCGCATGAGCGAGCCCGGCTGCCACGCATCGAGCATGAAGGGCCCCGAGCCGACCATGTCGAGGTCGCGCTTCGCTTCGTCGCGGTCGTCCGCGAGGCCGCGGGGGAGGATGAAGGCGTGGCGGCCCGCGAGGAAATCGAGGAACGGCGCGACGGGCTGCTTCAGCCGGAGCGTGAGCGTGGCATCGTCGTGCACGTCGATGGTGTCGATGACGGACCAATCGGTCGCGCGGGAGAAGCGACGGGCCTGCGGGCTGTTGTGGTCGAGCTGGCGCTCGATGCTGTACTTCACGTCATCGGCGCGGACCGCGCGGCCGGCGGCGGCGGGGTGCGCGAGGCGGAGCGGCGCGGTGTCGTGGAAGCGCGCCTCATCGCGGAGCCGGATGACATACGTCAGCGCGTCCGGGCGTTCGGGCATCTCGCGCGCGAGGTCAGGCGCGATCGCGCCGGCGTGCTCATCGGCATAGCGCAAAACGCGGCTGAAGACGGCCGAATGCATATCGACGACGGGCCCGATCCGCGTGAGGTGCGGGTCCAGCGAATCCTCGGGCATGGCAGCGAAGTCGTAGGCGCGGAGGACGCCACCGCGCGAGAGCACGCGCTCACGACGGTCTGCCGCCGGCGCGTCACCGCCGCCGTGCCGGCGCGCGCCGATGATGCTGCCGGCGGCGATGGCACCGCCGGCGATGACGGCACCGCCGATAAATGCGCGGCGAGAGATGCGGTGCGCGGCGATGCGGGCGCGGTTCATCGCGCGCGGAGCATACGCGAAGAGGCGGCTGCCTTGCAGCCGCCGGTGTACCGCGCGGGGCGCGAATGCGTCACGCGGAGGCCTTCTCGAGCTGGCGGGGAGGAGCTTCGCCGGCGGGCGTCTCGCCGCTCCAGTCGCACTGCGTGCACTTGGCCTTGTCGCGCCCGGCGGCGACGATGAGGCCGCCGCAGGAGGGACAGGGTGGCTGGAGCGGACGCGACCACGTGGTGAAGTCGCAGTTCGGGTAATTCGCGCAGCCGTAGAACGTGCGGCCGCGCTTGCTGCGCTTTTCCACGATCTCGCCGCCGTCCTTCGGGCACGGCACGCCGACCTTCTTGAGGATCGGGCGGGAGCCCTTGCACTCGGGGTAGCGCGAGCACGCGAGGAAGGCGCCGAAGCGGCCGCGCTTGACGACCATCGGTGCGCCGCACTCGTCGCACTTCTCGTCGGTGGTCTGCGGCTGCTCTGCCTCCTCCCCGTAGGGGCGGGTGTTCTTGCATTCGGGGTAGCCGCTGCAGGCGAGGAACTGTCCGAAGCGTCCCCAGCGCAGGATCATCGGCTTGCCGCACTTGTCGCAGATCTCCTCGGTCTCCTGCTGGACGCGGGGCGCCTCATCGGCGGCAGCGAGCGCGTCCTCGAGCGGGTCGTAGAGCTCCTTGACGACGGGCGGCCACGGGCGCTCGCCGCTGGCGACGTCGTCGAGCTCGTTTTCCATGCGGGCGGTGAAGTTCACGTCGACGATGTTCGGGAAGCGCTCGGTCATCATGTCGGAGACGACGAAGCCGAGCTCCTGCGGCTTGAGCGCGCGGCCGTCGCGGTGCACGTAGCCGCGGTCCTGCAGCGTTGAGAGGATCGGCGCGTAGGTGGAGGGCCGGCCGATACCGTTCTCCTCGAGCGCCTTCACGAGCGTGGCCTCCGTGAAGCGCGGGGGCGGCTCGGTGAAGTGCCGATCGGGCTGCACGCCGAGCTGGCGCAGCGGATCGCCGGCGACGAGCGGCGGCAGCGTGCGCTCGGCGTCGTCATCGGCGTCGGTGTCCTTCGCCTCGGTGTAGAGCTGGCGGAAGCCGGCGAAGCGCAGGTGGCTCGCGGTCGCGCGCAGCCGGTAGGGCTGCTCGCGACCGTCGACGCGCGCCTCGATCTCGGCGGTCACCTGGTCGAAGATTGCGTCGGCCATCTGGCTGGCGACCATGCGCTGCCAGATGAGGCCGTAGAGCTTGGCCTGCTGGTCAGTGAGCGCCTTGCGCACGCTGGCGAGGTCGCGGAAGACGGACGTCGGGCGGATCGCTTCGTGCGCCTCCTGGGCGCCCTTCGAACGGGTCTTGTAGAAGCGGGGCT
Organism: Dehalococcoidia bacterium; assembly: GCA_035650575.1. GTDB lineage: Bacteria > Chloroflexota > Dehalococcoidia > DSTF01 > JACRBR01 > DASRHM01. The sequence continues at coordinate 27,439 of DASRHM010000041.1, read as the reverse complement.
GCGCCGGGACGAAATCGGCGCCGAACTTCTGGCCGACATACGCGCGCGCCTCGTCGCGCGCGACGCTGGCGACGTTGAGCGAGTCGGTGCGCATGTAGGTAATGAGGCCGACCTGGCCCTGGCCGGGGAGGTCGATGCCTTCGTAGAGCTGCTGGGCGAGCTGCATGGTGCGCTTGGCGGAGAAGCCGAAGCGGCGCGACGCCTCCTGCTGCAGCGTGCTCGTCGTGAACGGCGGCGCTGGCCGGCGCGTCTGCTGCTTCTGCTTGACCTCGGCGACTCTGTACGACGCGCGGCGGAGGTCGGCGGTGACGGACTGGGCCTGGTCACCGCTGTGGATCTCGGCCTTCTTGCTGCCGGGCAGCGCGGCGAGGCGCGCGGTGAAGGCGGCATCATCGGCATCGGCCTCGCGCGCGAGGCGGACGTCGATGGTCCAGTACTCCTGGGGGACGAACGCCTCGATCTCGCGCTCGCGGTCGACGACCATCTTGAGCGCGACTGACTGGACGCGCCCGGCGCTGAGGCCGCGGCGGATCTTGCGCCAGAGGATGGGGCTGATCTTGTAGCCGACGAGGCGGTCGAGGACGCGGCGGGCCTGCTGCGCATCGACGAGGCGCATGTCGATCTGGCGCGGGTGGTCGAAGGCGGAGCGGACGGCATCGCGCGTGATCTCGTGGAACTCGACGCGATGGTGCTCGCGGCCGTCGAGGCCCATGGCCTCGGCGAGGTGCCAGGAGATGGCCTCACCCTCGCGGTCGGGGTCGGTGGCGAGATAGACGACGCCGGCGGACCTGGCGGCTTCGTTGAGGGCCTTGAGGACGTCCTTCTTCTCTCGAGGGACGATGTATTTCGGGGCGAAGTCCCGCTCGACGTCGACGCCGAGCTGCGACTTGGGGAGGTCGCGGACATGGCCGACAGAGGCGCGGACTTCGTATTCGTCACCCAGGATGCTGGAGAGGGTGCGGGCCTTCGTCGGCGATTCGACGATGACCAGGTTCTTCTTGCGTTGCTTCTTCGCCATCTGCTCCGTTGGTTCGTCCTGGCGGACCTGGCGGGGTGGGGGCCTGACGGCCCGGCGCCCGAGCCCGCCCGCCGGGCCCCGGTTGTTATACACGAGGCCCCGGCGGCACAACAGTTCATCGGCCGGCCGTGGGCGCACCTGCATACGGCAGCGCGCTCATCGCCGCTCGCACCCTCGGTACGCCGCATGGGCTCGTGGGATCGATCCCAGAGTAGCAGCGCTGTCAAGGCTGTCCAGCCCGGTATGGGATACGCCGGTGAATACGGCGCGGATTGTCAACGGGCCGCGGTTGCGGCGTGATGCGCATTCGTTAGGATCGATCGCACTCCCTGCGGCCCTGATCAGCGCGATGCGGAGCGAATGGTGAATGCGAACGGAAGGATCCCGGAAGGGACGCGCGTGCGGCTGAAGCCGGAGGCGTTCGGGTACAGCCGGCCGCACCTGATGGGCCATGCCCGGCAGGGGGACATCGGCGTGGTGTCGGCGCCGTCGCGGCAGTCGCCGGCGATGGCGCGCCTCTACACGATCGTGCACTTCGACCAGTGCGGGCACGACCACCGGCTCGTAGGGGATGAGCTGGAGGTGGTGGACTAGCGTTTGCCATCGCCGCGGCCGCGGTTCAGGCGGGCGGGACGGACGGCTCGCGGGTGCGGACGTAGTTCATGCGGCCGACCTGGCGGACAAGACCCTTGAGCTCGAGCATGGCGAGCGTGCTCGTGACGGTCGCGATGGGCAGGCCGCTCTCGCGCCGCACCTCATCGATGTGCACCGGCTGGGCGCTGAGGTGCCGCAGCAGCGCGGACTCGGTCTCGTCGGCGGGGATTAGCTCCGTCATCTCGATTTGATGCGCGGCCATGCTGAGGTTGAGCTCGGCGAGCACGTCCTGTACGTCGAGCGTGAGCTTCGCCTCGCCGTCCTGAATCAGCTTGTTCGTGCCGCGCGAGTTCGGCGAGTAGATGCTGCCGGGAATCGCGAAGACCTCGCGGTTCTGCTCGAGCGCCTGGCGGGCAGTAATCAACGCGCCGCTCTTGAGGTCGCCTTCGACCACCAGCACGCCGAGCGAGATGCCGCTGAGGATGCGGTTGCGGCGCGGGAAGAACTCGCTGCGTGGCTGCGTGCCGAGCGCGTAGTCGCTGATCAGCGCGCCGCACTCGATGATCTGCTCGGCGAGGCGCTTGTGCTCCGGCGGGTAGACCAGGTCGAGGCCGCACGCGAGCACGGCGACCGTGCGGCCGCCGGCATCGAGCGTGGCGCGGTGCGCGACGGCGTCGACGCCGCGGGCGAGGCCGCTGACCACGGTCACGCGGTTGGCCGCAAGCCCGCGCGCCATGTCTTCGGCCGCTTGCCGGCCATAGACGGAGACGCGGCGCGTGCCGACTATCGCGACGGACCAGTCGTCCGCGGCGGTGAGCGTCCCGCGGACGTAGAGCACGGGCGGGCGGTCGAAGACCTCCTGGAGCTGGCGGGGATACGCCGGGTCGTGCCAGGTGAGCGCCTGGACGCCGTGGGCGGCGAGGCGCTCCAGCTCGCGCCCGGGCTCGACGCTCTCGCGGGCCTGTGCGAGAGAGGCGAGCGTGGCGGAGTCGAGGCCCGCCGCCTTGAGCTCGCCCGGGGCGGCGTTCCATGCGTGCTCGAGGCGCCCGAAGCGCTCCTCGAGCTGGGCGACGCGGACGCGACCGATGCGGGGGACGCGGCTGAAGGCGATCCAGTACGAACGTTCTACATCGTCCATGCGGCGCGATCCTACAGCAGGGGCGTCACTGTGTCACCGGTGCGCGCGCGGATTCGCCGGCGGCGGGGGCGATGGGCGTAAGATTGCCGGTGGCGGTGGCGAGGCGGTAGATGCGCCAGTCACCCTGGGCGTGCAGCAGGTCGTAGCGCCCGGCGAGGAAGGCGTCGAGCTCGCTGAAGGGCGCGAAGGTGTCGTCCGAGAGGATGATGTAGACGGGCGGGTCCGCCTGCAGGTCGCGCATGATCTCCTGCTTGGCGCCGGGGATTACTTCGCCGAGGAACGACGTGTAGTAGCGGGTGGGGTTCACGAGGCCGCCGGCGGCGTAGATCCACGGCAGCTCGCTCCAGGTGTAGGCGGTGCGGCCGGCGGCGTCCTGGCGGATGTAGCCCACGACGTCATCGACGGCGACGGCCTTGCCATCGAACCGGTAGTCGTAGTCCTCGTCGTCCATGCCGCCCCACTGGTGCGCCACGAACGTGCGGTAGTAGCGCACGGGCTCGAGCTGGTCGCGGCGGAAGGCGGGCGCGAACTGCGCGTAGACGACGGCGACGACGAGCACGCCGGCGACGGCGAGCGCGAGCCGCGCGACGTCATCGCGCTCGGCGGCCAGCGGACTGGAGACGACGACGAGCGCCGCGGCGGGGACCGCCTGCTGCAGGTAGTGCGGGAAGGGGAACGAGCTCCTGGTCGCGCCGGCGAGGGCGAAGCCGAGCCACAGCATCGGGAAGGCGGCGAGCGCGACCTCCTCGCCCTGCTGGCGCCGGCGCACGAGCACGGCGACGACGATGACGGCCGGAAGAAAGCCCAGGAGCTGCATCAGCGGGCCGTCGCTCGGGCCGAGCTGCGCGTAGAGACTGAGCGAGCCGGCGATGGCGTACCAGTAGCCATCGAACGCGCCGCTCGCGGCGAAGACGAGCGCCAGCGCGAGCTGCGGCAGGGCGAAGCCGGCGGCGAGCGCGCCGGCCTCGCGCCAGGGACGCGCGCGCCGCAGAAGAAGCATGACGACGATCGCGAGCGCGTCGAAGACGGCGACCTGCTTGTAGGCGGCGGCGACGGCGAGGAGCACTCCCGCGGCGGCGTAGGCCGGGAGCGGCGCGCGCTCGCGGCGCTCGGCGAGCAGGAAGACAAGGACGGCGGCGGTCGCCGGCAGGATCATGAACGTCTCCGTCATCGCCAGATTGCCCTCGATCACCGGCGTGCCGAGCACGAGCGCGAAGAGGAGGCCGGCGACGAGCGCGCGGCGCGGGCCATAGAGGGCCAGGGCACAGGCGACCACGAGCGCCTGCGTCGTGAGGACGACCGCGGTGGTGACGGCGTGCAGCGCGAAGACGCTCGAGCCGAACGACTGCTGGATCGCGGCGTAGGTGTAGAAGACGAGCGGGGGCTTGTTGTCCCAGGCCTGCGCATAGAGCGTGCGGCCGCTGCGCACGTTCTCGGCGACGGCGGCGAAGATGCCCTCATCGCCGTACCAGCGCGGCTCGTAGAGCGAGGGGTAGCGCAGGGCGAAGGCGAGGACGAACGTGAGCGCCGCGAAGGCGGCGAATACGGCCGCATCGCGCGGCGGGCGCGAAGCGATGATACGGGGTGGCGCGCGCATACCCGGCTATTGTAGGCGGGCGGCGGCGATCAGCGTTGGAGGCCGCGCTCGATGCGTTCGGTCATCGCCTGGGCGTCGGCCGGCTTCTCGGCCTCGTTGAGGCGCTCGCCGAAGGGCCGGACAGGATGCCCGGTGTTTCCGGTGACCTCGCCGCGGGCCATGCCGGAACGGTGCGGGATGAGGCGCGCGGGGCGCGTGCCGTCCGAGACGGGGAGCGCGACGACGACCACCCCGTTGCCGTAGGTGACGTTCGCCATCTCGCCGTCGACGTGGTCCGGGAGCCGGTACTCACGATGGTAGGGCCCGGGCGTCCACTCGTCCTCGACCACGCGGTTGGCGCCCTTGAGCGTGCCGCGCAGCCCGCCGTGCAGGACGATACGGTTGTCGTGCGTGACATCGACCTCGATGTCCTCGGGCTCGAGGCCGGGCATCGGCGAGGCGACGGTAATGCGCCCGTCGCCTCGGTAGACCTTCACGGGGATGACCTGCGGGGCGGCGGAATCGTCCTGTTCTCGCATTTGACCCTCCTCCCGCATGTCAGTGTGAGGAGCGCCGCACACGGGTGCTGCTACCCGATTGGGCGAGACGCGCCGCGACGGAGGAGGCTTCGCCGTGCTGCGGCGGAACGCGGCGGTGCGACGGCTTTCGTTTCCGCCGTCCGACAGCGATGCCCTAGGCGCCGGGGCGGTCGGCCTTCGCGGGCGCGGCGCCCTCCGGGGGGAGGCGGCGCGCGCGCACCTTCTTGATGCGACGCCCGAGGACGCTGAGCACGCGCAGCGTCAGGCCGTCGACGCGCACTTCGTCGCCGGCGACGGGCACCTTGCCGAGGTGATGGTAGACGAAGCCGCCGACGGTGTCGTAGTCCTGCTGGTCGTCGGTCTCGAAGCCGAAGAGCTCGGTCAGCGCGTCGATGCTGACGCGGGCGTCGAGGATCGCCTCGGTCTCGTTGACGCGCTCGATGGGAGCCTCCTCGCGGTCGTACTCGTCCTGGATCTCGCCGACGATCTCCTCGATCAGGTCCTCGATGGTGACGAGACCGGCGGTGCCGCCGTACTCGTCGACGACGATGGCGATGTGCACCTTGCTCTGGCGCAACTCCGCGAGCAACTCATCGACGCGCTTGGATTCGGGGATGAAGTAGGGTGGGCGGGCGATCTCCTTCAGCGGCGGGCGGCGCTCCTCGCGCAGGCAGCGGAGGAGATCCTTCGCGTAGATGATGCCGGTGATGTTGTCGATCGTCTCCCGGTAGATCGGGATGCGGCTGAAGCCGCGCTCGACGATGACGCGGAGGGCATCATCGATCGTGTCCTCCTCATCGAGCGCGACGATATCGATGCGCGGCGCCATGATCTCGCGCGCGGTGGTGTCCTCCATGTCGATGATGCCGCGGATCATCTGGCGCTCTTCTTCCTCGATCGCCTCGCCCTCCTCCTGCTCGACCATGCGCAGGATCTGGTCGGCTTCGTCTTCACCGGCGGCGTGACCGTCCTGCGGGACGACGCGGCCGAGGCTCCGGTCGATGAGGGCGGCGAAGGGCCCGAACACGGCGCGGAAGAGGCGGACGACGGGCACGACGCGCATGCCCCAGGCCTCCGGGTTGCGGGCGACGGCGAGGCGCGCGCCGGCATCGGCCAGGGCGAGTCCGGCGACGGCGCAGGCGACCGTCGCGGCGAGGACGGCCCAGTTGCGCCCGGCCCAGTCGAAGACGATGTAGGCGAGGAGCGTGGCGGCGAAGACGACGGTGACGTTTCGGCCGAGCGCGAGGGCCGCGAGGATCGGCGCGCGCTCTTCGACGTACGTATGCAGGGTCTCGGCGCGGTGGACGCCGCGCCCGGCGATGGCGCGGAGGCGGACGCGGCTGGCGGAGGCGACGCCCGCCTCGGCGGCGGCGACGAGGACGAGCAGGATCACCGCCAGCGCGAGGACGACGAGGCCGATCGTACGGTCACTGTCCAGGGCCGGACTCCTCCTTCGCTGGCGCGTCGGCGCCGTCCTGCTTCGGTCGGATCCGGGCGGGCGCGCCGATCGCCATCATGCCGTCGGGGACATCGCGGTTGACGACGGAGCCCGCGCTGGTGCCGGCGTTGCGGCCGACGCGCACCGGCGCGACGAGCATGGTGTCGCTGCCGATGAAGGCGCCGTCGCCGATCTCGGTGCGGTGCTTGGCGGCGCCGTCGTAGTTCGCGGTGATCGTGCCCGCGCCGATGTTCACGTCGTCGCCGACGTCGGCATCGCCGACGTAGCTGAAGTGCCCCATCTTCGTGTTGCGGCCGAGCCGTGAGGCCTTCACCTCGCCGAAGTTGCCGATGTGCACGCCCTCGCAGATGTACGAGCCGGGCCGCAGGTGGCTCCACGGGCCCATCTCGACGTCCGACTCGAGCGTGGACTCCTCGACCATCGAGTAGCGCACGACGCAGCGGTCGCCGATGCGCGCGTCGCGGACGAAGGCGCCGGGGCCGATCACGCAGTCGGCGCCGATCTCCGTCTGGCCGAGGAGGTGCGTCTGCGGCTCGATGCGCGTGTCCGGCGCGATGCGCACGCCGGCATCGATGTACGTCGTCGGCGGGTCGGCGATGGTGACGCCGGCGAGCATGTGCGCGCGGCGGACGCGGTCACGGACCGTCGCTTCCGCCTCGGCGAGCTGGAGGCGGTCGTTGATGCCGCGCACCTCGGCGGGTTCCTGCGCGTAGACGACGACGGCGGGCGCGCCGGCGTCCCAGGCAAGCGCGGCGAGCGCGGTGAGGTAGCGCTCGCCGTTCGGCGCCGGCGTGACGTGGGCGAGTCGCGACCAGAGCGTCGCGGCGCGCGCGGCGTACTGGCCCGAGTTGATGGGGCGCGGCTCGTTGCGGTCGAGGCCTCCGGCGCCCTTCGTCTCGACGATGCGGCGCACGCGGCCGTCCTCGATCTCCAGGAAGCCGTACGACTCGACGGGGACGATCGCGGAGAGGACGGCCAGGTCGGCGCCGTCATCGAGCGCGGCCATCAGGCGGCGCAGTGTGCCGGTCAGCACGAGCGGGACGTCGCCGTTCATGATGAGGATATTGTCGGCATCGCCGGCGGCTTCGCGCGCGCACTCGACGGCGTGCGCGGTGCCGCGCGGCTCGCGCTGGACGGCGAAGGCGACGGCATCGCCGCAGGCGGCGCGCACGACGTCGCCGTCCGCGCCCTCCGGCACGACGGCGACGATGCGATCGACGCCGGCGGCGCGCACGGCTTCGACGACGTGGCGCACGACGGGGCGGCCGGCGAGGGGATGCGCGACCTTCGGGAGGCGCGACCGCATGCGGGTGCCCTGGCCGGCGGCCATGATCACGGCGGCCCAGGCGCTCATGGCTGGACGCGCGGTCGCCGGGCGCGGGAGCGCGCGGAACGCGGGGGGATCAGATGAGTCTGGGGAGGTTCGTCTTCGCTGGTATGCAACGTGGTGCCCGGCCCGGCCGCCTGGATTCCGGCCGGTCTGCCGGTCCGGGGGATCGTATCGGCGCCCGTAACAGGCTGTCAAGCGCGGTCAGGGCGCGCTGACCTCCGCGCGCATCGCCGCCTCGCGCTGCTCGGGGTAGCCGCGCGCGGTGATCGGCCAGACTTCGACCACTTCGTCGCCCTCGACGGCGTACATGACGTCGTGCAGGTTGATCGTCGGGTCGATGTGCGAGGGCCAGAGCTCGATGCGGTCGCCGGGTGCCACCGCGGCATCGGCGGGGAGCGCGATCGTCGCGTGCTCGTCGCTGAGGAAGAGCACGCGCGCGCCGTCGATGCCCTTGACGTCGGGGTTGCCGTGATCCTGCGTGCACGCCTTGTGGCCGGCGTCGGTCGCGCATTGCTCGGGGCGCGGGCGGCTGAGCACGGTGCCGAGCACGCTAAAGGCCTGCTCGAACGGGAGGCCGAGCTTCGCGTAGGCGGTGTCCATGAGGACGTAGGATCCGGCCTGGATCTCGGTGACGCCGTCGCAGCGGCCGGTGATGTCGTAGGTGCCGGTACCGCCGGCGCTGACGATCTCGCAGGGGAGGCCGGCGTCGCGGATCATCTCGACGGTGGAGAGGAGGCGCTCCATCGCCTTTCGGGCGCGCGGCTCGCGTTCGGCGCGGTCTTCGATGCCGACGACGTGGCCCTCGTAGCCCATGACGCCGCGCCATGCGACGTGCGCCATGTCGGCGGCGCGGCGCGCGAGCGCGAGGGCGGGCGCGCCGGGCTCGATGCCGCAGCGCGGGAGGCCGACGTTGACATCGACCACGACGCCGACCTCGACGCCTTCGGCGCGGGCGGCAGCCGCGACGTCGTCGAGCGCCGCGTCCGAGTCGACGGCGACGATCATCTCGACCTCGCGCGCCAGGCGCGCGGCGCGCTCCGCCTTTCCGGGGCCGAGGATCTCGTTGGCGATGAGGATGCTGTCGGCAAGCGCCTCGCGGACGACGACTTCGGCCTCGCCGACGGTGGCGCAGGTGAGGCCGGTGCAGGAGCCGGCGGCGAGCTGGCGGCGGGCGATCGCCGGCGTCTTGTGCGCCTTGAAGTGCGGTCGCAGGCGGCACGGTCCGGCGGCGAAGAAGTCCGCCATGGTCCTGATGTTGCGCTCCATCGCGGGTAGGTCGACAACGAGCGCCGGCGTGGGGATTTCGTGCAGTTTCATCGCGCGCGCCTTCCGTGCCAAGCGAGGCTACCACGAGCGGCGCGCGGCGCGCATGGGTCGCGCGTTTGCGGCAGGCGCTGACGCGCCCGTAGGCTGGCGGCATGACGGACGAACGAAGACCGCGGCGTCGCCGCCGCGGCGGACAGGGCCGCGGAGGCGGACAGCAGGCGGCGCGGCCCGCCGGGCATCAGCGCCCGGCGCCGCCCGGGCCGCCCGGCCCGCCGCCGGGGCCGCCCGGCGCGGCGCCCGATGCTGGCGGGCAACCGGCCGCGCGCCGGCGCCCGCGCATCGACACGCGGCGCAGCCGGCGGGGCGGGGAAGCGTTGCCCGAGGCGGCGACGGGGCAGCGCGTGCATCGTGCGCCGCAGCGCGAGGAGCGGGGCGGGCGGGAGGACCGCGGCCGTGACCGTGACGCGTGGCGACGCGAGCAGCCCGTACCGCAGGACGAGCGCTCGGTCGAGCTGGGGGCGCGCTTTCGGGAGGCGCAGGCGGCGCTGCGGGACGCGCGCAAGACGCTCGACAAGCGGCGCGCCGAGCAGGGCGACGAGCCGGAGTGGCTGGTCGAGGAGTACCACGCGGCCGAGCGGCGCTTCGAGGAAGCGGCGACGGCGTGGCACGAGCATCTGCTGAAGACGGGGCGCAGGGTGGTGCGGCGCGACCGCTGACCGCTCGCGCGCGACGGCGGTTGAAGGCGCCGTGCGCCTCTGTTAGCGTAGACGCCCCGTGGTCCGCTGACGGAGGTGCCGATGTACCGCAGCCCCTTCCCGAGCCTGGAGCCGTACACGCCGCTATCCGTGCCGGACGTGATCGAACGCGCGGTACGGCGGACGCCGCGGAAGACGGCGCTGATCACGGCGGAGGGCCAGGCGTACACCTTCGCGGAGTTCTGGACGGGCGTGCGTGGCATGGCGCGCGCGCTGCAAGATGCCGGCGTGCGGAAGGGCGACATGGTCGGCGTCTTCGCGCCGAACTCGGTCGAGTACGCGCTGGCGCTGCACGGGGCGCTGCTCGCCGGCGCCACGGTGACGACGCTCAACCCGCTGTACCGGGAGCGCGAGGTCGAGCATCAGTTGCACGACGCCGGCGCATCGCACGTGTTCGCGCTCGCGGCGCTCGTGCCGCTCGTCGAGTCGGCGCGGACGAATCTGCCGGGGCTGAAGCGCGTGTTCGAGATGGAGCGCGCGTGGGAGATGGCGAATTGCGCGGAGGGGCCGCCGGACGCGGTGGAGATCGACCCGCTGCGCGACATCGCGGTGCTGCCCTATTCGAGCGGGACGACGGGGCTGCCGAAGGGCGTGATGCTGACGCATCAGAACCTGACGGCGAACATCCGCCAGACGCTGGCGCTCGGCATGACGAGCGAGGCGTCGGTGATGCTGGACTTCCTGCCCTTCTATCACATCTACGGGATGATGGTGCTGCTGAACTGCGGCCTCGCGCAGGGGGCGACGCAGATCGTTATGCCGCGCTTCGACCCGGAGGCGGCGATGAGCCTGATCGAGGAGCACCGCGTGACCGACCTGTTCTGCGTGCCGCCCGCCGTGCTGGCGCTGGTGCACCAGCCGCGGATCGGGGAGTACGACCTGTCGTCGCTGCGGTTCCTGATGTCGGGCGCGGCGCCGCTGCCGGCGGAAGTGGCGCGGCAGGCGGCGGAGAAGCTGCGCTGCGTCGTCATGCAGGGATACGGGATGACTGAGGCGAGCCCGATCACCAACGTCAACCCGCTCGACGCGCCGCGCGAGGGCAGCGTCGGGCCGCCGTGCTCGGACACGCTCGAGAAGGTGGTGAGCCTGGAGACGGGCGAGGAGCTGCCGCCGGGCGAGGACGGGGAGTTGCTGGTGTTCGGGCCGCAGGTAATGCAGGGGTACTGGAACAACCCCGAGGCGACGCGCGAGACGATCACGCCGGAGGGCTGGCTGCGCACCGGGGACATCGCGTCGGCGGACGCGGACGGCTACATGCGCATCCACGACCGCAAGAAGGAGATGATCAAGTACAAGGGGTACCAGGTGGCGCCAGCGGAGCTGGAGTCCGTGCTGATGGAGCATCCGGACGTACGCGATGCGGCGGTGATCCCGAAGGCGGACGATGAAGCGGGCGAAGTGCCGAAGGCGTTCATCGTGCCGCGGACGAGCGACGTGGACCTGAACGCCGTCGCGGCCTTCGTCGCGGAGCGCGTGGCGCCGTACAAGAAGATCCGCGAGCTCGAGATCGTGGAAGCGATCCCGAAAAACCCGTCCGGCAAGATCCTGCGCCGGCAACTCATCGAGCAGGAGCGCGCGAAGGGCGGCGCGTGAGGCGCCGCGGGAGGAATCGATGGCAGACGACGTCCTGATGGAGAAGCGCGGCGACGGCGTGGCGGTGCTGACGCTGAACCGCCCGGACAGCCTGAACGCGATGGGCGGGCGGCTGATCCCGATGCTCGGCGACTACCTGGAGGACTGCGCACGCGACCGGGCGGTGCGGGCGGTGGTGCTGACGGGCGCCGGGCGCGCCTTCTGCGCCGGCGGCGACGTGAAGGGCATGGCGGCGCGCGGTCTCAGCGGCGGCATGGGCGAGGCGGGCGGCGTCGGAAACGGGAGCGAGCAATCGGCGGCGTCCGCGTTCGCGCTCGCGCTGGAGACGCTGCGCGAGTCGCAGCGGCGCACGTCCTACATGCTGCACACCATGCCGAAGCCGACGATCGCGGCGGTCAACGGCCACGCGGTGGGGGCGGGGCTGAGCCTGGCGCTGGCGTGCGACGTGCGCATCGCCTCCGACCGCGCGAAGCTCGGCACGATCTTCCGCAACGTCGGGTTCAGCGGCGACTTCGGCGGCTCGTACTTCCTGCAGAAGCTGGTGGGCATCGGCCGAGCGCGGGAGCTGTACTTTACCGGGCGCATGCTCGAAGCCGACGAGGCGCTGCAGCTCGGCATCGTGAACCGCGTCGTGGCGCACGACGACCTGATGCGCGAGGCCCTGGAGTTCGCGGGCGGACTGGCGGCGGGGCCGACGCTGGCGTTCGGGCGGATGAAGGAGAACCTGACGCGCGGGGAGAGCTGCGACCTGCTGACGCTGCTCGACCAGGAGGCGCTGAACATGCAGCTCTCCGGGACGACGCGCGACCACCAGGAGGCGGCGAAGGCGTTCGTCGAGAAGCGCCAGCCGACGTTCAAGGGGATCTAGCGCCGCAGCCCAAGGGCCTGGACAGTTTCCCGAGCGCGCTGCGCAGGCCGGGGCGTCAGGAGCCCGGCGGGCGGATGCCTTCGATGCGGACGCGGAAGGTGCCGGCGGGCGCCTCGACATCGACTTCTTCGCCGGTGCGCCGCTGGTAGATGGCGCGGCCGAGCGGCGCGACGATCGAGATCTTGCCCTGGCCGGAGCGCACTTCGTCCGAGTTGACGAGCGTGAAACTCTTTTCCTGGCCGTTGCGCAGGTCGCGCACGGTCACCTGGGTGCCGATGTCGGCGATGTCACCCGGACCCTCGGCGCCGTTCTCGAGCACGACCGCGCGGCGGAGCGTCGCCTCGAGTTCACGGATGCGCGCTTCGAGGTGGCCCTGCTCATTGCGGGCGGCATCGAGGGGGGCGTTCTCGCGGAAATCCTTGTCGGCCATGGCCCGGGCGAGGTCGGCCTGGATGATCGGGCGGCGCGCCTTCAGCGCCTCGAGCTCCGCGACGAGGTCGTCGTGGCCTTCCTTGGTGAGGTACACGGGCTGGGCTTCGACCGTCTGCGCGGCGCCGCCGGAGGAGGGGCGGCTCACCTTCTTCACGCGCAGGTGAATGCCGAGGTTGCTGCCGGTGAGATGTTCCTTGTGCGCCCACTTGAGGAAGCTGCGCACCTGGTCGGCGCGGCGGGCGGCATCGGAGACGGTGGGGGGAAACTGTTCGGCGTACTGGGCGATTTCGTGTCCGCTGAGGGCGCCGATCTCGCGGTCGGGGCTGCACCAACGGACGAACTTCAGGACTTCTGGCTGTGCGGTCTGCCTGGCGGCGGGTTTGAGGGAGGCGAGGTAGCTATGCGCCGCGTCCTCCACCCGCACGGCGTCCGTCGCCGAATCATCGGTCATCAAGTGTCCTCCTGGCCCGCAACGATTGTATGGGGCGGCGGGAACGCGGGTCAAACATAAGGGTGTTATGCTCGCGCCGATGCGAGAGGCGCTGGCCCGGGACGCGGCGGGGTACGGGGTCACGCTGGGGGAGCGACAGCTCGACCAGTTCGAACGCTACGCGGCGCTGCTGCGCGAATGGTCGGAGCGCGCGAACCTCGTCGCGGACGCGGGCAGCGAGATGGTGCGCACCCGGCACTTCGGCGAATCCATCGCGCTCGGGGCGGCGCTGCGCGAGCGGGCGATGCTGCGGCCGGCATCGAGCGTGATCGACGTGGGGACCGGCGCCGGGTTTCCGGGGATGGTGCTGAAGATCGCCTGGCCGGGACTGCGCGTGGCGTTGCTTGAGGCGACGGGCAAGAAGACGGCGTTCCTGCGCGCGCTGGCGGACGCGCTCGACCTGCAGGACGTGCAGGTCCTGACGGGGCGGGCGGAGGACCTGGCGCACGACCCGTCGCTGCGCGAGCAGTTCGACCTGGCGGTGGCGCGCGCGGTGGGGCCTCTGCCCGCGTTGCTCGAGCTGACGGTGCCATTCGTGCGCGCCGGCGGGAGGGCGGCGCTGCCCAAGGGCTCGCGGGCCCGGGCAGAGGTCGAGGCGGCCGCCGGAGCCGCCTCGACCCTGGGCGTGAAGCTGCTGACCGTCCCCTTCCACGTGCCGGGGCACAGCCAGACGCTCGTCATCGCCGTGAAGCAACGGCCGACGCCGGCGGCGTACCCGCGGCGGGCCGGGGTGCCCCGCAAGCACCCGCTCTAGCCCCCGGAGCGGGGCGGCTCAACCGGGGGCTGGGGGGTAGACAAGCGATCCGATGTGTTGTAAGAGATACGCAATTAATCGTTTAGCGCCACGAAGGCACGATGCCATCGCGGCGGCAGCCCCTACCGCCCGGGCGGGCGGGCAGGCTGCGACGAGGGGCGGCAGCCCCGGGAGGGACCGGACATGATGTCTCAGGCCGGCGGCATGGACATGAACGCGCTCGCGCAACGGATGCGCCGCCTCGCCATGCTCGACACGAGCGTGTTCGACGAGGTGCGGACGGACACGGCGTCAACGATCCCGGCGATCATCGTCGCGATCGGGGCGACGCTGCTGTTCGGCATCGGCGGCTGGTTGTGGTGGATCTTCGCGGACATCCCGGACGCGGGAGAGATCTTCGTCAAGTCGCTGATCATCGGTTCGATCATCTCCGTCGTCCTGTGGGCGGTGTGGCTGGCGATCGTCTACGTGATCCTCACGCAGCTCTTCCGCGCGCGGGCCGATGTCAATGAGCTGATCCGGGTGATGGGTTTCGCGGCGGCGCCGCTCGCGCTCGGGGTGCTGATGTTCATCCCGGGGCTCGACTACGGCATCGGCCTGACGGCGACGGCGATGTTCTTCGGGGCGAACGTGATCGCGGTGCAGACGGCGACGGACGCGCCGGCGGGGCGCGTGCTGGCGGCGAACGCCGTGGGCTTCCTGGTCTGGTCGATCGTGCTCGGACTGCTCGTGAGCGACTCGAACGTCTACGCGCCCGGCGTGTTCGTGTTCGACGCCGGCAAGGAAGTGCTGAAGTCGCTGGCGGACTTCTCGAACAGCTTCGGCTTCTAGCGGAGCGGCGGCGACGCGCCGGTTGACAAGAACGGCCGGAACGGGGGCCCTTCCGGCCGTTCTGGACTGCGCGGAAGCGTGGTTATACTCGCGCCATGGACCTGCTGGCGCGCATCCGGGACGACATGGCGTTCGAGGGGAACGTCCGCAAGTCGTACCTGTACCGCTTCCTGATGAACTTCCAGTTGTGGTGGCCGATCTGGGTCGTCTACCTGCAGCAGCAGCGCGGCCTCTCGCTCACGCAGATCACCCTGCTGGACACGCCGTTCTTCGCGCTGATCGTGCTGGCGGAGGTGCCGACCGGGGCGGTGGCGGACCGCTTCGGGCGCAAGGTGTCGCTGATGCTCGGGAGCCTGATGTTCGCCATCGCGGTGTTCATCTTCGGCATCGCGACGAACTACTTCGTAATCCTGATCTCCTACACGGCGTGGGGGTTGGCGCAGACGTTTCAGTCGGGCGCGGACGCGGCGATCCTGTACGACAGCCTGAAGCAGGTGGGGCGCGAGGACGAGTTCCAGCGCATCAACGGGCGGCTCTGGGCGCTGACATCGACGGCGGTGCTGATCGCGATCCTCGTTGGCGCGCCGATCGCCGATGCGACGAGCCTGGCGTTCCCGATCCTGCTCAGCGCCGGGATCGCGCTGGCGGCGATCCCCGTGGCGGCATCGATGCACGAGCCGCGGCGGCCGCGCGACGCGGACGCGGAGCCGTACCTGCGCACGGTGACGAACGGGATCAGCGAGGCATGGCGGACGCCGGCGCTGCGCTACATCATGCTGTTCAGCGGCGTGCTGTTCATGGCGACCTTCGCGCCGCTGATCTTCGTGCAGCCGTTCCTGCGCCAGCACGACATCGCCGTCGTCGACCTGGGGTTCTGGCAGGCGCCGGTGCGCGGCGCCGGCATCCTCTCGGCGCTGATCGCGGCGCGCTTCGTATCGCGCCTCGGGGAGCGCGGCGCCTTCTTCGCGATGCCGGTGGCGATGGCCGGCTGCTACCTGGCGCTCGCGGGGCTCGACCACGTGTGGGCGTACGCGGCGTTCCTGCCGGTGGGGATGGTCGCCGGCATGCAGAACCCGGTTCTGGCGACGTACGTCAACCGGCGCATCCCGAGCGAACGGCGGGCGACGATGCTGTCGGTCCAGAGCCTGATCGGGAGCATGCTGATCGCCGTGATGGAGCCCGTGGCCGGCTCGCTGGCGGACGCCCTGGGTCTGCAGGCGCTGTTCCTCATGTTCGGCGCGATCTGTGCCGCCGTGCTGCCGGCGATCCTGGTGCTGTGGAGCCGCGCGGACGCCGCGGAGACGACGAGCGCCGCGGCGCCGCTGGAGCGCGCGGAGGAGGCGCTCGCGGTTTGAGCGGGGGCCCGCGCAGACCCTCGGGCGCGCCCGCGTGATCACCGTGCTGTGCGGGGGAGTGGGCGGCTCGCGCTTCCTGCGGGCGCTCGCTTCCGTCCTGGAGCCCGAGCGCATCACAGCGGTGATCAATACGGGCGACGACGCGTGGTTCCACGGCCTGTACGTCTCGCCGGACCCGGACATCGTCACGTACGCGCTGGCGGGTGAGGTGGACGACGCGCGCGGCTGGGGGCTGCGCGGCGACACGTCCCGCTGGCTCGAGTCGCTGGCGCGCTTCGGGCGCGAGACGTGGTTCCGCATCGGCGACCGCGACCTGGCGACGCACCTGCACCGGACGCGGCTGCTGCGCGAAGGACGGACGCCCTCGGACTGCGTCGCGGGGATCGCGCGCGCGTTCGGCGTGCGCGCGCGGCTGCTGCCGATGTCGGACGACCCGGTGCGGACGGTAGTGGAGACGGAGGCGGGGGCGCTGCCGTTCCAGGAGTATCTCGTCAAGCGCCGCGCCCGGGACGCCGTGCGGGACGTGCGGTACGAAGGCGCGGAGGCGGCGCGGCCGGCGCCGGGCGTGCTGGAGGCGCTGCGGGAGGCGGAGGCGATCCTCATCGCGCCGAGCAACCCGATCGGGAGCATCGGCCCGATCCTCGCCGTGCCGGGGGTGCGGGCGGCGATCGCGGGCGGGAGGGCGCCGCGCATCGGCGTGTCGCCGCTCGTCGGCGGGAGATCGCTGCAACCGCCGGCGGGCGAGATGCTCGAGGGGCTGGGCTTCGGGGAGAGCAACGCCGGCGTCGCCCGCTGGTACGGCGGGCTGCTCGAGGCGCTGGCCATCGACGAGAGCGACGCCGCCGACGCGGCGGCCGTGCGGGCGGCGGGCATCGAGCCGCTCGTGACGCGCACGCGCATGGGCGATCCGGCGTCGTCGGCGGTGCTGGCGCGTGCGGTGCTGGCGCGCGCCGGGATCAGCGGCGCGTGATCGGCGGCGGACCGATGTACCATCAAGCGTGACGACGGCGATCGAGGCCGGCCGGCAGCGGATGGCGGCGATGGACATCGCCAGCCGGGCGGCGGTGTTGTCGTTCGGCTCCAACCTGCTGCTGATGCTCATGAAGGTCGCCATCGGCCTGGCGTTCGGGTCGGTGGCGCTGCTGGGCGATGGCGTGGACAGCGCCGAGGACGTGTTCGCGTCGGGCCTGGCGTTCTTCACGGTGCGGCTCGCGCTCCAGCCGGCGGACGAAACGCACCCCTACGGGCACGGCAAGGCGGAGAGCCTGGCGGCGCTGTCGCAGGCGGCGCTGATCGCCGGGGGAGGCGCGTTCGTAGCGATCGCGGCGGTGCGGCGCCTGATCACGCACGACGTGGAGATCGCGGTCGGGCCTTCGCTCGCGGCGACGGGGGTGACGGTGGCGGCCAACCTGGGCGTCGCCGGGTACGCGTTCCGGGCGGCGCGCATCAGCGGCTCGGTGGCGATCGCGGCGGACGCGCGGCACCTGCTGACGAACGTCGTGCAGGCGGGGGCGATCGCGGTGGCGCTCGTGCTGGTCGGCGTGACCGGCAAGCACGCCTTCGACCCGGCGGTGGCGCTGCTGCTCGCGGCGTACCTGGGCTGGACGGCGTACGGCATCGCGCGGACGGCGTTGCGCGAGCTCGTGGATACGGCGCTGCCGGAGGCGACGGTCGAGGCGCTGCGGGCATGCCTGGCGCACGAGAGCCACGGCATGCGCGGGTACCACCGGCTGCGGACGCGGAAGTCGGGCCGGCAGCGGCACATCGACCTGCACGTGCTCGTGGACCCGCAGCTCACGGTGAGCGAGGCGCACGCGCTGGTCGAAGACCTGGAGGGCGACATCCACCGGATCATCCCCGGTGCGGTGATCACCATCCACCTCGACCCGGATGAGCCGGGGATCATGGATTCCTGCGGCGATGAGGACGCGTGGGCGGAGCACGAGCACGAGCGCGGCCTGGGCCTGCACATCCACTGATTCTGTGATCGGGGCGCGCGCTGCTGTAGGGTTCCCTCAAGCAGCGGAGGTGCGACGATGCACGGGCTGGAAGGACGAGTCGCGATCGTGACCGGCGCCGCGCGGCACCGCGGCATCGGCCGGGCGATCGCGGTGCGGCTCGCGGAGGAGGGCGCGGACGTCGTTGCCGTCGGCTCGCCGCGGCCGTCGGCGGCGTATCCCGAGGACGAGCGCGCGCTCGGCTGGGAGGGCGCGCGTGGGGTGGCCGCGGAGGCGCGGGCGCTCGGCCGGCGCGCGCTCGGGATCGATGCGGACCTGACGCAGGCGCCCGAGGTCGAGCGCGTGGTGGAGGAGACGGTGCGGACGCTCGGGCGCGTGGACATCCTGGTGAACAACGCGGGGCTGGCGTTCTGCGGCGAGCACAACCTGTGGGAGATCCCCGACCGGGAGTGGTACGACGTGGTCGATGTGAACCTGAACGCGGTCTACCTGATGACGAGCCGGGTCCTGCGGCGGATGGTCGACGCGGGGCGCGGCGGGCGGATCATCAACATCTCGTCATCGGCGGGGCGGATCGGGGTGCCGCAGTACGGGGCGTACTGCGCGACGAAGTTCGGGATCATCGGCCTGACGCAGATGCTGGCGCTGGAGTGCGCGCCGCACCAGATCACGGTGAACGCGGTGGCGCCGGGATCCGTCGACACCGACATGATGGACGGCACGTTCAGCCACATGGCGGCGCGCTACGGCAGTGAGATGAGCGCGATGAAGAACGCGGTGCTGCGCACGATCGCGCTCGGGCGGCAGGGCCGGCCGTCGGACATCGCCGGGGCGGTGGCGTTCTTCGCGTCGGAGGACGCGGCGTGGATCACGGGCCAGACGCTGAACGTGAACGGCGGCACGCCGATGGACTGACGCGTTGCATCAGCGGCGGTGCCGCGCCTCGATGCAGCGCCACTCGCCCATCGCGCGGACGCGCGAGATGCGCGCGCCCGCCGCGGCGAGGGCTTCGCGCACCTCCTGCTCGCGCGCGGCGATGACGCCGGAGACGACGAGCGCGCCTTCCCGCGCGAGCGCGGCGACGAGCGCCGGCGCGCGCGCGACGATCACCGCGGCGACGATGTTCGCGACGACGACGTCGAACGGGCCTTCGGGGAGCGGGCCATCGGGCGCGATCGCGCCGGCGCGCACGACGGAATCGAGCGCGTTCGCCTCGGCGTTGTCGCGCGTGATGCGCACGCAGTCGGGGTCGATGTCCAGCGCGCGCACGCTGGCGGCGCCGAGGCGGGCGGCGGCGAGCGCGAGGATCCCGGAGCCGCAGCCGAGATCGAGCACGCTGGCGCCGCGGCGGACGAGACGGTCGAGCGCCTCCAGGCACATGCGCGTGGTCTCGTGCTGGCCGGTGCCGAACGCCATGCCGGGGTCGAGCGTGATCACGGCGTCGCCGGCGCGCGGTGCCGCGGTGCGCCAGGACGGGACGACGAGGATGCGGCCGTAGCGCTCGACATGGAAGTGCTCCTTCCACGCTTCCGCCCAGTCCTGGTCGGCGACGCGGCGCCGGCGCACTTCGGCGGCGATGCCGGCGCCGGCGAGCGCGTCCGACGCGGCGGCGCGGGCGTCGTCGGCCGCTTCGGGCCGGACCCAGGCGCGGACGAGGGCGGACGCATCGCGCTCGAGCCGCGCGTCCGATTCGAGGTCGGGCTGCGAGAAGCCGGGCTCGATCGCGGCGCCGGCGCCGGTGGCCTGGCGCAGGACGGCAGCCGCCGCTTCGGCATGGAGCAGCGGGACGCTGACGGCGAGCTCGACGTACTCCAACGTCAGGCGCGGGCGGGGTCGCGCGCGGCGCTTTCCTGCGCGCGTTCCCGCTCGTAGTCGGCCCACTCCTCGGCGAGGCGCCGCTGGGCGAAGTCGTAGCCGATGGAGTCGCCGATCCAGCCGCCGAGGATGCCGGCGAAGATGCGTCCGCCGATGATCAGCACGGCCGTCGCGAGCGCCATCATCCAGAGCGAGGCATCGAAGCGGTAGACGGCGACCGCGACGAGGAGGATGAACAGCAGGAGCGCGATTGCCAGGCCGAGGTAGGCGAAGGAGTTGACGATCAGGCTCTCGCGGCGCCGCATGCGCCGGTAGAGATCGAAGACGCCGGCGGGGATCTTCGCGACGGGCTGGACGTCGGCGGTGGTGCGCGCGCAGTGGGCGCAGGCATCGGCGTGCCTGCCGAGCGGGGTGTAGCAGTAGCCACAGAAGCGGCCGACGTTGGGGGCCTCGCCCTTCAGCATCGCCGCCATCAATTCATCGAGGCGCTGCGAGAAGACCGGCGGTCCGGAAGTGCCGGGGCTCATGACGCCGTCTCCTTTGCGCGCGCGCGTTCGACGATGCGCTTGAGCTGGCGGAAGAACTCGAGCTTGTCGGCGCGCTGGTACGAGGCCGTGCGCGCGCTGGTGGAGGGCATCACGAAGATGAGCGGGCCGGTGGGGCCGCCAGGCTGGAGTCCGAGCGGGGCCGGCCGGCCGGCGTAGACATCGTGGATGCGCTTGCCGTTGAAGCAGACGACGCGCGGGGCGACGCGCGCGAGCTTGCGGCGCAGGCGGGCGGCGCCGGCGCGGAGCTCCTGCGGCGTGAGGTCGGAGACGGAACGCGACGGGCGGTCGACCATGTTCGTGAGGCCGATGTTCCACTCGAGCACGCGCGCGTCCTGCTCCCAGGTGAGCGGCTCGGTGACGAGGCCGGAGGCGTAGAGCAGCGGCCAGAAGTGATTGCCCGGGCCGGCGTAGTGGTGCCCGGTCTGCGCGGACTTGATGCCTGGGTTGATGCCGACGAACACGAGGTCGAGGCCCGGGCGCAGGTAATCGGGGAGGCGCTTCACCAGCAGGCACGGTAGCACACGCGGCGCCTTGCGGCCCGGCGCGCATTCGCCTGCGATAATGCAGGCGAGGATTCATCACGGAGGTCGATGGCCACGCACGGCGGCACCGGACCGGAGGGGCTTCGCGGGGCGAGAGACGGTCGGGCGTCGCCGGCGGTCGCCCCTCGCGACGCGCGCCTCGCGCAGCTGCAGGTGCTGGCCGTCGTGCTGCCGCTCGCGTACATCGCGATCCTGGTCTTCACGATCGGGCTCCTGCACGCGCCGTTCTGGCTGGAGGCGACGATCGCGCTGGCGATCTCGTTGCCCGTCGTCGTGCTGTTCGCCTACCTCGTCTTCGGGGTGATCAACCGCATGCGCGACGTGCTGCTGTTGCGCGAGCGGCGCTTCCGCGGGCTCATCGAATCGGCGCCGGACGGCATCGTCATCGTGGACATCACGGGCACGATCATCATCGTCAACGAGCAGGCGACGCGGCTCTTCGGCTATCGGGCGGACGAGATGATCGGGCGGCGCGTGGAGATGCTGCTTCCGGACGCGCTGCGGGAGCAGCACATTGCGCACCGGGGCAGCTACTACCGCAGCCCGGCGACGCGGCCGATGGGCGTGGGGCTGGACCTCGTCGCGCGGCGCAAGGACGGCAGCGACTTCCCGGCGGAGATCAGCCTGAGCCCCATCGAGACCGAGGACGGCATCGTGGTGACGGCGGTGATCCGGGACATCAGCGACCGGCGGCGGCTCGAGTCGGAGCGGCAGCGGCTGATGGCCGAGCGCGAGGCCGAGCGCGAGCGCATGCGGATCGCGCTGGACCTGCACGACGGCGTCATCCAGTCGATCTACGCGGTCGGGCTGGGGCTGGAGATGGCGGCGGAGGAGGTGCGCCAGGACCCGGACGCGGTCGAGGCGCGGCTCGACCGGTCAATCACGCAGCTCAACGACGTGATCCGCGACATCCGCAGCTACATCTTCGAGCTGCGGCCGACGCGCTTCAGCGGCGACCTGCGCGAGGCGCTGCCGGCGTTGGTGCAGGAGTTCCGCATCAATTCGCTCGCCGAGGCGAGCCTGAGCATGCCCGACGAGCTGCCGGAGGTGGACGAGGCCGTGAGCGCCGCGCTCTTCCACATCGCGCAGGAGGCGCTGAGCAACATCCGGAAGCACGCGGGCGCGCGGACGGTGGGCGTCCGGGTCGCCGGGGACCGCGGCGCGCTGGTGCTCGAGATCCGGGACGACGGGCGGGGATTCGACACGGCGCGGACGTTCAGCGAGGAGCACAACGGCGTGCGCAACATGATGTCCCGCGCGGAAGCGGCGGGCGGTACACTCAGCATCGAGAGCACGCCGGGGGTGGGGACGGTGCTGCGCGCCGCCATTCCGATGCGTGAGCGGACAGGAGAGCACGCATGAGCGAGACGCGAATTCTCATCGTCGATGACCACGAGGTCGTTCGCGAAGGCCTGCGGACGCTGCTCGACCGCCGCGCGGACTTCACGGTGGTCGGCGAGGCGGGGACGGTCGCGGCGTCGATCAGCGAGGCGGAGCGCACGCGGCCCGACGTCATCGTGATGGACGTGCGCCTGCCGGACGGGAGCGGCATCGAGGCGTGCCGGGAGATCCGGCAGGCACGGCCGGAGACGAAGGTGATCATGCTCACGTCGTTCGCGGACGACGAGGCGGTGTTCGCCTCGATCCTCGCCGGCGCGGCGGGGTACCTGCTGAAGCAGACGCGGGGGAGCCAGCTCGCGGACGCCATCGCGGCGGTCGCGCGCGGCGAGTCGCTGCTGGACCCGGCAGTGACGCGCAAGGTGATGGAGCGCGTGCGGACGGCGGGGCAGCGCAAGGACGACGATCCGCTGTCTTCGCTCACGGAGCAGGAGCACAAGATCCTGACGCTGATCGCCGACGGCAAGACGAACAAGGAGATCGCGGACGAGGTCTACCTGAGCGACAAGACGGTGAAAAACTACGTGAGCAACATCCTCAGCAAGCTGAACCTGCGCCGGCGTTCGGAAGCGGCGGCGTACATCGCGCGGCGCGAGCCGCCGCACGGCGGGAGCAGCTAAGCCCCGGCGTCGCGCGCTAATCGTCTTTGACAGGCACGACCGCGGGCGCCGGCTGCCGGGCGCGCGCCCGCGCCTCCCGCAGCAGGGCGAGGGCGATCGCGGCGACGACGGCGACGGTGAAGAACAATTCAAGCAGCCGCGCCATGCGCTTCGTATCGCCGAACTCGAGGCCGAACATGCCGAGCGCCACGCCGAACAGCGTGTACGCGAGCACCCAGGCGATGCCGCCGGCGTAGTCGAGCGGCGCCCACTTGCGGTACGGAATGCGGAACAGGCCAGCCGCGGCGGGGCCGACGACGCGCGAATAGCCGGCAAAGTGGTAGCCAAGGATGATCCACGCGCGGTTGTGCTCGAGCGGCTCGCGGATCTTCTCCATCATGGCGCCCATGCCGGTCTTCTGGAGCGCGCGGTTCCAGCCGAGCCGGCCGATGAAGTAGCTCACGGTGTCGCCGGCGATGGTCGCCGCGAACGCGAGCGCGAGCACGAGCCAGATGTTGATCGCGCCGTTCTGCGCGGAGAGGCCCGCGAGGATGAGGATGATGGCGCCGGGGACGAGCAGGCCGAGGAACATGCTGTTCTCGGCGAGCACGCCGAAGAACACGACGTAGTAGCCGTAGTCCTTGAAGAGGCGCTCCAGATGCCGGAGCGTCCACTCGCTCAGCCGCTGGAAGATATTCAGGTACTCGGCGGCGGGCTGCCAGGGCAGGACGCGCGGCAGCACGATGAAGACCGCAACGCCGGCGAGCATGAGCCACGTCGCGTTGCGGCGCGCCCAGCCGGCGGCCTCCGCCCACTCGTCGCGGGCCGAGGCCGGCGCGGGATCGGGCGTTTCGGGCGCCTCAGCCGGCGGCTGCATCGATCGCTGCCGCCAGGTCGAAGTCCTTCTGGGTGACGCCGCCCTCGCTGTGCGTCGAGAGGCTCATCGTCACGCGGTTGTAGTTGATCGTGATGTCGGGGTGGTGGTCGGCGGTGTTCGCCGCGTCGGCGACGCGGTTGACGAACGCCATGGCCTGCCGGAAGTCGCGGAAGGTGAACTGCTTGCGGATCTCGTCGCCTTCCCGGGTCCAGCCCGGGCGCGAGGAGAGGCGGGAGTCTACTTCGGCGGTTGTGAGCGCAGGCATGGAGATCGCCTCCTGGCGGAATCGGGGTGTGCTGCATTGTCGGCGCGCGACGCGGGGCGGCGCAAGGCGGGCAGGGCGCGCGCACGGGCTGGCCGGAGGCGGAGCAGTGGAGGCCGGGTTTGCGGGGATTCGCGGGCTATCCGGCGGTCGCCCGATCGGGTGTAATAGGGCAGGCGGCGGAGCCGTGCCGGGGAGCGCATGACGCGCGTTCGCGGAAGAGGGCGCGTTGATCGAGCACGAAGCGGCGTTGTCCAAGGACGAGCAGGCGCTGCGCATCTTCGGGTGGGCGGCGGGCGCGGCGGCGTTGCGGGTGGCCTACTACGGGCTGCGCCTGGGGTTGCTGCGGCGGCTCGCCGAGGCGAGCGGCGGGCTTACGATCGAAGAGCTCGCGGCATCGTCGTCGATCGACCTCCGCTATGCGCGCGCGTGGGCGAAGACGGCGCACGCGTGCGAGTTGATCACGGTGGAGCCGGTGACGCAGCGCCTGGCGCTGGCGCCGCACATGGCGGAGTTGCTGCTCGACGAAAGCGACTTCCAGTACTCGGCCGGGCTCGTGTTGAACTTCGCGGTGGAGTCGCGGCTGGCGGACCGCGTGCTCGCCTGCTTCCGCGAGGGCGAAGGCATTCCGTTCGCGGAGTACGGGCACGAGATGGTGGAAACGATCCACGCCTTCAGCAAGGCGGCGTATGAGCTGTTCCTGCCGAGCGTGCTGTTGCCGGCGCTGCCCGACGTCGGGCGGCGGCTCGCGGAAGGCGGGACGATCCTGGAGCTCGGGTGCGGCGCGGGGGCCGGTCTGGTCGCGCTGGCGCGCACGTTCCCGCACTGCACGGTGACCGGGCTCGACCCGGACGCGACGTCGATCGGGCTGGCGCGCGAGCGCATCGAGGCGGCGGGGCTGGGGGAGCGCGTGCACGCGGAGGAGATGCGGGGCGAAGATCTCACGAGCGAGGACGCGTTCGACTTCATCTACACGCAGATCTCCCTGCACGAGATGGACGACGCGCGCGTCGTGCTGGCGAACGCGCGGCGGGCGCTGAAGGACGATGGCACGCTGCTCATCACGGAGATCCGCGGGCCGGAGGGCATCGAGGACGCGGCGGGCACGTACAACGCGGTGCTGTCGCACATCGACCTGTTCTACGAGATCCCGCAGGCGCTGGCGAAGGGCGGGCACGGCGTCGGGTTCTTCACGGCGCCGGAAGTCTTCGCGATGGCGCGCGAGGCGGGCCTGCGCGACGTGCGCGAGCTGGACCTGGAACAGCCGCTGTACGCGGCCTTCGCGGCGCGGAAGTAGCGCCGGTCACGGGGCCAGCGGCTTCAGCACCTTGTTGTTGACGAAGCCGACCGGGAACGGCCAGTAGCGCAGCCAGGCCTGGCCGATGATGTTCTCTTCGGGCACGAAGTCGCACGTCTGCTGCTGGCTGCAGTTGGACTGCCAGGCGTGCGAGTCGTAGCTGTTGCGCCGGTTGTCGCCGAGGACGAAGTACTGGCCTTCGGGGACGGTCTTCGGCCCGTAGGAGTAGTCCGGGGTCTGGTAGATGTAGTCCTCCTTCAACGGATTGCCGTTGATGAAGACCCTGCCATCGCGCACCTCGACGGTGTCGCCGGGGACGCCGATCACGCGCTTGATGAAGTCGCGGCTGGGATCGAGCGGGAAGCGGAAGACGATGACGTCGCCACGGCGCGGCGCGCGGAACAGGTGACGCTTCTCGCCGTTGCTGTCCGGGATGAACGGCAGGAACGTGTGGATGCGGTGCGTGTCGACGCGGTAGTAGATCGCCTTGTTCACGAGCAGCAGCTCGTTGCTCTCGAGCGAGGGGTACATGCTCGAGCCCTCGACGCGGAAGTTCTGGACGACGGCGCGGACCGCGAGGAAGATGAGCACCGCGAGGATCAGCGTCTCGACGAGCTCGCGGCCGACGCGCCGCATCCGCAGGCCGCTCGCCTGACGGCGGCGGTCGGCGAGTACGCGCTCGTACGGGATCGCGCGGTCGTAGGCCTGCGGACTCAGCCCGAGGTCGGCGGCGCTGTACGCGAGTTCGAGCGCCGCCGGCACATCGACGTCGCGTTCGTATGCGGCCTCCGCGGTGGCGGGCGGCGCCTGCGGCGCCGGCTCGGGCTGCGTCCCGGGCGCGCGCGCGTCGTCCGCGGCGGCGGGTGCAGGGGAAGGGGCGTCGGGCGCGGGGGAGACATCGCCGGGGCCGGGAGGCTGTTCCCGGCTGGCGGGATCATCGAACATAAGCGGCCCATTGTAGCACGCGGCCGCGGCGGGACCCGGCGCGTGGCTCTGCTAGAATCGCGCCCGCGATGAGCGACGCGCCGACATCCGCGCCGGGGCAGCCGGAGACGACCGATGACCTGGTGCGGCGCGCGTGCGCCGGCGATCTCGCGGCGTTCAACGCGCTCGTTGAAGCGCACCAATCGCTCGTGTTCAGCCTGTGCCTGAGGATGCTCGGCGATGCTTCCGCCGCGGAGGATGCGACGCAGGAGGCGTTCGTCTCGGCGTGGCGCGCGGTCGCGCGGCTCCGCGGGTCGTTTCGGCCATGGCTGATGCGCATCGCGGCGAACGCGTGCGCCGACGACATGCGCCGGCGCCGCCGCCGGCCGGCGTCCTCGCTCGACGCCCGATCGGAGGGTAGCGACGCGGCCCGCGAGGCGCCGGACCGGGCGCCCGGGCCGGAGGAGGCGGCGTTGCGCACGGAGCAACGGCGGGCGATCGCGGCGGCGCTGCTGGAGCTGCCGGCGGACCAGCGGCTCGCCGTCGTGCTCGCGGACGTGCACGGCTTCTCGTACGAGGAGATCGCCGAGACGACGGACGCTTCGCTGGGGACGGTGAAGTCGCGCATCGCGCGCGGGCGGGAGAAGCTGCGCCGGCTGCTGGTCGCGTCGGGAACAATCGGGAGCCCGGGAGCGTCGTAATGCATGAGACCGGCTCAGCGTACGCCGCGGACGGTGCGGCAGGTGTGACGTGAATGTGAAGGGTTTGTGGCGGCGCCTGCGCCGGCCTCGCGAGGCCGGACCGCACCTCCGGACGGAGGAGCTGTCCGCATTCGCCGATGGGTCGCTGCTGCCGGCGCGCGCGGCGGTGCAACGGGCGCACATCGAAGCCTGCGCGCGATGCCGGCGCGCGGTCGAGGAGCTGCGGGCGGTGCGCGGCCTGCTCGCGTCGCTCGGGACCGCCGAGGCACCGCGAGCGTTCCGCGTCGTCGAGCCCTCCGGGCAGCGCGTGCGGCCCCGCATGGGCGGCGCGTTCGGCGCCTTCGCCGGTACGGCGGCCGCCGCGGCGGTCGTCGTGTTCGGCGTGCTGGTCGCGTACGACGTGGCGCGCTCGGGCCGGGGGCCCGCGGACCGTGCGTCGGAGTCACCTTCGCTCGCTCGCGTGGCCGAGGACGCGGCGTTGACGCCCGGCGCGGGCACGCGCGCGGTCGCGCCGGGCGCA
>DASRHM010000040.1:0-10902 GCA_035650575.1 Dehalococcoidia bacterium | reverse complement strand
GCGCTCCCGGGGGTGTGCAAGGCGTACACGGCGCTGCCGGTCATCGGCGTGCCGCTGGCGTCGAGCGAGCTGAAGGGCGTGGACGCGCTGTATTCGATCGTGCAGATGCCGCCGGGGATGCCGGTGGCGACGGTCGCGGTCGGCGCCTGGGGCGCGCGCAACGCGGCGTGCCTGGCGGCGGAGATCCTGGCGCTGAAGCACGAGGACGTGCGGGCGGCGTACGCGGCGTACCGGGCGGGGCTGGCGGGCTAGGATCGAGCCAGGAGCGCGTCGTTGTCGTAGCGCTTGATGACGCGCACGGCGCCGGCGGGGCCGACTTCGAGGCAGAGGCCGCAGAGGATGCACTCGTCGACGTTCGCTTCGACGACGTCGACGCCGCCATCCGGTGCGACGGCGTAGATATCGACCGGGCAGATACCGGCGAGCTGCTTCGCAGCGGCGTTGTCCGACGTGACGGGCTCGTCGACCTCGATGCGGATGAACATGCCGGAGCCGCTGCGCATGGCCATCAGGCGCCGACCTCCGCCAGCCGCTGTTTCACGAGCCCGGGGATCTCGCTGATCTCCTCGGCGACGGAGATGCCGGCGTCGCGGAGGCGGGCGATCTTCTCGGCCGTGGTATCGGCGCGGCCTTCGACGATCGTGCCCGCATGGCCGAAGCGCATGCCCGGCA
The DNA here is from genome assembly GCA_035650575.1 of Dehalococcoidia bacterium. Taxonomy (GTDB): domain Bacteria; phylum Chloroflexota; class Dehalococcoidia; order DSTF01; family JACRBR01; genus DASRHM01. The sequence goes on along the minus strand of DASRHM010000040.1, from coordinate 10,230 downwards.
TCTCGTCCATGAAGCGCCCGGCCATGAATGCGACGATGGGCAGCCGCGTGCCGCGCTCCTTCACGTAGCGCGCGAGCTCGGCATCCATCGGGCCGCCCGGCTCGGAGTAGATGGCGATCGCCTTCGTGTCGGGGTCGGCCTCGAACAGCGGCATCAGCTCGGCGTACGTGGAGCCGATGATGGCGTCGCCGCCGATGCTGACGGCGGTGCTCTGGCCGAGGCCGGCGGCCGTGAGGGCGTTCGAGATCTCCGTCGTCATGCCGCCGGAGCGGGACATGACGCCGATCGGGCCGGGCTGGTAGGCGCGCCGGGTCGCCGCCGCCGCGCCGCCGACGCCGCCGACGCGCGTCTTCCCCGGCGAGATGACGCCGAGGCAGTTCGGGCCGATGAGCCGCGCGCCGTGGCGGCGCGCGTACTCGATGATCTGCGCGACCTCGAGGCGCGGGATGCGCTCGGTGACGATGATGATCAGCTTGACGCCGTTCTCGACCGCCTCGAACGCGGCGTCACGCACGAACGCAGGCGGCACGGAGATCACGGAGGCGTCGACGCGCTGCTTCGACGTGATCTCCTTGACAGTGTCGAACACCGGCACGCCGTGGACGTCGCGGCCGCCGCGGCCGGGCGTGACGCCGCCGACCAGCTTCGAGCCGTAGTCGAGGCACTCGCGGGCCATGTTCACGGCCTCGCGCCCCGTGATGCCCTGGATGATGAACGTGGTGTCGGCGTCGACGAGGATCGACATCAGCGCGCCACCTTCTGCACGGCGCGGCGGGCCGCCTCGGACATCGGCACCGTGCGGTCGGCGTACTCGACGCCGTACTTCTCGAGGATCTTGAACCCCTCGTCCTCCCATGAGCCGGGGATGCGGAAGATGGCGATCTTCTCCGCCGGGTCGTAGCCCGACTCGATGACGCCCTTGATGACGCCGCGCGCGACGATGTCGACGCGCGTGTTGCTGACGACGTTCATGATGACGCAGATCTTCTCGACGCCGGGCTTGCTGAGGATCAGCTTGGTCAGCTCGCAGGCCTTCTTGACGCTCGGGTTACCGCCGATCTCGCAGTAGTTCGCCGGGCGGCCGCCGTGCTTGCGCAGCGCGTCGAAGATGGTCAGCGAGCCGCCGCCGGCGCCGATCACGCAGCCGAGGTTGCCATCGAACTCGACGACACGGCCGGCGACGCCGCGGTGGTCCGAGGCATCGACCTCGGCGCCCTTGATCTCGAAGGGCGTGGGCGGGCGCGCCTGGCGCGTCTCCTCGCGGCCGATGCCGAGCTCGGCGAGCACGGCGGCCTGCTGGTCGCGCGCCTCTTCCTCCATGTCGCAGTGGGCGTCGAGCGCGATGAACTTGCCGTCCTCGAGCCGCGCGAGCGGGTTGATCTCGGCGAGCGTGAGGCCGTAGCGGAGGAAGGTCTGGGCGAGCTGCGTCATGATGCGCGTCAGCGCCGTGAGCTCGTTGCCGCTGATGCCGAGCGAGGCGACGAGCTCCTTCATGCGGAACTCCTGCAGCGGCTGGAACGTCGAGAAGTGGACGCGCGCGACGTGCTGCGGATGCTTCTCGGCGACCTCCTCGATATCGATGCCGCCCATGTCGCTGAAGATGGCGACGGGCAGCTTCGCCAGCGCGTCGAACGTGACGCCGGCGTAGTACTCCTGCGCGACCGGCTGCTTCGACTCGACGAGCACGCAGCGCGGCGCCTGGCCGTTGATCTCGAGCGCGAGGATGTGGGCCGCGGCGGCGCGCGCCTCCTCCGGGGTCGACGCGAACTTTACGCCGCCGGCCTTCATGCGGCCGCCGCTGAGCACCTGCGACTTGAGCACGAGGTCGCCGCCGACCTCGCCGGCGATGCGCGCGGCGTCATCGGCCGTGGTGGCGGTGCCGCCGCGGGAGGTGGGGATGCCACTCTTCGCGAGCAGCGCCTTCGCCTCGAACTCGTAGAACCTCATGCGCGGGTAAGACCCTCCCGGCGCGGAGTATGCACGACCGGCCCGAAGCCGCAAGCCGGGCGGGGATCGGCGCCCGTGGGCGGCGCCAAGGCGAACGGCTGCCACCACACGCGAGGCCGCGCTCGCTCTGCTGACACTTCCCGGCAGGGTGTGGCGTGCGCGCGCCGTCACATCACCCGGGCGGCGATCGACATGTGCCTGGGCCCTCGTACACTGCACCGGCGGGGCGCGGAGGCTGGCGCGACGGCATCGAGCGGGCCGCGGTGGGGCGGTCCAGCGCAGCCGGGACCAAGCGGTTGAGCGGAGGCAAGCGGATGTTCAGGAATCTCGCGCGCGTGTCCTACCAGCGGCGGAGGCTCGTGCTGGCCGGCTGGGTCGGCCTGGTCGCCGTTCTCCTCCTGCTGGCGTTCACCGCCGGCGGCGCCTTCCGGACGCAGTTCAAGCTGCCGGGCGCCGAGAGCCAGAAGGCGTTCGACATCCTCGAGGCGAAGGGCTTCAGCACGCGCACGGGGCCGCCATCACAGGTCGTGTTCCACGCGGAGCAGGGCATCGACGACCCGGCGGTCCGGGAGGCGATCGACGGGTTGCTCAACAACGTGCAGCAAAACGTGCAGGGCGTGAGCATCGTCAGCCCCTACGAGCCGGAAGGCGCTCGGCAGGTGGCGCCCGACCGCAAGACCGCGTACGCGCAGTTGAACTTCACCGACCGCAGCTTCGAGGACTTCGGACCGGTCGCGGACCGCATCCGGGGCTACCGCAACGAAGTGCACGTCGAGGGGCTGCAGGTGGAGCTCGGCGGCGACATCTTCGCGACGATGTCGCAGTCGCCGACCGAGGCGATCGGCGTCGCGGCGGCGATCGTGATCCTGCTGATCGCGTTCGGGTCGCTGCTCGCTGCGGGGCTGCCGATCCTCATCGCGCTCTTCGGCATCGGCACCGGGTACGGGATCGTGGAGCTGGCGGCGCGGTTCATCGACATGCCGAACTTCACGAGCCAGATGGTGGCGATGATCAGCATCGGCGTCGGCATCGACTACGCGCTGTTCATCGTCACGCGGTACCGCGAAGCGTTGAACGCGCAGATGCGGCCGGCAGACGCCGTCGCGCGGGCGGTGGACACGGCGGGGCGTGCGGTGCTGTTCGCCGGGATGACGGTGGTGATCTCGGTGCTCGGCCTGTTCGCGATGAACCTCGCGCTGATGCGGGCGGTGGCCATCGCGGCGTCGATCGGCGTGCTGATGACGATGCTGGCGTCGCTGACGCTTCTGCCGGCGGTGCTGGGATTCCTGGGTCACCACATCGACCGCTTCGCGATCCCGAAGCTCGGCCAGGAACAGGAGACGTCGTCGTCGTTCTGGTTCCGCTGGAGCCGTGTCATCCAGCGGCGGCCGTGGCCCGCGCTCGTCGTCGGGCTCGCCGTGCTCGGCGTGCTGGCGCTGCCCGCGCTTTCGCTGCGCCTGGGTTTCGGCGACGCGGGGAACAACGCGCGGTCGGACACGACGCGCCGCGCCTACGACCTGCTCTCGGCGGGGTTCGGGCCGGGGTTCAACGGGCCGCTGCTCATCGCCGCGGAGACGCCGGGCGGCGCCTCGGACATGGCGGCGCTGGGGCGACTTTCGGGCACCCTGAACCAGACGCCGGGGGTAGCGTTCGCGACGGCGCCGATCGCGAATCCGGAGGGCGACGCTGCGATCATCCAGGTGATCCCGGCGACGGCGCCGCAGGACAAGGCGACGGCGGACCTGGTGTCGCGGCTGCGGGACGACGTCGTGCCCGCGCAGATGGAGGGGTCCACCGCGATCGTGCATGTCGGCGGCTCGACGGCCGCGTCGCAGGACTTCGCCTCGTACACCCGGAGCCACCTGCCACTCGTGATGGGGGTCGTCCTGTTGCTGTCGTTCTCGCTGCTGACGCTCGTCTTCCGCAGCCTCGTCGTGCCGCTGAAGGCCGTGATCATGAACCTGCTCTCGATCGGCGCGGCGTACGGGATACTGGTCGCCGTGTTCCAGTGGGGCTGGTTCAAGGGCGCGATCGGCGTCGCGAAGGAGGGTCCGATCGACGCGTGGGTGCCGATCATGCTCTTCGCGATCGTGTTCGGGCTCTCGATGGATTACGAGGTGTTCCTGCTCTCGCGCGTCCGCGAAGAGTACGACCGCAACGGGCGCGACAACGCGCTGGCCGTTGCGGATGGGCTGGCGGCGACGGCGCGCGTGATTACCGCGGCGGCGGCGATCATGGTGTCGGTGTTCATCAGCTTCGCGCTGGGGAGCGACCGGTCGATCAAGCTCTTCGGGCTGGGCCTCGCCGTCGCCGTGTTCCTCGACGCGAGCGTGGTGCGGATGATCCTGGTGCCCGCGACGATGGAGCTGCTCGGCGATGCGAACTGGTGGCTGCCGCGCTGGCTGGCGCGCGTATTGCCGGTCGTGCACGTGGACGCGACGCCCGAGGAGGAGCCGCGGGAGCGCGAGCGGGCGCCGCTCGTCCGCGTCTAGGGCGCGAGGCTGCTACGCCACGCGGCCCATGACCTCGAGGATGTCGTAGCCGGATACTTCCTTCGACTTCGCGGCCATGTCGGCGAGCCACTGCGGGTCGAGCTTGCCGGCCTGCACCGCCTTCGCGAGGTCCATGAGCATCGCCTTGGTGGTGGCCTCGTCGTAGAACTCGCCGGTCTCGGGGTCGGCGATCGAGCCGCCGCCGAGCCGGTGATACACCTCGAGCGAGCGCTTGGTCCTGGCGATCTGCTCATCGTCGGGCGTGAAGACGTCGTTCGCGATCTCCGCCTGCTGCGGGTGGATGACCCAGGTGCCGTCCATGCCCAGGTCGCGCGAGCCGACCGACTTCTCGCGCAACTGCGCGCGGATCTTCTCCGCCTCCTCGGGCGGCGTGTCGGGGCGGACGAGGCGAAGGAAGGCGTTGTCGATCGCGTGGAGGCCCGCAGCCTTGGCGGCGACGACCGTCGCCTGCTTGGCGTAGTGGAAGTTGCGGTTCTGGTTGTCGATCATCTCGCGCACGCCCATCGACGCGCTGAAGTCGGCGATGCCGAAGATCAGGCCGGCCATGCGCGGCGACGCCGTCGCGATCTTGTACGCGTTAATGACGGCGAGCGGCGTCTCGATGAGCGCCTCGATCTGGACGTGCGTGGTCCAGCCCGCCTGCTCCTCGTAGGCGTCGAGCAGGCGCGAGAGGTGGGAGATGTCCTCGGGGGTCTCGGTCTTCGGCAGGATGATGCCGTGGAACCGGTCCGGCGCCCCGGTCATGATCGCCTCGATGTCGCCGAGGAAGAACTTCGAGCGGATGTTGTTCGGGCGGATGGCGATGACCTTGTTGCCGAAGTCGATCGTATTGAGCGCCTCGACCATGACCGCGCGGCTCTTTGGGCCCTTGAAGTCGTAGGGGCAGGCGTCCTCGAAGTCGGGCATGACGTGGTCGACCGGCGCCTGGGCCGCCTTCTCGTGCATCTTCAGGGTGTGGCCGGGGTAGGTGAGCTCGGTGCGCGGGATGACGAACCGGCCCTGCTTTTGCATGATGTACATTCGCGTCTCCCCTTCCGGTCCAGCGTCGGCACCGGTCTGGCGCTGCGCATCGCTGGCGCGCTGCTCCGCTTCTTTAACGAGGGATGGGGGACACCCCCATTCCCCCGGCGGGGGCTGCGCCCCCTGCACCCCTGCTTACCTCAACGACGGCCCTCGGTGCGCGATCGAGGCTGACTCGCCGCGCGCGATACGAGCGCGCGAGAACGAGTGTGCGGGAGGGACGCGTCGCGATGCCCAACGACCGGACTGGCGATCTGCGTCATCTGCCGCTCCCCCCTGCACCCCGTTACCCTTGCGCGACGAGCGCGCGGGCGATGACTTTCAGTTCGAGGGTGGCCTTCACGCCCTCAAAGATTGGCAGCACCTGCGCATCGACGACGTAGCGGCTGATGCGATCCTCTTCGGCGTAGCCCCAGCCGCCGTGCAGCAGCTGCGCTTCCTGGGTGACCTGGACGGCGACGTCCGACGCGAAGAGCTTCGCCATCGCGGGGCCAAGGGGCGCGCGGGCGCCGGGCGGCGTCGTGCGCGCGACGTCGTAGGTGAGCTGTCGCGCGGCGGCGATGCGCGTCGCCATCTGCCCGACCTTGTACCGCGTGAGCTGGTACTCGCCGATCGGCCGGCCGAACTGGATGCGCTGCGAGACGTAGGCGCACGCCTTCTCGAGCGCGGCCTGCGCGACGCCAAGCGCCCGGCCGCCCGTCTGCAGGCGGCCGATGGCGAAGCCCCCGAGCGTCAGGTAGAAGCCGCGGCCCTGGCCCTGCTCTTCGCCGACGAGGTTCTCCGCGGGCACGAAAAAATCCTCGAAGTTGAGCACGAAGGAGTGCATGCCGCGGTATCCCGGCGTCGGGATGGCCTCGCCCGTGAGCAGGCCGCCCTCCGGCTGGCGGTACTCGAACTGATGCCCGAGGAAGCGCTCTTTCGGGACGATGAACAACGAGAGGCCGGCGTAGCCCTTGGACACGTCCGGGTCCGTCCGCGCGAGCAGCGCGAGCACGTCGGCGCGGCCGGCGAACGTACACCATGCCTTCGCGCCATTGATCAGCCAGCCCTGCCGTCCGTCGCGCTCGCCCGGCGTCGCGCGGCACTGCGCGGACGCGACGTCGGAGCCGATGTCGGGCTCGGTGACGGAGATGCCGACGAGCACCTCGCCGGAGGCGAGCTTCGGCAGCCACTCCTGCTTCTGGCGCTCGCTGCCACCCTCGATGAGCGCGCGCGTCAGGATCTCGGAGCGCGTGAGCAGGCTGCCAGCGATCAGCGACGCCGCGGACAGCTCCTCGGTGAGCACGATCATCGTCAGGTAGCCCATGTCGGTGCCGCCGTAGGAGTCCGGGATGGAGCTGCCGAAGAACCCGAGCTCCGAGTACTGCTTGATGAGCGACTCGGGGACGAGGAGGTCGTCGCGGTGGATGCGGTCCGCGAGGGCGACGCCGTCCTCTTCCTTCAGCACCTCCGCCTTCGCGAACTGGCGCGTGAAGTTGCGGGTCTGCGTCGCGTCGTCGTCGCCGAGGTCGGCGTTGTTGACGCCGCGCGCATCGATCACGCGCGCGCCGATCTCGCACAGGCGCGGGTCGTCGAGACCGGCGCGGATCAGCGCCCGGAGCCGGTCATCGAGCGGCGGTGCGCCGACGAAGTCGTCCGGGTGGGCGGCTCGCAGGGCGTCGGTGCGATGCAGCACGTCGGCGCTCCAGGCGAGCGCCTGGTCCTCCGTAACGGCGTCCGCCCTGCCGGCGGCGGCGAGGCGCTCGGCGTAGGCGACGAGCGACTGCGCGGCGCGTGCCTCCGTGGCGACGAGCGCGAGGCGCTCGGCGAAGACCTGGTGGTCGTCGTCGATGCGCGCGCCGGCGGCGGTCAGCTCGCGGCCGCGCGCGATCGCGGCTTCGGCGAGCGCCTGGGCGGCGTCGGCGAGCCGGCGCGCGGACGGCAGCGTGTCGGTCGAGATCCCGGCGGTCATTGCAACCTCCGAATTATGATCGCCGGCGCCGTAAGCGGCACGGGGATCAGGCGGCGACCGCCCGCTTCGGGACGAGCGCCACGTAGTCGAGGTCGAGCACGACCGCGGGGTTGTAGCGCTCGCGTCCGTCGTCCCCGGCCAGCTTCAGCGGCACGTCCTCGCGGTTCGGGTCGACGTTCTTGACGGCGACCAGGCGCAGGCGCAGGCCGCCAAGGTCGTCGCGGCCGAGATCCATCCGCTCGAGCACGTCGGTCCAGGCGAAGAGCGTGTCGCCGGCGAACGTGGGGTTCGTGTGCGAGCCGCCGTTCCAGGCGGCGATGCCGACGGCGTTCTCCAGCCCATCGAACGAGATGGCGTGCGCGACGGAGATGACGTGCCCGCCGTAGATGATGCGCCGCCCGTGCCGCGACGCCTGCTGCTGGTGCTGGTTGAAGTGCACGCGCGCGGTGTTCTGGTAGAGCCGCGTGGCGAGCTGGTGCTCGGCCTCCTCGACGGTGATCCCCTGGGGATGCGCGATGCGCTCGCCGGGCTCGTAGTCCTCCCAGAACCGGGCGCTGCCGGTCGCGCGTGCGTCGAACGCGGCGATCGGGGGGTAGGGGAGGTGGCGCAGGTGCGCCTCGTCGGCGTGCTCGGGCATCTCCGGGGCATCGTCGGCGCGGGTGGGCGTAGCGGGGTCGCGCTTGTTCACCATGACCCAGCGGAAGAACTGCAGGACGCGCTCCTCGCGCTGGTTGAAGCCGATGGTGCGCACCCAGACGACGCCGGTGTCGCCCTTCGAGGTCTCGCGCCAGCCGAGCGTCTCCGTCTCCGCCCGGAGCGTGTCGCCCGGGAACACCGGGCGCAGGAAGCGCACGTCGGCGTAGCCGAGGTTGCCCGGCGAGTTGAGCGAGATCTCGCCGACCGTGCGGCCGAAGACGATGTGGAAGACCAGGAGGTCGTGGACGGGCGCGCGGGCGAAACCGAGGCTGCGCGCGAACTCGTCGGAGCAGTTCTTCGGATTGCGGTCGCCGGTGAGCGCGATGTACAGCGCGACGTCGCCCTCAGTAACCGTGCGAGGGACGGGATTCACGAGCGTCTGGCCGGGGTGGAGATCCTCGAAGAAGTTGCCGCCGAGCTTCATCGCCGGGAGTTATAGCGGGCGCGCGGCGATGCGGGAAGCGCGGCGATGGCAGCGCTCCCCGCCCGGCGCACGCGCAGCCCGACGGCGCGTCAGGGCTTGATGTTCTGGTTCCGGTGGAACACGTTCTCCGGGTCGTACTTGCGCTTCACGGCGACGAGGCGGTCGTAAATCCCGCGGTAGCTGTCCTTGACGCGCGCGCCCTCGTCGCCGTCCATGAAATTGATGTAGGTGCCAGGCTCGCCGTGCGGGGCGAGCGCCTGGTAGTAGGCCCGCGTCCAGGCGATGTTCCGCTCGGTGTCCGCCGGATCGCTCCAGACCGTCGCGACGACCGTCGCGAAGGTGGCGTCGCGGTAGGGGAACGCGGTGGCATCGGGAGCGACGCGGGAGACCGCGCCGTTGATCGGGTAGACGTGGATCGCGGTGTTCACCGTCGGTACGCCGGCGCCGTGCTCGACGTGCGCGTCGATCGCGCCGTCGGTGAGGTCCTTCGAGAAGGTGCCCTTCCAGTACTGCAGCATTCCCGGCGGGAGCAGGGCATCGAACAGGGAGTTGATCGCGGGGTACGGCATCGGCGCCACCATCTCGCCGACGGTGGCGGCAACCTGCCGGATCGGCGCCATCGCCGCTTCGCCCTGGTCGAGCGGCCCGGCCCAGCAGGCGACGACGGCGCACTTCTTCGTGCCGTGCGCGCTCTCCGGCAGGAATGGCAGCGGCGGCGCGATCAGGACGGCAGGGAAGGCGCCGAGTTGCTCGGGCGCGGTGCGGATGAACTCGCGGTAGAACTGGAACAGCGCGCGTGTCTGCTCGAGCGGGAAGACGAAGATGCCGACGAGGACGTCCGGCACGGGGTGCAGGCGATACTCGAGCTCGGTGGCGATGCCGAAGTTGCCGCCGCCGCCGCGGAGCGCCCAGAACAAATCCTCGTTCTCGCGCTCGCTCGCGCGCAACACGGCGCCGTCGGCGGTCACCACCTCGGCGGAGAGGAGGTTGTCGATGCTGAGGCCGGCGCTGCGGGCGAGATAGCCGATGCCGCCGCCGAGGGTGAGGCCGCCGATGCCGGTCGTCGAGACGACGCCGCCGGTCGTGGCCAGGCCGTGCGCGTGGGTGGCGTCGTTGAAGACGCCCCAGGTGCAGCCGCCGCCCGTCCGCGCGGTGCGCGCGCGGGGGTCGACGTGCACGTCCTTGAGCAGCGAAAGGTCGATCACGGTGCCGCCATCATTGGTGCCGAAGCCCGGGGCGCTGTGGCCACCGCCGCGGACCGAGATGTCGCCGCCGGCTTCGCGGGCAAGGCGGAGGGCAGCGACGACGTCATCGCGGTCCACGGGACGGACGACGCGCGCGGGGCGCCGGTCGTGCATGCCGTTGTAGACCTTGCGCGCTTCGTCGTAGCCGGGGTCGCCTTCGGTGATCACGGCGCCGCGTATTTTGCTTCGGATGTCTTCGAACGTGGAGGTCATGTCGGGCTCCTTCCGGCGAGTTTGGGCTTCCACGCTGCGCTTTCGCCCGCGCGCTGTCAACCCCCTTCGCGAGGCCTCATGTCCCACGGGGCGGCCTCACGGCCCGGGGCGGGAGACGATCTCCATCCAGCGCTCGGGCGCGGCGACCGGGCGGAAACCGACCTTCTCGTACAGGCCGTGAGCGTCGCGGGTGCCGAGCATCCAGCGCCTCAGGCCCTGGAG
>DASRHM010000039.1:0-31549 GCA_035650575.1 Dehalococcoidia bacterium | reverse complement strand
CGCCGACGCCGACGGACACCGCGACGCCGACGCCGACCGACACCGCCACGCCAACGGACACCGCGACGCCGACGCCGACGGACACCGCGACGCCGACGCCGACGGACACCGCCACGCCAACGCCGACGCCGACTGATACGTCCACCCCGACGGCGACGCCGACGGCCGCCGCGTCGCAGACGATCCTCGTCTTGCCGGGACAGACCCTCGTCCCGGGAAGCGGCGTGTCCGGCACGCCCGACCCGCAGACCGCGGGCGTCGGCTTCACCGTCACCGCGTACGGTGTCGACGCGAACTACAACGTCGTCTCGACCTCGAGCGGGAACGTGGTGATCGCGACGGGCGACCCGTATGACACGGAGCCATCGGTGCAGGCGCTCGTCTCAGGCTCCGCGTCCTTCACCGTCATCCCGAAGGCGAGCACGAACGCCGGCTGGGTGATCACCCCGTCCGGCGGCCCGGGCACGCAGGTGCCCTCGGCGTCGTACGTCGTCGGCCCCGGGCCGCTCTCCCAGCTCGTCGTCCTGCTCCCCGGCCAGACGCTCGAGCAGGGCAACGGCATCGCCGGCACGCCGCTGTCGCACCTCCCCGGGGATGCGTTCCAGGCGACCGCGTCGGCCGTGGACGCCTTCTTCAACATCACGCCATCGGCCTCCGGCACCGTCGCGCTCGCCTCGACCGATGCAGCCGCGAGCGTCAGCGGTCCGCAGCCGCTTTCCGGCGGTTCGGCGTCGTTCACCGTCTCGCACACGGCGCGCGGCTACTGGCAGCTGATCCCGAGCGGCCTCGCCGGCGCCACCTCCGTGCCGTCGGCGTCCTACTATGTCAGTCCCGCCATCCAGACCGTCGCCGGCAACGGCGGCAGCGGCGCCTGCTGCGATGGCGGCCCGGCGACGGGCGCAGCCATCGGCCTCCCGTTCGGCCTCGCGGCCGATGGCGCCGGCGGCTTCTACGTCTCCGGCACCAGCAGCAACGTCGTGCGCCACGTCGATGCCGGTGGCGTGATCACGACCTTCGCCGGCGGCGGCACCCCCTGCGCGCAGAAGACCGACGCCGTCGGCGATGGCTGCCCCGCCACCCAGGCCACGCTCTCCGGACTGCTCGGCCTCGCCGTCGATGGCGCCGGCCGCCTCTACATCGCCGATGAGTTCCACCACCGCATTCGCCGCGTCGATCCCGCGACCGGCATCATCACGACCGTCGCCGGGAACGGCAGCGCCGGCTACAGCGGCGACAACGGCCCCGCGACGCAGGCCGCCCTCAACTTCCCCGTCGCCGTCGCGCTCGATACCGCGGGCAACCTCTACATCGCCGACAAGAACAACCACGTCGTGCGTGCGGTGCGCGCCGCCGACGGCGTCATCACGACCTTCGCCGGCACCGGCGTCTCCGCCTACTCCGGCGATGGCGGCGCGGCGGCGAACGCCACGCTGATGACCCCTGCGGGCCTCGCCGCCTCCGCTGGTGGCGACGTCTATATCGCCGATGAGCAGGCGAGCGTCGTCCGCCGCGTCTCCGGCGGCGTCATCAGCACTGTCGCCGGCTCCGGGATCTACGGCTTCAGCGGCGACGGCGGCCCGGCATCCAACGCGCAGCTCGCCGCGCCCTACGGCCTCGCGCTCGATGGCGACGGCCGCCTCTTCATCGGCGATACCGGCAACGACCGCGTCCGCAGCCTCGAGACCGACGGCCGCATCCTCACCGCCGCGGGCTCCGGCGCCAGCGCCTTCGCCGGCGATGGCGGCCCCGCGACTGATGCCGGACTGAGCAGGCCCTTCGCCGTCGCCGTGAAGGACGATGGGGCGCTGCTCATCATCGACTTCGAGAACAACCGCGTCCGCGCCGTCGCTGGCGGTACCGCCCCGCCGCCGCTGCCGACCCCGACGGCCACGCCCTGCGGCGGTCCCTGCCCGACCAGCACACCTACCCGGACACCGACGCCGACGCTCACCGCGACGTTCACGCCCTCCGCGACCGCGACCGACACCGACACCCCGACGCCGGTGCCCACCAGCACGAGCACGCCGACGCCGACGAACACGCTCATCCCGACGGACACCGCGACCGCGACCGATACGCCGGCGCCGTCGCCCACTGCGACCCCGTGCCCCGGGGTCTGCCCCACGGACACCGCGACGCCGACAGCGACCGACACGCCGCTTCCGACGGACACGCCGGTCCCGCCGCCGCCGACCGACACGCCGACGCTCGGCCCGTCGCCGACCGACACCTCGACCCCCACGTCGACGCCGACGGGATCACCGCTCTCTCCGGTGTCCGTCGGTGGCATCGCCCGCCTGCCCGACCTGACGGCGCCCGCGTCGACTTCCGGCGCGTCACGTGGCTGGCGGCAGATCACCGAACTCGCGCTCGCCGCGCTGGCGGGCCTCGCCGCCGCTGGTGCGGTGGTGAGTTGGGCGACGCGCCGGCGCCGGCGCTAGCTCGCGCCGCATCTCACCTGTCCGCTTTCCGCTGATTGCGCTCGACCCGACGCCATGCGCAGCGCCCGGATGTACAATCGCCGCCACACCGACACCTTTCTCCGCTGCAACAGAGAAGGAGCCGCACGCACATGGCCCGTATCACCGCCCTCAGCTTCATCGTCCCGGTCCGCGACCTGGACCGCGCGGCCGCGTTCTACGAGAAGGCGTTCGGGCTTACGGTAGGCTTCCGCGCCGACCGGATCGTCTTCGTCGGCAACGAGGGCACCGACACCGCCGTCGGCCTCCTGCTCGACCCCGAGCACGCCGGCGCCGGGCCGATGAACGTCGGCCTGCACGTCGACCACGCGGTCAGCCCGGACGACGCGGTGCGCGACGTCGAAGCCGCTGGCGGCACGGTCGTCGAGCGCGGTCAGCACGCCCCGGACGTGCCCTACGCGCGCATCGCGGACCCCGATGGCAACGTACTCTGGATCTAATCGCCGGGGCGCCAGGCCAGGGGTCGGAGGTCATCCCACCACCACCCGTGCGCCGCGAGCGAGTGATCGCGTCCGGGATCCGCAGACCACGTAAACGGGCGCGCACCCGCGCCCCTCTTGCTGTTTGCCGTTTGCTGTTTGCTGTTGCGGCACGCGCGCGCTTTGCCGTTTGCTGTCCGCTCTCGGCGCGCGCGGAGCTACACGCCGCCGCGCGCCGTCACCACCTTGTGAAACCGCCCCGCCCCGCGTCCCCCGATGCGGATCCCGACGATCTCCGTGTCCGCCAGGTCCGGGCTCGTCGTCAGGTACTTCTGCACCGTGCGTCCAAGCGGCTGCGCGGCCAGCACCGCCAGCATCGATGCCAGGATCACGTTCGGCAGCCGCTCCGCGCGCGACCGCCCCGTCCCCATCGTCAGCATCGATGCCACGCCCGCCAGCGCGCCCGCCACCGCAAGGTTCGTGCCGCACAGCGGCGACACGGCCAGATGCCCCTCGCCGGACTTCAGGCGATGCAGCGCCTCGCGCGTCGACTCCTCGAGTAGTCCCGTCGGCACGTCCGCGTACAGGTAGTAGCCGTCGCGCGTCGCCCGCCCCACCATCCGCACATCATGCCCGAGCTTGCCGAGCAGCACCGCGATCGTCGCGTGCTCCAGCGCGTGGTTCCGGCGCACGCTTCCGACCAGCTTCCCAATCATCGTCCGCCTCCCGTGAGACCAGTATAGCCCGCGGCTCGCCGGCCGAAGACGTGCGCTACGCGCGCCGTCGTTCTGCGCCGGAAGACGCGCCGTCCATCACCCGAATCGCTGTTCGTCACTCTCACCCCAGCGTCGACAAGCGCGATGTCCTGAGGCCCCTGACGTTCGCGTCTCGTCGAGTACGACGAAGACACGCAAACTGTCACGCTGTCGCCACTCGGGATCAAAACGGTCGAAGAGAATCTGACTGCCGACGTCGCACGATGAACATGGTGCGACGCGCGTGACTAAACCGTGGGCGGCGCAGTTAGTACGGCGAACAAGCGCACGGGATCGGCGATGCCCTTGAGCGCGTGCTCGCCGCGGTCGTCGAACCGAACCCCGGCTGAAGTGCGGGCGAGATCTCGCACCGTCTGCGACACCAGGATCTCACCCGGCTCGCATATCGCGCAGATGCGTGACGCGATGTTCACGGCCCCGCCGTAGACGTTATCGTCCTCGCGGATCACGTCACCGGCGTGGAGCCCGATGTGCAGCGCAAGCTTCGACTCCGCGCCGACGCTGGCGCACCGGCGCGCCGCTTCGATCGCTGCGGCCGCGGACGAGAAGACGCCCATGACGCCGTCGCCGAGCACCTTCCCCTCGACGGCCGAACCACCGGCCTTCCGGATCGCCGCGCGGATGCTCGCGTCGAGCGCGCGGGACGCGTCGCGGAACGCCGCATCGCCCATGCGCTCAGTGAGCCCCGTGCTGTCGGCGATGTCCGTGAAGAGGATGATGGACGTCCCGGTGGGGGCGCCGGTGGTTGACGCACCGTCGTCGGAATGCGAAGCATAACCGGGGAACTGCTCTGCGGCTTCGACCGCCGTCCGGCCGCGAATGAATGCGGCAGCCGCCGAAAAGGTCTCCGCCTGCCGCTCCTGGCTCGTTGTTCCCTTGAGTATCACCACGCGCCCGTCCGGAAGTTCGGAAGCCAGCCGGCGTGCGGCATCCATAGTGGTATATGAGGCATCGTCCTGCTGAATCAGGAGGGTGGGCACACGGAGGTTCGGCACGCAGGTCCCGGCGTCCCAGCGGCGCGCATCGGAGAGATACCTGACGAGGGTTTCGGGGGTAACCGAGGCGCGGAGCAGTTCCGCGTTGCCGCCCATACCGTTCTCGTCATCAAAGCCGAACGCGGCGCGCGGGAGTGCCTCGCTCACGTAGTCCCAATCGGTCGTTGCCGACTCTGCCAGAGCCTCCCAACGTTTCCAGGCCGCGCCTTCTATGCGGACGAACCCCGGGAACAGGATGAGATGGGATACATGATGGGAGTGCTTCGACACGTACTGCAGGGCGGCCGGCGACGAGGCGCCGAGTGCGAGGAAGACAAATGATTCAAGCTCGAAGCGGTCCGCCACGGCCTCGATGTCGGCAACGAGCTCATCGAGCGTAAAGCTGGTCACATCGCGGTCGGAGAGCCCAAATCCGCGCGGGTCGTAGCGAACGAGCGTGGCGACGCGCGCGATCGCCTCATACGCGCGGACCGCAGAGAGATCGCTCAGCTCTGCCTGCAGGTGGGAAAACGGGAGCGCTGCGCACAGGAGCGGTTGGCCAGCGCCGATGGCATAACAGGCGATGCTGACGCCGTCAGTGGTCCTCGCGTAGCGAATCTGCGGATCCATGGCGAGAGTATGCGCGATCGATTGCCTGGCGGGCCATGGTCGAACACCGATAACGTGGCGTCATGCGGTGGAGAGCACTCCGCCGCGCGTCGCGCCGTCCGGGCAACCCGCGGACGGCCGAGGACTACCGCGAAGCCGCGAACGCCGCCCGCGCCGCCTCGACCGTCGCATCGATGTCGCGCTGCTGGTGCGCGAGCGACAGGAACCATGCCTCGTACTGCGACGGCGGCAGGTACACGCCCGCCTCGAGCATCGACGAGAAGAACTTCGCGTAGCGCCCCGCGTCCGCGCGCTTCGCCCCGTCGTAGTCCGCCGGCGCCTCCGCGCAGAAGAACACCGTCAGCAGCGACCCCACCTGCGTGACCGACACCGCCGCCTCCGCCTGCACCGCCGCCTCGCGCAGCCGCCCCGCCAGCTCCGCGCCCATCGCGTCGAGCCCGCGGTACACGCCCTCGTTCTGCAGGATGCGCAGCGTGACGATGCCCGCCGCCATCGCCATCGGGTTCCCGGAGAGCGTGCCCGCCTGGTACACCGGCCCGCTCGGCGCCACCAGCGCCATCACGTCCGCCCGCCCCCCGTACGCCCCCACCGGCAGCCCGCCGCCGATGATCTTCCCCAGGCACGTCAGGTCCGGCAGCACGCCGTAGTACATCTGCGCGCCGCCCGGCGCCAGCCGGAAGCCCGTGATCACCTCGTCGAAGATCAGCAGCGCGCCCGCCTGCTCCGTGATCGCCCGCAGCTCCTGCAGGAACCGCGGCCGTGGCGGGACGACGCCCATGTTCGCTGCCACCGGCTCGATGATCACCGCCGCGATCTCGTCGCCGCGCTCCGCGAAGATCGCGCGCACTGCATCGCCATCGTTGTACGGCGCCAGCAGCGTGTCCGCTGTCGCCGCGACCGGCACCCCCGCGCTGTCCGGCAGCCCGAGCGTCGCCACGCCCGACCCTGCCTTCGCGAGCAGCGCGTCGACGTGGCCGTGGTAGCAGCCCTCGAACTTCAGGATCTTGTCGCGCCCGGTGAACGCGCGCGCCACGCGCAGCGCCGACATCGTCGCTTCCGTCCCGGAGTTGACGAACCGCACGGCCTCGATCGATGGCACCGCGTCGCACACCAGGCGCGCCATCTCGACTTCCAGTTCCGTCAGCGCGCCGAAGCTCGCCCCGCGTTCCGCCGCCTTCTGCAGGATCTGCACGACGGACGGGTGCGCGTGCCCCAGGATCAGCGGCCCCCACGAGCCGACGTAGTCGATGTACTCGTTGCCATCGGCGTCCCACACGTGCGCCCCGCGCCCGAGCGCCATCACGACGGGGTCGCCGCCGACGGCGCGGAACGCCCGCACCGGCGAGTTCACCCCGCCCGGCATCAGCCCCTGCGCCTGCGCGAAGATCGCGCGTGACCGCTCATGCGAACGCATCGCGTCAGTGTACGAGCCGGGCGCGCGGCGCCCACGACGACCCGCGCATTTCTACCCGGCAGGATTCAGGCCGCGGGACACCCCGGGCCGCGTCCGTGGAGCGGTGTCGCGCGCACGGCAACAGCAGCCGGCCAGTGCGACGGCCGCAGCTTCCTGATCGGGTGATGTCCCCGCGTGCAAACGCGCGGACCCCTCACGGCCGAAGGCCGCGGTGAGGTTCCCGGGGACCGGGGGTGAGGTTCGTCCCTACTGCTCGCCCGCGCGACGCCGCACGATCTTCCGCAACAGGCGCTTGTACCGCTGGTCCCGCGCCGCCACGCGCACGGCGGCTTCGATGTCGGCCGCCGTGATCGATGCCGCCGCCTTGTCGGCGCTCATCCCGCGCTTCATCTTCCGCGTGATCGCCACCCCCGCCATCAGCGTCAGCGCGCTCGAGACGACCGCCGCCGCCCCCGCGTACGCCTTGTACTTCCCGCTCAGTTCCGGGAAGCGCTGCACCGCTGCGTGCGCCAGCCGCAGCGTGCGATGCGTCGCCGAGTCCGGCCGCTCGCCTTCGGCGATCGCGCTCCAGTCGAAATCGTCCTCGATCTGGTCCGGGTGCTGGACCTCGTCTGCCTTCACGGCCATCTGTGCTCAGACCTCCTTTGGCGGGCTCCCGCAAGCGCGGGAGGAGGCCGCAGTCCCTCTTACATCGCGCGCGCCGGCGCGCTCCGCAGGCCGCGCATCACCTGCGCCATCTCGATCGCCGTCAGCGCGGCTTCCCGGCCCTTGTGCCCGGCCTCGCCTCCCGCGCGCGCCAGCGCCTGCGCGTCGTCGTCCGTCGTCAGCACGCCGAACACGACCGGCACGCCCGTATCGAGCGCCGCACGCTGGATCCCAATGGCCGTTGCCTGTGAGACGTACTCGAAGTGCGGGGTCTCGCCGCGGATGATCGCGCCGAGACAAATGATAGCATCCGCCTGGCCCGCCGCGGCGATCGCCTTCGCGACGATTGGCAATTCGAAACAGCCCGGCACCTGCCGCGTCGTCACGTCGCCCTCGCGCGCGCCGTGCGACCGCAATTCGTCGATGCACCCCTCGAGCAGCCGTTCGGTGATGTGCGCGTTGAACCGCGCGACGACCACCGCGATGCGCGCCCCCGCCGCCGACAACTCCCCGTCGAACTCCAGGCCGCCCTTCGGCACCCCCGCAGCCTACCCTGCGCCACCTCCGGCACGAAACCGCCGTTTGTACCATTTCCCCGCCGGGGAACCTGGACCTCGATACGGCGGACTCGCTCGGGTGGGTGCGCCGTTATGATCGGCGGCCCCCGGCGCGATTCGATCCCGCACCGGGGTTCAGGGCGGCGTCGTGGTCGGCGCGCCGTTCTTCGCCCTCTCGCTCCCTGGGAGAGGGCGGGCGCAAACCGCTCGGGTGCGGCCCTCGCGCGCGTACTGAACGCCATCCTCCGCCCTCCACCCTCCGTCCTCCACCCTCCATTCCTCACCCCGCTCCCGCGCCCCGCGCGCCCACGATGGACCACCGCCCACGCCCCAATTGACTACCCCCAACCACCCCCCTATAATTCGTCGCGCTGTCGAAGCACCTTCGGCCGCCCGGAACATGCACCGCAGCCCGGCCTCCGAGCGCACGTCCAGCGCGGAGCGCGCGGGCGATTTACTTTCATTCGCAGTAGCCGAGGAGGCGCATTGCACGAATACGAGCTCGTCGTCGTCATGAACCCGGACATCCCGGAAGAGGACGTCCCCGCCGCCATCGACCGCGTCAACGCCGCCATCACCACCCGCGGCGGCGAGGTCGTCGAGGTAAACCCCTGGGGTCGCCGCAAGCTCGCGTACCCCATCAGGAGCTTCACGGAAGGCAACTACGTCGTCAGCCAGATCCGCCTCGACCCCGCTCGCACCCACGAGCTCGAATCGGGCTTCGCGATCTCCGACGACGTCGTGCGGCATCTACTCATCCGCAAGGACGAGGACTGACGACGAGCGGCGGCCGCCGCCCGCGCCAGCGGAGAGGGAGATCACATGGCGGGTTTGAACAAGGTCATGCTCATCGGCAACGTCGGCAAGGACCCCGAAATGCGCTACACCGCCAACGGCAACGCCGTCACCACCTTCTCGCTCGCCTGCAACCGCAGCTTCGCCAGCCCCGAGGGCGAGCGCCGCGAGGAGACCGACTGGTTCGAGATCGTCACATGGAACAAGCTCGCCGAGCTCTGTAGCCAGTTCCTCCAGAAGGGCCGTCAGGCCTATGTCGAAGGCCGCCTCCACACCCGCTCCTGGGAGGGCCCCGATGGCCAGAAGCGCTACCGCACCGAGGTCGTCGCCCAGACCGTGCTCTTCCTCGGTGGCGCCCCCGGCAACTCCCACGCCGCCCGCATGGACACGTTCGATGACGCCGCGCCGGCCGCCGCCGGCCACGTCGACCCCGATGATCTGCCGTTCGAGTGACGGCTAGCCGGGGCGCGCCCCGGAAGAGAGAGGATGCATTGACCACGGACCAGGGCGACAACACGCAACCAGAAGCTCCGGCGGCGCCGCAAGAAGCGGCCAGCGCGCCGTCCCGGCCCGAAGGCCGGACCGAGGAGCGATCCGGCCCGCCCCGCCGCGGCGGGGGCGGCCGCGGCCGCTTCGGAGGCCGCCGCAAGGTCTGCGCCTTCTGCGTCGACAAGATCGAGTACATCGACTACAAGGACCCGCTCAAGCTCCGCCGCTTCATCTCGGACCGCGGCAAGATCGAGCCCCGGCGGAAGACCGGCACCTGCGCCCGCCACCAGCGCCGCCTCACCATCGCCGTGAAGCGCGCCCGGCACCTGGCGCTCCTGCCCTACACTTCCGACCACATCCGCTCGACGAACGTCTTCCCGGCGCGCGGCTAGCGCGGACGGGATCCGGCAGGGGAAGAGGCGAGCGGCCCGGCGCGGGCCGCGGGGACGGTGGACGATGGCGACTGAGGGCAAACGCGGGAAGCAGACAGCGAGCGCGGCGCGCCGCGCGCCACGCCGCGCGAGCTGGCTCGACCGCTTCGCGTTCGACCGCGATGCCGAATCGCGCCTGCTCCTCGTCGGCGGCGCCGTCCTCCTCCTCGTGCTCGTCCTCGGCGTCATCGGCTTCGGCTACTGGGACTCCGTCGTCCGGCCGCGCCACCGCACCGTCCTCGCCGTCAACGGCCAGAAGGTGAGCTACAGCGCCATGCAACGGCGCATGGAGTACGAGTTCACGACCACCACCGCCTACCAGCAGCAGGGCGCCATCTCCCTCCTCCCGCAGAACGCCGCCGATAACGTCGAGACGGAGCTCCTCCTCATCACCCGCGCCGAGAGCGACCAGGGCATCAGCGTCACCGGCGACGAATACGACCAGCACCTCAAGGTGAAGGTCGGCGTCGCCACCGATGCCTCCCCCGAGCAGTTCCAGCAGGCCTTCCGCCGCGCGCTCGACAAGGCGCACCTCAAGGAGAGCGAATACCGCCGCCTCTCCAACGCCGAAGTGCTCCGCGAGAAGGTCCAGAACAAGATCCAGTCCGAGCTCCCCGCCACGGTCACGCAGGCGAAGTACGAGGTGATCGGCACGACGAAGAAGGAAGACGCCGATGCCGCGCTCGCGCGCGTGAAGGCGGGCGAGGACTGGGCGACGGTCGCGAAGCAGCTCTCCACCGAGCCCGACAAGGACACCACCGGCGGCATCCACGACTACGCGCCCGATGGCACGCTGCCGGCCGCCTACAACGACTACGTCTTCTCGACGCAGGTCGGCCAGATCAGCGACCCGCCGATCAGCCAGGACCTCGGCAACGGCACCACGCAGTACTACATCATCCGCGTCGTCGACCGCTCCGAGCAGCCGCTGAAGGACGACCAGAAGCCCGCCGTCGCGGGCCGGCGCTACAGCCAGTGGCTCGACGACATGAAGTCGCAGTCCACCATCATCAACAAGTGGGACGACGCCACCCAGGCGAAGGCTCTCAGTGCCATCATCGATGACCTGATCGCCATCCAGCGCGAGCAGCAGCAACAGCAACAGCAGCCGATCACGGTCCCGACCGTCGCGGCCACCGCCATCCCGCCCGCGCAGTCCGCCTCGCCCGCGGTGCCGGACGCGCCCGTCGCCCCCGGTGCCGGCAATGGCCAGTGACCGCGCGCCCCGCCACGGGCGCCCCATCGGCGTCGGCCTCCTCGGCCTAGGCGGCGTCGGCGCCGGCGTCGCCCGCATCCTGCACGAAAAGGCCGATGTCTACGCGCGCCAGATCGGCTGCCCGCTCGTGGTCCGCCATATCCTCGTCCGCGATCCTGGGAAGGCGCGTGCCTGGACCCCCGACCCCGCGCTCCTCACCACCGATCCCGAAGCGGTCCTCGCCGATCCCGAAATCGAGCTCGTGATCGAGGTGATGGGCGGCGAGCGCCCCGCGTACGACTTCCTTCGCCGCGCGCTCGAAGCCGGCAAGTTCGTCGTCACCGCCAACAAGGAGGTGATGGCCAAGCACGGCGGCGAGCTGCTCCTCCTCGCCCGCGAGCACCAGGTGGACCTCCTCTACGAGGCCAGCGTCGGCGGCGGCATCCCGCTCATCGCCCCGCTCAAGCGCGACCTCCTCGCCAACGACATCGTCGCCGTCACCGCGATCATCAACGGCACCACCAACTACATCCTCACCAACATGGGCCGGGGCGCCGGCGACTTCGCCGATGTCCTCGCCGAAGCGCAGCGCCTCGGCTACGCCGAGCCCGATCCCACGAACGACGTCGAAGGCATCGACGCCGCCTACAAGCTCGCCATCCTCGCCACCCTCTCCTTCCACGTCGACGTCCGGCCCGAGGACGTCTACCGCGAGGGCATCACCCGCATCACCGGGCGCGACTTCGCCTACGCCCACGAGATGGGGTACGAGATCAAGCTGCTCGCCGTCGCCCGCAAGGAGGAAGGGCGGCTGCAGCTCCGCGTCCACCCCGCGCTCGTCTCGCGCGATCAGCTCCTCGCCCGCGTCGATGGCGTCCTCAACGCCGTCCAGATCGAAGGCGACCTCATGCCGCGCGTGCTCCTCCAGGGCCCGGGCGCCGGCTCCCTGCCGACGACCTCCGCCGTCGTCGCCGATGCGCTCGATGCCG
This sequence comes from Dehalococcoidia bacterium, assembly GCA_035650575.1. Lineage (GTDB taxonomy): Bacteria > Chloroflexota > Dehalococcoidia > DSTF01 > JACRBR01 > DASRHM01. The sequence continues at coordinate 19,755 of DASRHM010000039.1, read as the reverse complement.
CCGTCAGCATCAGCAACAACGTCTACTGGCCGCACTCCTTCCGCCGCGAATCCGGCGTCCCGATCATGCCCATGGCCGACGTCCGCTCCCGCTGCTTCGTGCGCATCGCCGCCGCCGACCGCCCCGGCGTCCTCGCGCAGGTCGCGCGCGCCCTTGCCGACGCCGGCATCAGCATCGCGTCGGTGATCCAGAAGGAAGTGGCTGGCGAAGGCGGCGCCGAGATCGCCATCATGACCCACGACGCGCGCGAGGCCGACCTCCAGCGCGCCCTCGCCGACATCGCCCGCATCGATGGCGTCGGCGCCATCGAGCAGACCCTACGGGTGGCCGCATGACCATGCAGGAGCCGCAGAGCGACGCACGCACCGGCGCCGACCTCATGACCTGGCTGTCCGACCAGATCGGCCAGCTCAAGACCCAGCTCGGACGCATGCAGCAGCAGAACGACCAGGTCCAGGCTGCCTTGCTCGATGTCAATGAGAAGCTCCGCGACGCCGAGGGCCGCCTGCGCGAAATGACCGCGCGCACCATCGGCCTCCCCACCATGCAGGACCAGCTCCGCCAGGTCTCCGGCCTCCTCGACCGCATCCAGGACGCGGAAGTGCTGATCGATACGAAGTTCGAGGTGCTCGAACGTCAGCTCGGCGAGGAGCGCGGCCGCGATCAGAGCGAGAAGAACGATCTCTACAAGCGCGTCCAGGACCTCGAGCGCCGCGCCGAGGGCCTCGGCGAGCGCCAGGCGAGCGTCGATGAGACCGCGCGCCGCACCCAGGAGGAGATCGCCCGCGCCAACATCCAGGCCCAGTCGACGACGCAGCGCCTCGACGCCATCGAAAGCCGGGCCGCCCGCGCCGTCGAGGCCCTCACGCGCCTCGAACAGGCCCACGGCGAGCTCGAGGCCGCGATCCGCTCGCTCCGCCGCGAAGACGACCTCATCGCTGAGCGCGCGCGCCTCGCCCACGACATCGCCGCGCGCCTCGAGGCCGAATTGCACGCCGCGCAGGAGGAGGCCCGCGCGCTCCCCCTGCTCGCAGAACGCGTTGAGCTCCTCCGCGCCGAGCGCCAGCGCCTCGAAGACCGCAGCTCCCGTCTCGAAGAGTCCGTCGAGGACGCCCGCGCGCGCCTCGAACGGCAGGAAGAGCTCGGCGCCCAGCTCGATGTCCGCATCAAGGCGACCGACGTCCGCCTCGACTCCGTGCACGCCTCCACGCTCGAGCACCGCCGCTCGCTCACCGAGCAGTTGCTCAAGCTCAACCAGATGATCGAGCGCATGAAGCGCCGCCGCGTCGAAGAGCTGGAGCGCGATGTGAAGGAACTGCGCGTCCAGGCCAATTTCCTGAAGAACGCCGACGAATGAGCGACGACGCCATGCGCGCCCGCATCCACGCCGCCGCCCCCGGACGCGGCGTCCTGTACCGCTACGCGGAGCACCTGCCGCTCACGGAGCACACGCCGATGATCTCCCTCGGCGAAGGCGACACGCCGCTCGTCCGCTCGTCGTCGATCGAACGCGACATCGGCTGCGACGAGCTCTACTTCAAGCTCGAGAGCTGCAACCCCACCGGCTCCTTCAAGGACCGCGGCATGGTCGTCGCCGTCGCCAAGGCGATCGAAGAGGGCGCGACGGCGATCATGTGCGCCTCCACCGGCAACACCAGCGCCTCCGCCGCCGCCTACGCCGCCCGCTACGGCCTCCGCGTCTTCGTCATCGTGCCTGATGGCAACATCGCCCGCGGCAAGCTCGCGCAGGGCGTCCTCCACGGCGCCGAGATCATCGCCGTCACCGGCAACTTCGATGACGCGCTGAAGATGGCCCGTGACGCCACCTCGCGTCACCCGATCGCGCTCGTGAACTCCGTGAACCCGCATCGCATCGCCGGCCAGAAGACCGCCGCGTTCGAGATCGCCGATGCGCTCGGCGACGCGCCGGACGTCCTCGCGATCCCCGTCGGCAACGCCGGTAACATCACCGCCTACTGGCGCGGCTTCATCGAGTACCACCAGCAGGAGCGCACGAGCCGCCGCCCGCGCATGCTCGGCTTCCAGGCCGCGGGTGCCGCGCCGCTCGTGCACGGCGCCCCCGTCGAGTCGCCGCAGACCGTGGCGACCGCGATCCGCATCGGCAACCCGGCCTCGTGGAAGACGGCGATCCTCGCCCGCGACGAGTCCGGCGGCGCCATCGACGCCGTCACCGACGACGAGATCCTCGCCGCGTACCGCCGCCTGGCAGCCGAAGAGGGCATCTTCTGCGAGCCCGCCTCCGCCGCGTGCGTCGCCGGCATCCTCAAGCGCGCCGCGTCCGGCGAGCGCTTCGAGGGCCAGCGCATCGTCTGCGTCATCACCGGCAGCGGCCTCAAGGACCCGGAAGCCGCGCTCGCCGTCGAACCCGCCATGCACCGCATCCCCGCCGACCCCGCCGCCCTCGACGCCATCGTCTCGGCCTGATCACCGCCACGCGCCCGTCCTCACCTCCGTCCCGCGTCCCCACCGCCGCTCTCCCGCCTCCCCGTCCCTAGTCCCCCGGCCCCAGTCCCGCTACCCTGCCGCCCGAGATGGAGATCACCTGGCTCGGCCACGCTGCCTTTCGCATCCGCGCGAAGGAGGCCACCCTCCTCACCGACCCCTGCGACCGCTCCACCGGCTACAGCATGGGCCGCCCGACCGCCGACATCGTCACCATCAGCGTGCCCGATGCCGCCCACAGCTACGCCGAGGGCGTCGCCGGCAACCCGCGCGTGATCGATGGCCCGGGCGAGTTCGAGATCTCGCACGTCTCGATCGTCGGCATCACCACCTGGCGCGGGAAGGAGAAGCAGCCGGAGTCCGGACGCAACGTCGCCTACGTCTTCGAGCTCGAGGACGTGCGCCTGGGCCACCTCGGCGCCATCGGCCACGTCCCCACCCCCGACCAGGTCGAGGAGATGACGAACGTCGATGTCCTCTTCGTCCCCGTCGGCGGCGGCGACTCGCTCGATGCGCCGCCCGCCGCGGAGACGGTCAGCCTCATCGAGCCCAAGCTCGTCATCCCCATGCACTTCCGCACCGAATGGGAGAAGGAGAAGCTCGACCCCGTCGACCGCTTCCTCAAGGAAATGGGCGCGAAGGCGACCGAGGCGCAGGCGAAGGTCGCCATCAACCGCGGCTCGCTCCCGAGCGAGACACAGGTGCTCGTGCTGGACGTGAAGCGCTAGCCGCTCAGCGGCTCGGGGAAGCGGCCGGGCGCAACAACGGCGCCGGCGCCCGCGACGGCAGCCACCGCACCCACACCGTCCACATCGAGCCGACGACCGCGCATCCGGCGATCACGTCGATGAAGAAGTGGTTGCCCGTCGCCACCACGGAGACCAGCATCAGCGTGGGCGCCAGCACGCCGAATGTCAACGCCCACGGACGGAAGCGAAACGCGTGCGCCACGCCCATCCCGGCCAGCAGCGTGAATCCCACGTGGAAGCTCGGCACCGCCGCGAATTCGTTGCGCAGCGCCGAGCGCGTCACGTTCTTGCCGATCGCGTCCACGAACCCGTACTCCGGCAGCATGCGCGGCGGCGCCACCGGCAGCATCGCGAAGATCAGCACCCCGATCGCCGCCGAAGCGAACAGCGCATTGCGGTAGCGACGGTACAGCGCCCGGTCGCGCGCGTACATGATCGCCGCGCTGCCGATGAGGATCGGCAGGTACGCCCACTGGTAGTACCAGTTCATCGTGTCGGCGAACCACGGCGCGCGGTCCACCAGCCGCTGCAACGACACCTCGTGAAACAGACCGATCGTCCGCTCGAACGACACCAGCGCGAACGAGTGCTCGACCGCGCTCGTCTCGCCGCCCTGCACGAACACGCGCGCCGCGCTGTACATGAGGTACAGCGACAGCACGACCGCGGCCTCGCCGCCGGCGTTCACCAACCGATGCGCAATCGATCTGCGGGTCATGGCTCTGCCTGGATCGTACCCCGCCGCGGCGCCTCGCGCCCGTGACAGATGCCCATGTCATAACGCGAGATCCGCTGGAACCACCCCTTCGGGCGATGCGCATCGCCGCCGCAACGGAACTGAAACCGCCCTACACGGCCACCCGCCGGCAGCCGCGCGCAGGCGCCGGGCGCGCCGGGCGGCCGGCACCAGCAGCCCTCCCCTCGCGAGGGAGGGGGCGCGACCGAAGCCCGCGGTGAGGGGCTCTCTCACCGACCACGCGCTGCACCGATGCAATCGCCGGCCCTGCATGGCGCTGCCCCAGCACCCAACCTCCGCCCCGCCGCGCGCGCCCCGTCCACGCGCCCCCGTTGCTGTCTGCTGTTTGCTGTTTGCCGTACCGATTGAGGTCCAGCACGCATCGCGCTCTGTCCCCGACGTCCGTCGCCGCGCAGTCCCGCTACTCCCCCCGCCCGCATCGCCGCACCTCGAACGGCGGGATCCCGATCGTCCCCACGCTTCGCGTGCAACTGCGCGATGACGTGTCGATGATCAGCTCGCCCGCCTCCGTGACGCGCGTCGCGAAGCGGTCCAGGTCCCCGTACCCCGCGCCGAACGCGTACGTCCCGTCCGCGAGCCACACCGTGCGCGCCTGCGCGTCGCAGTCCTCGACGAACGCCCCCGTGAAACCCGGCAACTGCGCGACGCTGCCGAGTGGCGCCACGTCCTCCCAGTGCACGCGGCAGTCGTTCTCGTCCTTCAACTCCTGCCGCCGCGGCGACTTGTCGTAGAGCGCCACGAACGAACCGTCCTCCAGCCGCACGATGAACAGGTGCTCGGCGTCGATGTACGTCACGTCCGCCGGCGCATACGCGTCCGCGCGCCCGGCGTCGTACCCCTTCGGCGGCTGCGACGCATCCGGCCCCTGGTCGAGCGCGAAGCCGATCGCCACCACGACCCCCGTGATCGCAAGCACGGCAAGCACCGACCACGCCAGGCAGCCGATGCGTGGCCGTCGCCGTCGCGGTTCTTCTGGCGCGCGCCCTGGCTCCTCCGCCGCGCGCTCCGGCTCTTCGGGCGCGCTCTCCGACGTCATCGTTGCGCCGCCGTGAGCCGTGCCGCGATCGCCGCCTCGGCGCGCAGCCCCGCCTCGAGCGGCAGTTCCTGCGACAGCAGCATCGCCTCTTTCGTCGCGCGCAGCGCCGCCTCGGGCTGCGCGGCGAGTGCGCTCGCCCACGCCTCCGCCTCGCCGTACAGCCGCGCGCGCGGCACGACGCGGTTCACCAGCCCGCACGCCAGCGCGCGCTGCGCGTCGATCGGGTCGCCGCTCAGCACCATCTCCCGCGCGATGCCCGGCGGCACCGCGCGTGGCAGCGTCTGCGTCCCGCCCGCCGAAGGGATGTACCCGAGCGTGACTTCCGGGAGCGCGAACGTCGCGTCGTCCGACGCGATGCGCAGGTCGCAGTACAGCGCCATCTCGCACCCCGCCCCGTACGCGTACCCGTGGATCGCGGCGATGAGCGGCTTCGTGACCGAGAGCATCAGCCCCCACACGTCGCGCTCGCGCCGCGCCCTCCGCGCCTCGACGTACGACGGCGCCGTCCCGAACTCGCTGATGTCCGCCCCCGCCGAGAACGCCCGCTCCCCCGCACCGCGCAGCACCGCCACGCGCACGTCCGGGTCGTCCCGCACCGCCTGCAGCGTCTCCCACAGCGCGTCGCGCATCGCCAGGTTCGCCGCGTTCAGTACGCGCGGCCGGTTGAGCGTGACCCAGCCGATGCCGTCGCGCTTCTCGTACAGGACCGGCGCGTCCTCTTGCACCATGGATTCAGCCTACCCCAGCCCCGCACCTCGCGCGCGAGCGCGGGCCCCTGCCCCCGCCGCCGCTCGAGCACCCGCGCCTCGCCGGCGCCGCACGCCCGCGCCCCTTTGCTGTCTGCTGTTTGCCGTTGGCTGTGCGCGCCAAGCGCGCCCTTTGCTTTCTGCTGTTTGCTTTCTGCTGTTTGCTGTCTGCTATCTGCTGTGCGCGCGAAGCGCGCCCCGGCGCGCGCTACAGGATCACCAAGTTGTTCCGGTGCACCGCCTCCGCCCCGTATGCGTGCCCCAGCACCGCCGCGATCCGGTCCGACCGCACGCCGCGGATCGCCGTCAGCTCGCGGTCGTCGTAGTTCGTGATCCCGCACGCAATCACCGCCCCCGTCGGCAGGCAGATGTTCACCGCGTCGCCGCGCCGGAACGTCCCCTGCACCTCGCGCACGCCCGCCGGCAGCAGGCTCTTGCGCTGCTCCGTGAGCGCCCGCGCCGCCCCCGCGTCGATGACGATGCTCCCCCGCGTCGAAAGCCCGCTCAGCATCCAGCGCTTGCGGCTCTCCATCCGCGAAGCCCGCGCAGGGAACAGCGTCCCCACGTGCTCCCCCTCGGCGATGCGCCGCAGCGCGTCCCGCTCGTGCCCGCCCGCGATGTACACGTCGGAGCCCCCGCCCGTCGCCAGCTTCGCCGCCTGCAGCTTCGTGATCATCCCGCCGATGCCGCGGCCGCTCTCGCTCCCGCCCGCGAGCGCCTCGATCTCCTTCGTGATCCGCTCCACGCGCGGGATCAGCTCCGCCGAGCGGCTGCGCCGAGGGTCGGCGGTGTGCAGCCCGCCCGTGTCCGTCAGCAGGACGAGCACATCCGCATCGATCAGGTTCGCCACGAGCGCGGACAGGTTGTCGTTGTCGCCGATCCGCGCGTCCTCCAGCTCGTCGATCGCGACCGCGTCGTTCTCGTTGATGACCGGCGCCACCCGCATCTCCAGCAGGCCCAGCAGCGCGTTCCGTGCGTTCAGGTATCCCGCCCGGTCCTGCAGGTCCCGCTTCGTCAGCAGCGTCTGCGCCGCCACGTATCCGTGCGCCGCGAACAGCTCATCGTACGCCCGCATCAGCTGCGGCTGCCCGACGGACGCCAGCGCCTGCCGGTACGGCGCGTCCCGCCGCCCCGGCGCCGCCTGCCCCAGCCGCTGCCGTCCCGCGACGATCGCGCCGGACGTGACGATGACGACCTCGCGCCCCTCGTCCATCAGCGTCGCCGCCTGGCGTACCAGCGACGCCATCACGCGCCGGTCGAGCGCGTCGCTGCCGCCCGTCAGCACGTTCGTGCCGAGCTTCGCGACGATGCGGTGATAGCCGCGGACTGCGCCGTTGCGCCCGGGACGTGGCATGCGCGCCCTTCCGAAGATCGCGCCGATTATAACAACGGGGTCCGCCGGTCCGGCCCGCCCCTCCGCACCGTAGAATGAGCGCGATGACTGCCGCCTGGACCGTCGTCCGGCAGACTTGGCGCGGCTACATGCGGCACCAGTGCTCGCAGCTCGCCGCCGCTATCGCCTACTACGTCCTCTTCTCCATCGTCCCGCTCACCATCCTCACCGTCTCCGTCTTCGGCTTCGTGCTCGAAAACGGCTCCTTCCGCCGCGAGCTCGTCGACCGCATCCTCGATGTCGTCCCCCTCACCCAGACCGATGGCCGCCAGTCCGTCGAGCACGTGTTGGACAACGTCAAGCGCGCGTCCGGCCCCGTCGCCGTCCTCTCCCTCGGCCTCACGCTCTGGACCGCGTCCTCCGTCTTCGGCTCCATCCGCAAGTCCCTCAACACCATCTGGGGGATCGAAGAGCACCGCTCCTTCGCGCGCCAGAAGCTCATCGACTTCATCCAGGTCGGCCTGCTCAGCGTCGTGCTGCTCGCCTCGGTGGTGCTCACCGGCGTCTTGCGCGCCGCCCGCCAGGTCAGCGCCGACTGGTTCGGCCCGCTCGCCAACAGCAACCCGCTCTGGGAGATCCCGCCGTACCTCGTGCCCGCGTTGCTCTCGCTGGCGACGTTCCTCATGCTCTACCACGTCGTCCCGGCGCGCCGCCCGCGCTGGCGCGATGTGATCCCCGGCGCCCTCCTCGCCACCCTCCTGTTCGAGGCGCTCAAGAACTCGTTCGCCTTCTACGTCGCCAACTTCAACAATTTCGATGTCGTCTACGGCTCGCTCGCCGGCATCCTGCTGTTCCTGCTCTACACCTACCTCGGCGCCACCATCCTGCTGATCGGCGCGGAAGTCTCGCACTCCCTGCAGCAGTACCACGAGGGCGCCCTCGTCCCGGCGCCGGCGCTCGTACCCGTCCCCCCGCCGGCCTCGGCGCCGCCCGAGCAGCCCCGCGCCGTGCTGCACGCCGCCCGGCCTGGCGCGTCGGCCGCGCCGGCCGCCGGCCTCCCGCATCGCGCTGCCCGCGCCGTCCGCCACCTCTTCGCCCGCCAGTAGCGCGGCGCTCCGGGCGCGCCAGCCGGCGATCGCGGACCGCCGCGCTCGCGCGGTGCCCCTTCCCGTCCCCGCCCCACCCGGCCGTCCGGCCGCGCGGATCAGCCCGATCGGCACTGATGCCGTCGACGCCCTATCCCCGATCCTTCACCTGAGCGGAGGCGCGGAGCAGGGGCGAATCGCAGGATGTGGATGGATCACGCAGCTTGGTGGATCGCGATGTGGGTGGCGATGCTCGTCTTCTGGGCCTTCGTCGGCATCGGCGTCTTCGCCATGATCAACGCCCTGCGTCGGCACGACTTGCCCGCCTCCTCCGAAGAGATCCTCAAGCGCCGCCTCGCCGCCGGCGACATCACGCGCGAGGAGTACGACCATATCCTCCGCGGGCTGCGCGGCGACAACCACGCCCCCGCCCACCACTGACGCTGCGCCCTCGTTGCAAGCACAAGTGAGCGGAACTCGAGCACCTTGACGACCACGTAGACGCTCTCGCCGTCGCGTCGTAGCATGCGCACAACCCGTTTGAGCGCAGGTACATGGGCGGTGACTGTGGGCGTCACGATCGCGTTCATCATCTTTGTTGTGGTCGTCGTACTCGTCGCCGTCGTCGTCCGCATCGGGCGAGAACTTGCGGGCTCCTCGGGGCGGTCGCAGCTGCCGTACAAGACGCGCGAGTATCTGCTAAGCCGCGCGGAGCGGTCTCTCTACGGCGTGCTGGAGCGCGCAGTGCAACGCGCTTACCGCATCTTCCCGAAGGTGCGCCTCGCGGACGTGCTGTATGTCGAGCGCGGGACGGAGCGTTGGCAGTCGCACTTCAACCGCGTGTCCGCAAAGCACGTGGACTTCGTCCTCTGTTCGCTCGACACCGTGTCGCCGCTGCTCGTCGTGGAACTCGACGATGCATCACACGGCCGCAGTGACCGTGCGAGCCGCGACGGGTTCGTGAACGACGCGCTCGCGTCGGCCGGGCTGCCCATCCTGCACGTGCGGGCGCGGAACAGTTACGACGTGACCGAGGTTGCCGACGCCATCCGCCGAGCCATTGCGGCTGGAGCCGAGCAAGGCCAGCGAGCAGCACCCGCCGGGTCTCGGTGAGTCGCGCCGACACGCTCGACCGCATCGACGCTCGCGTCGGCGAACTCATCAGCGGTTCGGCCAATGCCTGGCCGTCTCGGACTCGGCGAACCTTCACCGGGCCACGAGGCCGGGCGGTGAGGCTCTCGCGCAGTCCCTGCTGCTAACGCACAGTCCCGCAACCCACTGAGCCCTCGCCCGTTGAGTGAGACGGCGCGACCGCAGACCGCGAGACTGCCCCGGCGCGCTCCCTACTGCTCCTCGATCTCGATCGTGTTGATCTTCGTCCCCGGCTGCGTCGCCACGGCGGGGTCGCGCGGCATGATCTTGTCCAGCACGTCACGTCCTTCCACGATCTGCCCGAACGCCGTGTACCCGCCGTCCAGGTTCGGCTGCGGCGCATAGTCGATGAACCACTGGCTCCCGCCGGAGTTCGGCGCTGACGTCTTCGCCATCCCCAGCGTCCCGTCGAGGAACTTGTGGGAGTTCACTTCGTCCTTGATCGTGTACCCCGGCCCCCCGCGCCCCGTCCCCGTCGGGTCGCCCGCCTGCGCCACGAACCCCGGGATCACGCGGTGGAACGTCACGCCGTCGTAGAAATGCTCGCGCGCCAGGAACACGAAGTTGTTCACCGTCACCGGCGCGTCCTTCGCGAACAGCTCGAGCTTGATGTCGCCGATGTCCATCTTGATCGTCGCGAAGTACTTCTTGTTCACATCGATCGTCATCGGCGGCGGCGACGAGTACTGCTTCACGGTCCCTCCCGGCGCCGTCGCGCCCGATACCGGCGTCTGCGCCGAAGGCGAGCCCGCCTGCGACGTCCCCTGGCTGTACTGCGCGACCGAGGTCTTGCCGCCGTCCTTGTTGCCGCCACCGCCGCACGCTGCGAGCACGACCGCCGCCGCGACGGCGCGCGCGCCGAGCGCCCACGTCCTTCGCATCTTCACATCACCCCTCCGCTGGCCCGCGCACGATAGCACGGGTACGATCGGTGCGCATGTGAATCCGCCCGGCTGGCGCGCCCGTACGGAGGGACGGATGGAATATCGCAATCTCGGCGAATCGGGCCTGCAGGTCTCCGTCGCCGGCCTCGGCTGCAACAACTTCGGCCGCCGCATCGACAAGGCGAAGACCGCCGATGTCGTCGCCGCCGCCCTCGACCTCGGCGTCACGCTCTTCGATACCGCCGATGTCTACGGCCCGGGCGGCCAGTCCGAGGAGTTCCTCGGCGCCGCGCTCGGCAAGCGCCGCGCCGATGTGATCATCGCGACGAAGTTCGCCAACCCCATGGGCGAAGGCCCGCTGCTCCGCGGCGCCTCGCGCCGCTACATCTTCTCCGCCGTCGAGGCCAGCCTGCGCCGCCTGAACACCGACTGGATCGACCTCTACCAGGTCCACATCCCGGACGCGCACACGCCGCCCGAAGAGACCATGCGCGCGCTCGATGATCTCGTGCGCGCCGGCAAGGTGCGCTACATCGGCTGCTCCAACTACAGCGGCTGGCAGATCGCCGATGCGCAATGGACCGCCCGCGCGCACCACCTGACGCCGTTCGTCTCCGCGCAGAACCAGTACAGCCTGCTCGACCGCCGCATCGAGCGCGAGGTCGTCCCCGCCGCCCGGCGCTTCGGCCTGTCGATCCTGCCGTGGGGCCCGCTCGCGAGCGGCTTTCTTTCCGGCAAGTACCGCCCGGGCGAGCCGCCGCCCGCCGGCACGCGCCTCGCCGCCGCCGGCCCGATGGCGGAGCGCGCGCTCAACGCCGAGAACTTCGCGGTCCTCGAGAAGCTCGAATCGTTCGCGGCGCTGCGCGGCCGCACGGTGCTCGACGTCGCCATCGGCTGGCTCGCGACGAAGCCCTGGATCGCGAGCGTCATCAACGGCGCCACGAGCCCCGGGCAGATGGAGCAAAACGTCCGCGCCGCCGACTACCGCCTGACCCCGGAAGAAATGGCCGAACTCGACCAGATCACCCGACGGTAGTTATGCCGCTCGTGCCCTCTCCCTCCCTGGGGGAGGACAGGGAAGACGTAACGCCGCCTCAGACGACGGCCCCGAGCGCTTCGGCGCTAGGCCTGCGCCCTCCGCCCGCCGCGCACCGCGCGCATCACCGCCCCCGCCACGTCCACCTCCGCCCCGCCGCCGACCGACACGTCGCGCCGCGCGAACGCGCGCAGCGTCAACGCGAACAGCGCCGCCGCGCTCCCGAGCAACAGCGCCGCGTGCGCCCAGTCGATCCCCTGTACGATCGGCAGCCCCGCGCCGTAGTAGTAGAAGGGCGACGCGTACCGCAGCCCGCGCAGCGCGTCGATGCCCTGCGCCAGCGTGTTGAACAGCCAGCCCGCCGTCGCCACGGCGATCGTCCCCGCGACCGCCATCGCGCGGCTTGGCGCCATGGATCCGAGCCACAACGCGAGCGCGTAGAACAGCAGCGTGATCGGCGCCATGTTCGCCATCGCGACCGCCACGTCGCGCGCGCCCACGTCGATCGCCACGGGCGGCAGCGTGACCGCAAATCCGATGAACCCGATCGCGATGATCAGCACGATCCCGAGGCACGTCGCCGCCGCCTTCGCGCTCACGATCGTCGTGCGCGCGACCGGCTGCGCGAGCAGCATGTCCATCGTCCCCGATCCCTCCTCGCCGCCGATCGCGCCCGTCCCCTGGATCACCGCGTAGACGATCAGCAGGATCGGGATCCACGAGAAGAACTCGGTGCTCAGGAAGCCCGCCGGCGTCGCGATGCTCAGGTCCGTGCCGAGGAACGCCTGGAACGCAGGTGGCAGCTCCAGGTTCTGCAGCGTGTCACGATACGCCGGCCACACCAGCACGTCGAGCGCCGCGACGAGCGCCAGCGCCGCCCCGAACCCCGCGATCTGCCACTTCTGATCGCGTAGTGACTTGCGAAACACACTCGTCAGCGCCATCGCGCCCCCGGCACACGCACCCGCCCGCGCGCGCGAACGCAACGAGGGACCCGCAAGCGCGCTTCACCCAACACGCCGCACCCCGACCTCCGGCCTCTGATCCCCCTCGGCGGCGGCCTCCCCGCCCGCGTAGTACGCGAGGAACACGTCCTCCAGGCTCGGCTGCTCCGTCCGCAGGTCCACCACGCGGTACCGCGCGATCGCCTTCAGCAGCGCGTCGATGCCGTCCCGCGCTTGCAGGTGCACCGTCGCGCCGTCGCGATGCAGCTCGCGCACGCCCGGCAGCTCGAACGCGCGCGCGGGCGGCGCCTCCGCGAACGTCACTTCGATGACGTGCACCGCGCGTCCCTTCAGCCGCGCGATGTCCTCGACCGCCACGATCTTTCCGGCGCGGATGATCGCGACCGCGTGGCTCAGCCGCTCCACCTCCGGCAGCACGTGCGACGAGAAGAACACCGTCCGCGCGTCCGCGACGGCTTCCTCGAGCAGCTGCGCCACCTGCTCCTGCACCAGCGGGTCCAGCCCGCTCGTCGGCTCGTCGAGGATCAGCAGCTCGGGTCGATGCATCAGCGCCTGGACCAGCCCGAGCTTCTGCTTGTTCCCCTTCGACAGCGCCCGGATGCGTCGCGAGACGTCCAGCCCCAGCCGCTCGCAGAGCTCCGCGCGGTAGCGCACGTCGCGCTTCTCCGGCCGGAACGAGTCGATGAAGTCCAGGAACTCATGCGCGCGCATCGAATCCCACAGGCGCAGCTCGCCCGGCAGATAGCCGCAGCGGCGCCGCACCTCCAGCGATTCGCGCACGCTGTCGAAGCCGAGCACGCGCGCCGTGCCCGCGGTCGGGCGGATCAGGTCGAGCAGGATGCGGATCGTCGTCGTCTTGCCCGCGCCGTTCGGCCCGAGAAACCCGAAGATCTGCCCGCGCTCCACCGTCAGGTCGATGCCCGCGAGCGCGCGCGTCCGGCCGTAGTCCTTCACCACGCCCGCTAGCTCGATCGCCGGCGCCCGTCCCGTCATGCGCACATCCTACGCCGTCGGCCCGCCACCCCCCATTGCCGTCCCGCCCGATATCGACGCCGCTCGGTCCTTTGTTCTTCGTCTGGCTCTTGGTGCCGCGCGCCGGGCGGTCTGCCGTTCGCCCGCCTGGCTCAGGTATGCGGCAAGGTCTCTGCTGTCTGTTCCCCGCTCTCTGCCGCGCCGTGCGTCAGCACGCGCTTGTACGCCCGCACGCGCCCGCCTATACTGGGGCGCGCTCCGGGGACGGAGCGTGTTCTGCGTGCAGGAGGACGCGTGCCCAAGCGCACCTACCAGCCCAAGGTCATCCCGCGACGCCGCCGGCACGGCTTCCTCCACCGCATGGCGACCGCCGCCGGCCGGCGCGTCATCCGCGCCCGCAGGCTCAAGGGACGCAAGCGGCTCGTCGTCGTCTGATCGCCCGCGGCAGATGCGGAGGGAGCAGCGGCTCCGGCGCCGGCGCGACTTCGATGCCGCCTACCGGCAGGGCCGCAGCCAGGGCAACCGGCTCCTCGTCGTCCGCGTCGTGCCGAACGGCGGCGGGCCGGCCCGCTTCGGCTTCGTCGCCGCGAAGGCGGTCGGCGGCGCCGTCGAGCGGAACCGCCTGAAACGCCGACTCCGCGCCATCGCCCGCGCCCTGCGCGCCCGCGATGGCCTCGATATCGTGATCAGCGCCCGGCGCGCCGCCGCCGGGGCCCCGTTCGGCGAGGTCGAGCGGTCCGTGAAGACGTTGATGCGGCGGCTGGACGCGCTCGATGAGGCGCCCGCCGCCCGGGAGTCGCCGTGAAGCGCCCGGTCCTCGCCCTCATTCGCTTCTATCAGCGGAAGGTCTCGCCCGCGCGGCCGCCCGCCTGCCGCTTCCAGCCGACGTGCTCCGAGTACGCGTACGAGGCTATCGATACGCGCGGCGCCCTGGTGGGCGGGCTGATGGCGTTCTGGCGCATCCTGCGCTGCAACCCGCTGAACGACGGCGGCTACGACCCGGTGCCGGAGCGCCGCCCGCGGCACCGCCCCTCCCACGGCTGATGGATCAGATCCCCGCCAGCCACGACGACCAGCGCCGGGGCAACGTCCCGCAAGAGCGCCGCCAGCCGGAAATCGGCGCTAAACCTGAACAATTTGTCACACGTGTGACAAATTGCGCGCAACATGAACATTTGGCGCCCCGCGGCGACTCTGGCGCGTTCCAGATTCCAGCGTCGCGCCTCCAGCTTCGCGGTGAAGGCGCTCCCCGCGTTCGTCCTGCACCCTCCGCTGCCCGTCCCGGATTGTTCGCCGCGCCGAGAATGCAAGCGCCCGGGAGCGCGGCTGTCGCCGCGAAATGCGCGCAGAATGAACAATTTGTCACACGTGTGACAAATTGCGCGCGGCATGAACATTTGGCGCCCCGCCGGGACGCTGGCGCGATCCAGCTCCCCGCGTCCAGCCTCCAGCGTCGCGATGGCGGCGATTCCACCCTCGACCTTCGACCATCCCCTGTCCATCCTCTTCCAACGCCCGCGGTCCGTCCTCGCCGCCGGCGCGCCGGCTTCGCCGCGCTCGCGCTCCTCGCCGCCGGTGCGCTGCTCGCCGCCGCCTGCGGCCGTCCCCCGGGACCCTCCGGCTGGGCCGCCCCGCAGCGCGTCGAGGTCAACGGCCAGGCCACCATCCTCGTCGCACGCAAGTCTCACCTGTTCTCGCTCGACAGCTCCGGTGCCGAGCGCTGGCGCTTCCCGGCGCGCGACAAGAACGCCTACCCGCTGAGCCGCGCGGGGCAGGACGCCGTCAAGGCGAAAATCGACGCCGCCGGCTCGATCCCGGACGGCCAGAAATCGGCGCTAAAGAGCACGGTCGGCGGCACGACGCTCGGCGGCCCGACGGTGAAGACACTCAAGGACGCGGTCAACGCGACCAGCTCCGCCGGCGCCTCCTCCTCCGACCGGAAGGCGATCATCAGCGAGGTCGATGCCCGCACGACCGAGGAGAAGGACGCGCTCGGCAACGTCGAGGCGCTCTACGGCGACATCGGCGTCTCGCCGGACGGCAAGACGCTGTACGTGCCGACGTTCGGCGGCGGCCTCTGGGCGCTCGACGCCGACACCGGCGAGTCGATCTGGTACCGCGACATGAAGGACGGCATGGTCGGGGGCGTCAGCGTCGGCGGTGACACGATATACGTCGGCACGAAGGGCAAGCGCGTCTACGCGCTCGACGGATCGAACGGCGACGTGCGCTGGACCGCGGACGTCGACGGCGAGGTGTGGGCCACGCCGACGCTCGAGGGCGGCGCCCTATACGTCACTTCCCTCAAGGGCAGCGTCTACGCCTTCGACGCCGCGTCGGGGACCCAGAAGTGGCGCTTCGGCGGCGCCGGCTCCGGCATCGCCTCGAAGGCCGTGGTGGCGGACGGGGCGGTGTACGTCGGCGCGTTCGACAACAAGCTGTACGCGCTCGATGCTTCGGACGGGAGCGAACGCTGGTCGTTCAGCGCCGACAACTGGTTCTGGGCGACGCCGGTCGTCGACGGCGACACGGTCTTCGCTGCGAGCCTCGATGGCAGGGTGTACGCTATAGACGCCTCGGACGGGACGGCGCGCTGGCCGGCCTCGTTCGATGCCGGGGCGCCGGTCCGGTCGGGGCTGGTGCTCGCGGGCGGCGGCGTGGTCGTCGCGGCCCGCGACGGGGATGTGTTCAAGATCGATCCGGGCAGCGGTCAAGCGCAGGGCCCGGCCGTGGCGATCGGTGATCGGGTGTACGCCAGTCTCTCCGCCGCAGACCAGGGCGCCGTTGTGTACGTGTCGCCGGCCGCCAACACGCTCTATGTGCTCGATGTATCGGGCCAGCCGGCGATCACGTCGCAGTTCGCGCTCCCGCAGTAGCGCCGGGTTGTACGCTTGATTAGTCTCATCTTCCATCTCATACTGGTCGACCCGATGACGAACCTGCTGGTGGCGCTGGCGCGCGTCTTCGGCGGCAACTTCGGCATCGCGATCATCATCTTCACGCTCGGCATGCGCTTTGCGACCTGGCCGCTGACGGCGAGCCAGTACCGCGCGAGCCGCGCGATGAGCGCGCTGCAGCCGAAAGTGCAGGAGCTGCAGAAGAAGTACAAGGGCAAGGACCCGAAGAAGCTGCAGGCGGAGACGATGGCGCTCTACCGCGAAGCGGGCGTCAACCCGCTCGGCTGCGTCTTCCCGATGCTGATCCAGATGCCGATCTGGATCGCGCTCTACCAGGTGATCCGGCTGTCGCTCGGGACCGCGCCGGAGAGCCTGATCACGCTGTCGCAGCGGCTGTACCCGATCCCGTTCGTGCATACGGCGGTGCCGCTGAGCAACCGGCTGTTGATCTGGGATCTGGGGCAGCCGGACACGACCTACATCCTGCCGGTGATCGTCGGCATCACCATGTACGTGCAGCAGAAGATGATCACCCCGGCGCCGACGGCGGCGACGGCGAACTCGCAGCAGGCGCAGACCCAGCAGATGATGACGTGGATGATGCCCCTGATGTTCTTCATCATGAGCCTCAACTTCCCTTCGGGGCTCGCGCTGTACTGGGCGGTGTCGCAGGTGGCGGGGATCATCATGCAGTACTTCTACATGGGGCGGACGTTCGACTGGAAAAACATGCTGACGATCAACCCGCAGCCGCAGCAACCGCAGCGCAGGGCGCCGCGGCCGCAGCCGGCGCTGGTGCCCGCGCAGGACGAGGAAGCGGAAGAGCATCCGGCCGCCGCGGCCGGTGGTGCACGAAGGAAGCGACATGGCCGACGTCGAGGCAAGCGGTAAGACAGTCGAAGACGCGATCGCGAACGCGCTCGAGGAACTGGGCGCGTCGCGGGACGAGGTGCGCGTCGAAGTGATCAGCGAAGGTCGCGGCGGCGTCCTCGGTATCGGCGGCGGCGAGGCGCGGGTACGCGTGCGGCGGCTGGAGCCGGGGGAGGACGGCGAGCCGGCCGGCATGACGCCGGCGGCGGAACTCGCGCCCGGCGCCGAGGACGACGTGCGCATCCCCGGCGACGACGACGAGTACGAAGACGACGGCGAAGAGGAAGGCGCGGGAGAAGAAGACGCCGACGCGGAAGGCGACGAGGACGAGGGCGACTACATCGAGGACGAGGCGGAGATCGCCGCGCAGACGCTGGACCACATGCTCGAGCTGATGGGCGTGCGCGCCGACGTCTCGATCCGCGACGCGGAGACGCCGGGTGACGGGCTGGGCATGGTGAAGGCCGTGCTCGACATCGAGGGCGACGACCTGGGGATCCTGATCGGCCGGCGAGGCGAGACGCTGACGTCGCTGCAGTACCTGCTGAACCTGATGATGGCGCGGCAGTTCGGCGAGAAGATCACCTTCACCGTGGATGTCGAAGGCTACCGGCGGCGGCGCGAGCGACAGCTCAATTCGCTGGCGCGGCGCAGCGCGGACCAGGTGAAGCGCACACACCGGCCGGTGACGCTTGAGCCGATGCCGCCGAACGAGCGGCGCCTGATCCACCTCGCGCTCGCGGAGGACCGCTACGTGACCACGGAGAGCACGGGCGAGGGCGAGGACCGGCGGGTGGAGATATCGCTGCGGCAGCCGAGATGACGCGCCGCCGATGAGCGCGCCGGACTTCGTGGTGGCGGGCCACGCCGTGCGCGACGTGATCCCGGGCGGCTGGCGGATGGGTGGCACGGTGACGTTCGCGGCGGTGCAGGCGCACCGGCTGGGGCTCTCCGTGGGGGTGGTGACGCGGGCGGCGGACGACCTCGATGTCGCGGCGGAGCTCCCCTTCGCGGAGGTCGTGCGCGTGCCCTCGGAGACCACGACGACGTTCGAGAACGTCTACGTTGCCGGGCAGCGCAAGCAGCGCGTACTATCGCGGGCGGGCGACATCCGGGCGGAAGACGTGCCGGACGCGTGGCGCGCGGCGCCGATCGTGCTGCTGGGGCCGGTGCTGGGCGAGCTGGCGCCCGAGTTCGGCGGGCGGTTCGCGGGCGAGGGTCTGCTCGGCGTCTCGGCGCAGGGCTGGCTGCGCGCGCTCGATGGCGCCGGGCACGTGCGGCACACGCCGTGGACGGGCGCGCCGTTCTGGACGGGCGCCGACGTGCTGTTCGTCTCGGACGAAGACCTCGCCGAAGGGGACGCGATGCTCGAGCGCTGGACGCGCGAGGTGCCGGCCGTGGCGATGACGGAGTCATGGCGCGGCGCGCGCGTGCATTCGGGCGGCGCCTGGCGGCGGATGGACGCGTTCCCGGAGACCGAAGTGGACCCGACGGGCGCCGGCGACACGTTCGCGACGGCGCTGCTCGTGCGGCTGCGGGAGACGGGCGATGTGCTGGAGGCGGCGCGCTTCGGGGCGGCGGCGGCGAGCATCTCCGTCGGCGGCGTGGCGGCGGAAGCGATCGCGGACCGCGCGGCGATCGAGGCGCGGCTGCGCGCGTACCCGCAGGTGGCGCTGCGGTGAGCACCGTCATCGCGCTGGCGAACCAGAAGGGCGGCGTCGGCAAGACGACGACGGCGATCAACCTGGGCGCGGCGCTGGCGCGCCACGGCAAGCGCGTGCTGATCATCGACTTCGACCCGCAGGCGAACTCGAGCGCCGGGCTGGGCATCCGCGGCGAGGAGAAGACGACGTACGACATCGCGATCGAGAACGTGTCGCCGGCGGACGCGGCGGTGCCGACAACGATCGACGGGTTGTGGATCGTCGCGGCGACGCCGGACCTCGCGGGAGCGGAGGTCGAGCTGGTGCCGATGATGGCGCGCGAGTTCCGGCTGAAGCGCGCCGTGGACCGCGTCCGCGACGCGTACGACTACGTGCTGATCGACTGCCCGCCATCGCTTGGGCTGCTGACGGTGAACGCGCTGACGGCCGCGGACGAGGTGATCGTGCCGGTGCAGTGCGAGTACCTGGCGCTGGAAGGGCTGACGCAGCTGACGGCGACGCTCGAGCTGGTGCGGCGCAACCTGAACTCATCGCTGAAATTGCGCGGGCTGCTGCTGACGATGTTCGACGCGCGCACCAACCTGTCGCAGCAGGTGGCGGACGAGGTGCGCACGCACTTCGCGAACACGTTCAAGACGGTGATCCCGCGCAGCGTGCGCCTGAGCGAGGCGCCGAGCCACGGGCTGCCGATCTTCACGTATGACCCGTCGTCGCGCGGGGCGCGCGCGTACGACGAGCTGGCGGACGAGCTGATCGCGGGCACGCGGACGGAGGTACCGGCATGACGGGACCGCAGCGGCACGGACTGGGACGCGGGTTGTCATCGCTGATCCCGAAGACGGGCGCGGGGACGGCGGCCGGGATCGAGACGGTGGACATCGACCTGATCGTGCCGAACCCGCAGCAGCCGCGGACGCACTTCGACCCGGCGGCGTTGCAGGAGCTGGCGGACAGCATCCATGAGCACGGGGTGCTGCAGCCGGTCCTGGTGACGCAGGTGCGGTCGGAGATGGGCATGACGACGTACCAGCTCATCGCAGGCGAGCGCCGGCTGCAGGCGTCGCGGATGGCGGGGCTGGAGCGGATGCCGGTGGTGATCAAGGAGGCGGCGGATGCGGCGCTGCTGGAGCTGGCCCTGGTCGAGAA
>DASRHM010000038.1:0-16358 GCA_035650575.1 Dehalococcoidia bacterium | reverse complement strand
CTTCGACGTTCGTGCGCGGCAGGTTCGCCGCGACGTACTGCGCCCCGGAGCCGATCGGCATGTTCCACGGCGAGTCCGACGCGAACGGCTGCAACAGCTTGTCCCGCGTCCCGCTGCCCGCCGTCGGCGTGCTCGTCGGCGTGGGGGCGGGGGTGTCCGTCGCGGTGGGTGTGCCGGTCGCTGTCGGCGTCGGCGTGGGCGTGGACGTCGCGCCCGTGACGGGCGTCGGCGTCGGCGTATCGGACGGGGCCGGCGCGTCGGCCGGGGTTGGCGCACCTTTGGCGGTCGGCGTGGGACTCGGCATGGCCGGCGCGGTGCTCGTCGCCGCCGGCGTCGGCTGTTCGGCCGTGGCGGTCGCCGCCGGCTGTTCGGCCGTGGCGGTCGCGGTCGGCGTGACAGTCGGCGTCGCGCTCGGCTGATCGGCCGGTGTCGCGCTCGCCGTAGCGGACGGCGTCGCCGTCGGAGGGATCGCCGTCGGCGTCATCGTCGGCGTCGGCTCGAACGGCGGCGGATCGACGGTGTCCTTCATGAAGTGGGCGACGGCGACGACGTCGTCAACATCGTGGAAGCCGTCCCCGTTGACGTCGTACTGGCGGCCGAGGCCGCTCAGGCCGCGCGACACGAGGTGCAGGTCGTAGGTATCGACGACTCCACTGTCGTCGACGTCGGCGTCGGCGGCGGTGGTCGCCGCGGCCGGGAGCGGGCGCACGACAGCGAGCATCGACACCACGCCGGCGGCAAGCAAGGCTATGCGGTTCATGGGAGTGGGGGTGACCTAGGCTGCCAGGCGGACCTCAGCAGCGGAGATTTCGCTCTGGACGGGCCTCCTGCCCGAGAGCATGCCGGGAACGCGCGCCGCGGCGGGCTGCGGGCGCCGGGCGGGAGTATATGGAACCGCAATGCGAGGAGGATTAAGCAGTCCCTAAACGGCGCTCAGCTTTTTGTTAAGCCGCGCCAGGCGATGCTCCAGCCCGGCGCGCGCCCGGCCCTGGGCCCCGAGCAGCAGACGCGTCGCGATTTCGCGCGCGGCAGCGTAGCGGCGGTCGCGATGCTCCAGGTGCTTCGCGAGCGCGAGCCCGGCGCGCGGGTCGCCGGCGGCCCAGAGCCCATGCAGCAGCGGCAGCGCCTCGCCGCGGGCGCCGGCGCGGAGGCAGAGGCGCGCATGGCGCCAGGCGGCCCAACGCCAGTCGTCCGAACCTTCGAGCCAGGGAAGCGACGCACGGTAGAGCGCCATCGCGCGGCCGATGTCGCCCGCATGCTCGTGCCAGCGCGCCAGCGCGGCGGCGTCCTCCGGCCGGGGCGCATCGTCGGTGAGGAGGCGCGCGAGCGACGCAAGCAGCGAGACGAGCGCGAGCACGTCGTCCGCGTTGTGACGGAACACGGGGCGCAGCGGCGCCGCGCGGCCCGCGCGCACGTACCCGAAGTACAGCGAGGGGACGAGTGCCCCCGGCACGTCATCGAAGCGCTCGAGGCCCAGAAGCGCCCGCTCGAGGTCGACGAGCCGGCAGCCCGGGAGGCGGTGGCGGTAGAGCCTTCGCGCCGGCGGCAAGAGGTCGAGGTGCGCCTGCTCGAGGCGTCGCACGCCGGCCCCGGCGACCGTGAACCGCGACTCGAGCACCGGCACGTCGAATGCGCGGCCGTTGTAGGTGACGATTCCATCGAAGCGCGCGAGGTCCTGGGCCAGGGCCGCGAGCATCGCCCGCTCGCCGGCGATATCCGCCAGGAAGTACTGGCGCATGCGAAAGCCGTCCCGCTCGAATGACCCGAGCCCGGCGATGACGACATACGTCCCGGCGCCGCCCAGTCCCGTGGTCTCGATGTCAACGAAGGCGCAGCGCGACGGATGCGGCGCGGGGCGGGCGCCGCCGAGCATCTCCAGCGCGCGCGACGGCGCCCGCAGGGCGGCACCGAGCGCAATGCGCCCATAGCGGTGCTGCGGCTCGTGCCAGGCATCGCGGACGAACGCCGGCCCGCAGGGCCCCTCGATCCACTCGCCGCCGAGGATGCGGTCGATGGGCGGCAACTCCCGCGCGATCGCCGGCGCGCGGCGGGGCGGCGTCGACGCGGCGACGGCGGCGCGCAGCCGCTCGGCGCGGCGCCGGTCGAGCGCCGGAGCCTCAGGCCGCATCGCTCAGGCGGCGGAGGAGCCGGATGCAGGCCTCCTTGCGCGCCGGGTGCTCGCCAATCGACGGGCCGATGCATCCAGGGCAGCCGGCGACGCACGCGCAGGCGACGGCGGCCTCGCGCGCGGCAGCCATGAGGGCCGCGTGCACCTCGAACAGGCGGCGCGCCATGCCGACGCCGCCGGGCTGGTTCTCGTACAGGAAGAGCGTGGGCCTGCCGGTGAACGGCGAGCGGATCTGGGCGACGGCCTGCAGGTCGCGCGGGTCGCACATCACGAAGATCGGCGCGAGATTGCGCAGCAGGCGCGCGCATCCCCAGAGGGCCTCCTGCAACTCGGCGCGCGGGATGCGGCCGGCCGACTCGTCGTCCAGCGCGAGCCAGTAACCGGTGGTGTGGCGGCTCTCCTCGGGCAGGCTGATCCGTCCCCAGCCGACGTTCTCGTGCGTATCGAGCTTGATCTTCTTGAAGACGGTCGCGACGTCGCGGACGGCCACTTCGCCGTGCTCGACGCGACAGCCCTTTGCCGGCGCGGACTCGAAGGGCTCCAGCACCTCGAGGTCGACGGCGAGGTCGGCGTCGGTGTAGTAGTCGACGTCGACCCTGCGCACGTAGGCCTTCTTCTCGTGCCAGTCGAGGCGATCGACGTGATACTGGGCGCCGCCGTGCATGTAGATCGCCTCTTCGTGCACGAGCAGCGGCGCGGACGGCCGGTCCACCTCGCCGATGACGCGCGGTTTCGGTCCCTGCTCGATGACGACGAAGTTGTCGATGGCGGCCGAGCGCAGGCTGACCGACTCGGCGGGGAAGACCTCCGCCATCCAGTGGTAGCGGCCTCCGGCCTTCACGAGGACATCCTCCTCGGCGAGCATCTCCAGCAGCGCTCGCGCGTCCGGCCCAAAGCCACAGCGTCCGTCCTCCTCGACATCCTCTTCGAACGGCAGCTCGAAGGCGCCGCACTTCAGGTGGCTGATGCGCACGAGCAGGTTGTCGGGGTCGATCAGCCCAGCCTCCGGCGAGGTCTCGAACAGATAATCGGGGTGCGCGGCAACGTACTGGTTGAGCGGCGAGGAAGACGTGACGAGCACGGCAAGCGCGACATCGTGGCGGCGGCCGGCGCGCCCGATCTGCTGCCACGCGCTGGCGAGCGTGCCCGGATAGCCGGAGAGCACGGCCGCATCGAGCCCGCCGATATCGACGCCGAGCTCGAGCGCGTTCGTCGCGACGACGCCGCGGATGGCGCCATCGCGCAACGCCCGCTCGATCGCACGGCGCTCGTTCGGCAGGTAACCGCTGCGGTAGCCTTCGACGCGCGGCGCCTCGCCCGCCCGTGACGGCAGCGCCTCGCGCAGCGCGCGCAACAGCAGCTCGACGCGGACGCGTGAGGGCGCGAAGACGATCGTCTGCACGTTGCGACGCAGCAGGGCGGTGGCGAGGTCGCGGGCGGCGTCGACGGCACTCGCGCGAATCCCCAGCTCCCGGTTCACGACCGGCGGGTTGTACATGGCGACGACCTTGCGGCCGCGTGGCGCCCCGCTCTCATCGATCAGCAGCATCGGCTTGCGCACCAGCCGCTCGGCCAGCTCCGCCGGGTTCGCGATCGTCGCGGAGCAGCAGATGAACAACGGGTCGCTGCCGTAGAAGCGACAGACGCGGTGGAGGCGGCGGATGACGTTCGCGACGTGGCTGCCAAACACACCGCGGTACTGGTGCAGCTCATCGATGACGACGTAGCGCAGGTTCTCGAACAGCTTCACCCAGCGCGTGTGGTGGGGAAGGATGCCCGTGTGCAGCATGTCCGGGTTCGTCACGACGACGTGTCCGGCCTCCCGCACCTTGCGCCGCGTCTCGCCCGGCGTATCGCCGTCGTAGGTCGCGGTGCGGATCTCGGCGCCGAGCTCTGAGACGAGCCCGCGCAGCTCGTCGACCTGGTCCTGGGCCAGCGCCTTCGTGGGGAAGATGTACAGGGCGCGCGCTTCCGGGTCCTCGAGCAGCGTCTGGACGACCGGCAGGTTGTAGCAGAGGGTCTTGCCGGACGCGGTCGGCGTCACCACGACAAAATCGCGGCGTTGGGCCGCGGCCGCGAGCGCCTGGGCCTGGTGGGTATAGAGCTGGTCGATTCCCCGCCGCGCCAGCGCGGCGATGAGCCGCTGATCGGCGGACATCGGAAACGGCGCGTATCGCGCGGGGATCGCCGGGAGCTCCCGCCACTCGACGAAATTGGGCACGAAGTCGGGGTCGGAGCGCAGCGCATCGAGCGCATCGGCCAGCGGCATCCTGCCTCCCTCGCACAAGCGTTCGAGAGCGGGAGTATACGTTCGGAACACACGTTCGTCAAGATCGGGCGTACACCCGGTCCGCGCAGACGGCGGCGGAGGCCGAAATAGGGGGTTCTCCTCTGCGGCGCGCTGGGTGCTAGCACCGACGATGGATGCGGCAAGATGCGACTGACGACCGTCCCGCGTCTGCCGAAAATCGGCGCTGGAGCCCGGCCCTGGTCCCGGTTGGCCTCGCTCGTCCCGCGGCAGCCCTCGACGAATGCGCTCCGGTCCTCTTCGTTCGCCGCGGCGCTCACCATCGTGGCGCTCGCGGTGGCATTCGTCGGCGCGCTCACGTACTTCGGCGCAGACGAGTTCTCCGGCCGTGCGGCCGACCGGCGCGCGGCCGCGGAAGCGGGGTCGCTCGCTGAACTCGCCGGGCGCATGGCGACCGCGGACGCCTTCAACGGCTACATCGAACTGCTGCGATACGCGGACGACCCCACGGTGCGCGATCGCGGCTCGACCCGAGAGCAGCGCATCGCCGCGATGCGGCAGATGCTGTACCTGAACACGAACAACATGGCGTCGCTGACGATCGCGGACCGCGCGGGGACGGTGCTCGCATCGACGGATCCGGCGCTGACCAGCGTCCGCGGCGGCGCGGCGTTCGAAGCAACGCGCCAGACGCTCGCGCCGTCCAGCTCGGACGTCGTCCTGGCGCCGGGGCCGGCGAGCTACGTCGAGTTCGCGTCGCCGCTGAAGGACCCGGATGGCGCGACGTGGGCGATCCTCGTCGGCCGCGCGGACCCGGAGCGGCTCTGGCGCGGCACGCTCGCGGCCTCGGTCGATGGCAGCCGCACGATCATCATCAATGGCGACGGACGGCTGGCAGCGGGTGTGCCGCCAGAGCTGGTCGGCGCGACGTGGCGTGGCAACCCGCTGAAGCGCGGCGGCATCGCGGCGAACGTCGGCGGCGTCGAGTCGATCTGCGGCCTGAGCACGGTCGGGGCCGGGTCGCAGATCGACCAGGGACAAGTCGTGGCGGCCTGCCTCCCGGCATCGCTCGTCGAAGCCGAGCACGCGCAGGCGACGGAAAAACAGCGGTTGATCACCGTCGGCGGCGTCGTGCTGGCGCTCGTCGCGGCGGGCGCGATGACCTGGACGGTGTTCGGGCGGCGGCGGCCGCTGCTGATGCTGCCGCCGCCGCGGGAGGAGGCGCGCGCAGCGCCGCCCGCGGCCGAGGCGCCCGATCCCGGGCCGTTGCGCCCGGTCGTGCAGGCGGACGTCGATGCCGTGACGGTGATCCAGGCGTACGAGGAGCGCAGCGCGCGCATCGCCGAGCAACTCCGGGAGGCGGTCCGCGCGCGCCTGCTGGTCGCGTCGGCCCGCGCGGACGAGGCGTACCGGATGGCGGCCGACGGCGGCGGCTCGAGCGCGCACGCGGAGGCGATGGACGAGATCGAGCGCGTGCGCGACCGCGAGTTGCGCGCGCTCGAGCAAGAGCTGAGCCCTTCGGTGCTGCGGCTGGGCCTGCCGACGGCGCTGCGCTCGCTCCGAAAGGACGTCGCCGGCACGATCGGCGTCACGCTCGACATCGATCCGCTCGCCGACACCGTCAGCGACGACGGCGACCGCACACCGATCGATGCCGGGCGGCGCATCGTGCTCTACCGTTTCGCGCAGGACACCTTGCGCGAATTCGCGGCGGCGGGGATCCGGGCGTGCCGCCTCTCGCTGCATCGTAGCGACGAGGAGATCGTCCTGGCGCTCCGGTCGGAGTCGGAGGGCGAAGCAGGCGGGCTGCCGGAGCCGCTGCTCGCGGCGTCACGGGTGGCCGTGGCCTCCTACGCCGGGGAGTTGCGCATCGAGCGCGCGGATGGCGAGCTGGGCGCGAGCGCGCGGTTCCCGACCGGGGGCGCGTGATGGGACGTCGCACAGAATCAGCGCTTCCCCGCATACCCGCAGGTCCGGGCGCGTCGATAATCCGCTCAGGCATGCAGAACCAGAACCGCCCGCCGGCTCGCATCCGCGTACTGGTCGTCGAGGCTGACGGCCTGCTGCGCGACATGCTGCGCACCGTGCTTTCGGCCGAGCCGCGGCTCGAGATCGTCGGCGCCGCGGCAGCAGCGCAGGAAGCCCTGCAGCTCGCGAGCGCGGAGGCGCCGGACGTCACGCTCATCGGCATCGACAACGAGAGCGAGCAGGACGCGCTCGCGGTGGCCCAGGGGCTGTCGGGGGCGCGGGGATCGCGCATCGTCTTCCTCGGCGAGCGCCCGGACAGCCGCATGCTGGCGGCGCTGCCGGCGTTCCGCGCGGCGGGCTGGTCGTACCTGTTGCGCCAGTCGGTGCAGGACGTGGCGACGCTGGCGCGCGCGATCGACGGCGCGGCGATGGGCCTGGTCGTGCTCGACCCGCTCGTCGTCGAAACGCTCGGGCGGCGCGAAACGCGGCTCTCCGCGCTGACCAGGCGGCAGGTCGAAGTGCTGTCGCTGATGGCGAAGGGATACAACAACGCCGCCATCGCGCGCGCGCTCGTGCTCGAGGAGAAATCCGTCGAGAACCACATCAACGCGATCTTCGGGCAGCTCAACCTGAGCCGCGACAACGCCGCGCACCCGCGCGTGAAGGCGGTCCTGCTCTACCTGCAGGAGACCAGCGCGCACCGCGACGACTCCGACCGCCGGGCACAGCGCAAAGCCGCCTGAGGGCGGCAGGCAGCGCGCGCCGCTCGCCCTCACGCCCGCCGCGCCGTAGGTGCAGGCACCGGCAGAAATCGGGGGTGTTGAGCATGCTTCGCACCCCCTAGGGATACGACCCTCACGTAGAAGGATCGCGCCCGCGCCGTCGCGCGCCGCGCGCCGCGCCCCAGCCGGGCGCGCGAAAGGAACGCCGGTGGAACCGCAACAGCTGAGCGCGAAGGTCGCCGCCCTGGAGGCGAAGGTCGCCGTGCTCGAGGACGAGAACAAGATCATCAAGGGCGAGGTGAAGCAGATCCTCACCGAGATCCGCACGGCGATCCTCGTCCGCGACAACCCGTTCGAAGATGGCGGCGCGCCGCGCGCGGGCACGCCAACGGTGAGCATCGTCGCGCCGGCCGTAAGCGCCGAGCCGGTGAAGGTGCAGTTCAGCGCACCGCAGCCCGAGCCGGAGCCGGAGCCCGAGCCGGAGCCCGAGCCGGAGCCCGAGCGACGCCGCGCATCGCCAAGGTTGGAGCCCCTGGCGTCGCAGACCAAGGAGCCGATCATGCTGAGGCCTGAGACCGCACCGCCGCCGGCGCACGAGCCGCAATGGAGCCTGCTGACGATCGCCAGCCTGACGGCCTGGGGCGAGGAGGCGATGCGCCGCCTGGGCGCGCTGCGCTTCGAGATCCTGCTCGACCTGTGCGAGGCGGCCGGGCACGTCGCGCCGGAGGCCCGCGCGGCGCTCTCGCGGGTGAAAGAGCTCGACGTGCCGGCGCCCGAGCAGCCGCCGTCCACGAACGACACGGTCGTCATCCTGCGCCAGCTCGATGCGCTGCTGAACGACGACCTGCGCGACGACCTGCCGGTGCGCCTGCACCGCTAACGCGAAGCCGGGCGGGCACGTCCCGCCCGACGCTGAAGGAGTGGCGCCATCGACAAGGCAATCACGACCATCATGCTCACGATCGCCGCGATCGTCGCGGTGGTCGCGGTGGTGAACGCGGTGCTGCCCTCGGTGGGCCGCACGACGGGCGCGCTCATTTCGACGTCGAGCGTCGTCGAGGACCGCATCGCGAGCCAGGTGGAGATCGTGCACGCGACGGGGCAGGACGCCAACCCGGACGCGCAGGTGTGGGTGAAGAACATCGGCGCCTCAACGGTGGACGCGGTTGACCGCGAGGACGTGTTCTTCGGCCCGAGCGGCGACTTCCAGCGCATCCCGTACGGCGGCAGCGGCTGCACCGCGCCCTGCTGGGAGTACACGATCGAAAACTCGACGGTGTGGGAACCGACGGCGACGCTGCACATCACCGTGCACGACGACGCGAACCTGGCGACCGGCACCACGTACTACATCAAGGTCGTTACGCCAAACGGCGTGACGGACTCGAAGTTCTTCACGGTCTAGGGGCGAGAGCGCGATGGAGAACGGCATCCCCGCCCTGATGATCGCCGCCATCCTGATGCTGTCGACGGTGTTCATCGCTCGCGGCGGATTCATCGGCATGGACGCGGTGGGGCAGTCGCTGAAGCAGCAGGAAACGACGATCGGCCAGCAGAACCGGACGGGGCTGACGGTGACCGGAACATCGATCGACGGGACGGGCTCGAACCTCACCATCACCGTGCGCAACGACGGGCAGACGCCCGTCTCGCAATGGGACGAGATGGACATCGTCCTGCAGTACTTCGGCGAGGCCGGCGGCCGGTTCGACAAGTGGATCCCGTACACGGCGGGGCCGCTCGGCGCGGACACGTGGACGACGGGAAGCTTCGCGAACGACATCTTCGAGCCGGGGATCCTCAACACCGGCGAGAGCGTGGACCTGCTGGTCCGGGTGAACCCGGCAGTGGCCGCGGGCTCGACGAACTGGGCGATCATCGGCACGGAGAAGGGCGTGACGGTGCAGACGTACTTCAACGGCCCGTAGGGAGCGCGGATGGCCTTCTTCACCAGGTTCATGCCGGGCATGCTCGCGAAGAGCCCGCCGCGCAGCCAGGCTGTCGAGGACGCGGCCAACTGGCAGCGGCCCACGTCGCTCTTCCGGCCGGCGCCGGCGGACTACGACCTCGTGGCGCAACTCACGTACATGTCCGCGCTGGCGACGGCGAACATCAGCCGCGAGGCGCTGTTCCAGAAGACGGCGGAGCTCGGCTACACGACGTCGGGCTACTTTCACCGCGTGCACCTGGTGGCGCAGCGCCTCAACTACGACTACGCGCGCGCCTGCCAGCTCGTGGCCGACGCGACGGACAACGAGGTGGTGAGCAGCCTGCTGCTGCGGTTCTCGAGCTCGCTCGCCTCCGGCGAGCCGGAGTCCGTGTTCCTCGCGCGGGAGACCGAGATCCAGCTCGAGCAGTACTCGAAGAAGTACGAGCGCGACCTCGAGTCGCTGCGCAAGTGGACCGACGCTTATGTCGCCCTCATGGTGTCGGTGACGCTCGTCGTCGTCGTCTCGCTGGTCTCGATGATGATCTACAGCGTCGGGACGATCTTCATCCTCGGCCTGGCGGTCGTGATGATCGCGATCGCCGGCATCGGCGACTGGATCATCTACCGCACGGCGCCCGTCGAGCCGAAGACGCACAAGCGCAAGGAGAAGTCGCGGACGCAGCGGCAGATGTTCACCGTGGCGAAGGTGCTGCTGCCGGCGGCGGCGCTGATCGGGGCGGCCGTCGGGCTGCTCGCGGGCATCGGCGCCGGGATGGTGGTGGCGGCGGTGGTGATGGGGCCGGTCGGGGTGCTGGCGTTCATCGACGACCAGCGCGTCGACCAGCAGGACCGCGACATCTCGACGTTCCTGCGCGCGCTCGGCTCGGTCGTCGGCGCGATCGGCACGACCATCAGCGAGGGCATGGAGCGCGTCAACCAGCGCTCGCTGGCGTCGCTCGAGCAGGGCGTCCGGCGGCTGCACATCCGGCTCCGGTCGGGGATCAAGCCGGACCTCTGTTGGGACCGGTTCGTCTCGGAGACGGGCAGCGAGCTGGTGGACCGCTCCGTGAGCACGTTCTGGGACACCATCAAGCTGGGCGGCGACCCCGACCAGATCGGCTACCTGTCGTCGCTCTTCGCGCTCAAGATCTCGCTCATGCGCGAGAACCGGAAGCTGATCTCGCAGACATTCCAGTACCTGGTGATCCCGCTGCACGTCGTGCTCGTCGCGATCGTGCTGTTCATCACCGAAGTGATGGCGATCTTCGCGACGCAGCTCGCCAGCATCCAGACGCAGGCGCTGAGCTCGACGACGACCAGCACCGAGGCCGGCGTGGACGTGACGAACGTGCTGGCGTTCGCCGCGCCGAACGTAGGATTCATCCGCGGCTTCGCCCTGGTCGTGACGATCGTGTTGACCGTCGTCGATGCGTGGGCGCCGCACTCGACCGCCGGCGGCCACCATCACAAATTCTGGGCGTACCTGGCCGTGATGGCGCTGACATCCGGGCTGGCGCTGATGCTGATCCCGCACGTGGTCGGCGGGCTGTTCCACAGC
Organism: Dehalococcoidia bacterium; assembly: GCA_035650575.1. Taxonomy (GTDB): domain Bacteria; phylum Chloroflexota; class Dehalococcoidia; order DSTF01; family JACRBR01; genus DASRHM01. The sequence goes on along the minus strand of DASRHM010000038.1, from coordinate 5,804 downwards.
GTGGCCGGTGACCTCGCCAACACGACCACGACCGGCGGCACGACGCCATAGGAGGAGACCCATGCGACTGTTCGGGCGCCACGATGAGCACGACGCGCGCGCAGACAACGGCTGTGACGCGACGCCAGCACCCTGGGTGCCGAAGTCGGTGCGACCCGCCGCCGACGTCGAGCGGCGCGAGTCGATCCTGCTCCCGACCGATGACGACGAGGACGACGACGAGGTGCAGTTCCTCGCGTCGCTCGTCGACCAGATCGAGCGCGAGGACGGCCAGGCGCCGGCGGTGCCCCCGGTCCCCGGCCCTCCGGCCATCCAGAGGTACGAGCCCGACGACGCGGACCGGCTGTGGCTGTTCCACCAGCGGGCACCGGAGCCCGACGAGCTCGAGGGCGTCCGCCAGCACCTGCGCGGGGAGGTCGACATGGAGGACCTGCTCGACGACCTGAGCACGACGGCGGCCGCACTCCGGCGTCTGAAGGCGGCGTGATGTCGCCGCTCGCACGACGGCTGATGGTCGTCGTGATGCTCGGCTGGACGGCGGCCTGCGCCCTGATCGGCTGGTGGGCGACGGGTGGCGACGCGGTTCGTACGACGCCGGCGGAGGCGATGGTCGTGTACGACGTCGCTTCGCCCGGCGGGCAGCACAGCGTGCACTACCTGACGCGCGAGGAAGCGGAGGCGACGCTGCCGTCGCCGACGGCGGCGCCATCGCCGGCGCCGACGCGGCTCGCCATGCCGTACGCCGCGCCGAAGTACGCGCTGAACGCCGGTATCGGCGCGCCGAAGCGCACCGGCGACACGGCAACGCGCGCGCAGGACAAACCGCGCACGGCGAGCAAGGGAGTCGTGGTGCTGGACCCGGGGCACGGGCGCGGCGACCCCGGCGCGACCCACTACCTCCCGGACGGGTCCGGGCGCTGGGACATCACCGAGGCGGACTCGAACCTGCGCAACGCCGAGCTGATCCGGGACGACCTCGTGGCGATGGGGTACACGGTGTACCTGACGCGCAACGGGCCGGGGCAGGGCCCGGGCGGGCCGCTGCCGCTGCAGTTCATCACGTCGGACCTGTACGCGCGGGTGGCGCTGGCGAGCGCGGTGGACGCGGACGTGTACGTCGCGATCCACGGCAACGGCGCCAGCGTCAAGTCGATCAGCGGCCCCGAGACCTGGTACTGCGGGAAGCACGCGGAGGGCGCGCAGAACGAGGAGCTGGCCCGGCGCATCCAGCGGGCGATGATGGACGCGCTGCACGAGTACGGCTACTTCCCGCCCGACCGGGGGATCAAGGAGGACGCCGAGACCCACCACTCCGGCGAGTTCTGCCAGTTCGTGGTGACGCGCGAGACGCCGGTGCCCGCCGCGCTGCTCGAGTTCCTCTTCCTCTCGAACGACGACGACGCCAGGGTGCTGGTCGACGACCGCGCGCACGTGCTGATGGCGCGGCACGTCGCCGACGCCATCGACGGCTTCCTGCAGGAGCGCCGGGGCGCGCCGTAACCTCGCGGGCTGCCGGTTGTGCGAGGGGGCGCCGTAGGCGACCATTCGCGCGAGCCGCAGACGCAAGGGAGAGGACATGCCGGTCGTCGAGCTGAACGGGATCCACATCAACTACGAGGAGCACGGCGACCCGAACGGCGCGCCGATCCTGCTGACCCACGCCTACGCCGCCACGCTGCAGATGTGGGCGCCGCAGTTCGAAGGGCTGCCGGAGTATCGCGTCATCGCGTGGGACATCCGCGGCCACGGCGGCACCGACAGCCCGCCGCGGCAGGAGGACTACACCGAGAAGCTCACGGTCGCGGACATGGCGGCGTTGCTGCGGCACCTCGGCATCGAGAAGGCGGTGATCGGCGGGCTCTCGCTCGGCGGCTACATCTCGCTGGAGTTCCAGGTGGCGCACCCGGAGATGGTGCGCGCGCTGATCCTGTGCAACACCGGGCCTGGCTACCGCAAGGACGACGCGCGGGCGGGCTGGAACGAGTTCTCGATCGGCTACGCGAAGCGGTTCGAGGAGCGCGGGCTCGAAGGCTTCGGACGCGGGATCGAGATCGACGCGACGAAGCAGTACCAGCGCTCGGCGCAGGGGCTCGCGTTCGCGGGGCGCGGCATCCTCACGCAGCGCGACGCGAAGGTGATGGACAACATCGACAAGATCGCCGTGCCGACGCTGGTCGTCTGGGGGGCGGACGACGAGCGGTACAAGTCGGGCTGCGAGTACATCGCCGCGAAAGTCCCGGGGGCGCAGCTCGCGGTCGTCGCGGGCGCCGGGCACGCGGTGAACCTGTACCAGCCGGAGGAGTTCAACCGCATCGTGCGCGAGTTCCTGCGCGCGCACGGGATCTGATCCCGGCTCGACCGCCCCGCGCGCGCGTGCTCGTGTCCGCTGTGCCCGGCGCCTCTCTGGCGATTTGCGTTACCAAGGCCGGCGCTAGCCCTTGGCGCCAGCGAGGGCAGGCGGGCGGGCGGACTCCCACGGGCGTGCCGAGCCGTGCCACAGCTCGTAGTGCTCGGCCTGCGTCTGCGTGTAGGCCGCCTTCCCGTAGAACCGGTCGTAGAAGTCCAGGTCCAGGTGATGCGCCTGGCACCAGTAGCTGCTGATGCCCATCGTCGGCACGTTCATCGGGAAGCGCCCGTACGTGTCGTAGATGTAATTCGCGATGTCCTTGACGCACTGCACCAGCTTCTCGCTGTAGCGCGGGACGCCGGCGATGAACTCGTTCTTGTCGAGGAACGGCGCCTCCCGGCCGGCGTCCATCGTGTAGATGCCATCGGCGCCGAACTTCGCCTCGACGACGGCGTCGACCGCGGCGTCCATGTCCTTGTAGTACGGCGGGCAGTAGCCCTCGAGCACGCCATCGATGCCGACCGGGTTCGGTGACGCGGTGCCGGGCGTCTCGACGACGCGGAACGGCAGCGCCTGCATCAGGAACAGCGGGTTGACGCCGGCGTGGATCCAGCCGCCGAGCCCTATGGCCTGCTCGGCGAGGACGATGTTGTGGAGGATGAAGGCGGGCTCGACCTCCTGCCCGAAGTTCGTGGTGGAAAGCGGCAGCGGGCGGTTGGCGTCGAGCAGGCCTTCCTTCACCCAGCGCTCCGTGCCGGCGGGGCGGTTGCCGTTCAGGTCATCGACCAGGAAGGCGCCGCCATCGGCCCAGCCGCACATGAGGAGCAGGCCGTTGATGTACTGCCAGGTGTTATTGATGACGGGCAGGAACACGGTCGAGCCCTCGATGTTCGAGTCCCAGAGGTTGAACGAGAGCATCGCGGGGTAGGAGCGGGGATGCTCGGGGCGGTGGTCGAGCACCTTCGTGCGGTTCTCGCGGAACGACCGCGCGATGTAGTCGCGGTCGCTCTCGGTCTCATACTGGCGGATGCGGTCGGTGCGGCAGTCCTTGAGGCCGACGACGTAGCTGCCGGAATCGTTGAAGTAGATCAGCTCGGTGCTGTGGGAGCCGCAGGGGCTGGACCACGTGCGGCCGGTGAACTGGATCATCGTGTTGCCGCTGGCGCTCTTGCCATCGGCGTAGGTGTACGGGAGGTCGCTGAGGTTGAGGCCGCTGATGCCGGTCCCCGCCTGGACGAGCATCGCCTCCTCGACCTCATCGAGGGGCATGGGCGGCTTCTCGGACTTGTACCTGGTGGGGCCGCCGGGGATCTCGGCGCCGAGCGCCATGCGGCGGGAGCGGCGGTTGAAGATGGCGTCGAACAGGGGGTAGTTCCAGGCGCGACGTGCGCCCTCGTTGCCGGAGATCTCACCCATGCGGACGGCTCCTTGCTGCGGGACGGGGTTGTGTCGGCGATTGTACTACGCGCCGGCGCGCGCTGGCGCCGCCACCCCGGGCGGCGACGGACAACCGGGGGGCGCGTGAGATAGCCTTTCGGGCGGGCGGTGGATGGCCGGCGGCGTGCGGCGCGGGTAGACTCTTGCGGATTCCGGTTGGATGCTCCCAAGCGCGCAGACGGCGCGCCAGGGCGGCAAGCGAAGGGGCAGGGCAATGGCCGATTTCAGCCTGAGCGAAGAAGAGCGAATGGTGCAGCAGCTCGCGCACGACTTCGCGGAGAAGGAGATCCGTCCGCGGGCGGCGTACTACGACGAGACCGAAGAGCTGCCGCGCGAGATCATCGGCAAGGCGAACGAAGTAGGCCTCGCGCAGGGCATCTTCGGCGGCGCCGGCGGGCTGGGCAGCGTGCTCATCGCCGAGGAGCTGGCGTGGGGGTGCGCCGGCATCGCGCTGGCGATCGCGGCGAGCGGGCTCGCCGGCGCGGCGATCGTCGGCATCGGCACGCCGGAGCAGCAGGCAAAGTTCCTGCCGCAGGCGTTCGGCACGGGGAAGGACGTGCGCCTGGGGGCGATGGGCCTGACGGAGCCGGAGGCGGGGTCCGACGTGCAGGCAATCAGCACGACGGCGGTGCGCGACGGCGACGATTACGTGCTGAACGGCACGAAGCGCTTCATCACGAACGGCGGCATCGCCGACGTGCACGTGATCTTCGCGACGGAGGACAAGAGCAAGGGCTGGGGCGGTTTGGCGGCGTTCGTCGTCGAGAAGGGCACGCCGGGGCTGACGATGGGCACGGTGTGGAAGAAGATGGGCATCCGCGCATCGCACACGGCGGACGTGATCCTGGAGGACTGCCGCATCCCGGCGGAGAACCGCCTGGGCCCGCCGCCGCGCACGGATGGCGCAGGCGGCGGGCCGGGGGTGCCGGGCGCGCTGGGCGCTTTGAAGATGCTCGAGCGCACGCGGCCGTCGATCGGCGCGTTCTCGCTCGGCATCGCGCGGGCGGCGCTGGAGTACGCGACGGAGTACGCGAAAGAACGCAGGCAGTTCGGGAAGCCGATCATCGCGCAGGAGGGCATCGGCTTCAAGCTGGCGGACATGGCGATGGCGTACGACTCGGCGCGGCTGCTGGTGCATCGCGCGGCGTGGATGGCGGCGAACGGCGTGCCGTTGCTGCGCGCCGAGGGGTCGATGGCGAAGTGCTACGCATCCGACGCGGCGATGAAGATCACGGTCGACGCGCTGCAGATCTGCGGCGGCTACGGGTACATGCGGGAGTTCCCGGTCGAGAAGTGGGTGCGGGACGCGAAGATCTTCCAGATCTTCGAAGGGACGAACGAGATCCAGCGGTTGGTGATCAGCCGGGCGCTGGCGGGCCGCTAGGCACGCGGCGTTCAGAGGATCGTCGCGCGGCGGATACGGCTGAAGCCTGTCCCTGCGCGCGGCGTGGCTGCGCGCGGAAGCGCGCGCTGATTCGAGCCCGGACTTCCGGCCGAGCCGGCCGGGCGCGCGACCGGAGCGCAGATCACACGCTTCGGACGACTCGGAAGCCGTAGTCGTTGTACTGGAAGTCAGGCGGGATGGCGCTGCGGGCGGCGCAGCGGTTGAGCTTGACCTGGTGGCGCCAGGCGCCGCCGCGCGATGACCTGCGCGTGCCGGACGGCGGGCCCTGCGGGTCGCGAGCCAGCGAGTGGGCGTAGTAGGCGGGGTCGTACCAGTCCGCGCACCACTCGTGGACGTTGTACGCCATGTCATACAGGCCGTACCCGTTGGGGCGCGAGCGGCCGACCTCGAACGGCGCGTCCTGCTCGAAGCGCAGGTCCGTCTCGCCCGCGGGATAGTCGGCGCCGGCGACGCCGCCGCGCGCGGCCTTCTCGCGCTCGGCCTCGGTCGGCAGGCGCCACGGCTCGCCGGTGAGCGACGCCAGCCATGCGCAGTACGCGACGGCATCGGCCCAGGTGACGCCGACGACGGGCTGCGCCGGCGCGTTGAAGCGCGGGTCGTGCCAGAAGCGCGGTG
>DASRHM010000037.1:0-11798 GCA_035650575.1 Dehalococcoidia bacterium | reverse complement strand
ATCGGCGGCTGGTTCGCGCGCTGGCTGGGGATCGAGGCCGGGTGGCGGTTGTACGAGGCGGTGTTCGGGGATTTCGAGCAGCGGGCGCAACGGCTCCTGGCGGACGCCGCCGGCGTGGCGCCAGAGTAGCGCGGCGTCCGGCGCCCTCGGCGGCGCTTGACCGCGGCACCGCGAGGCACCGGGGGCGAGCGAGGGCGGTGCTACAATCGCGACGCCATGGCGCAGGCACCGCAGTCGACGGCCCTCACGACGATCCTCTTCACGGACCTGGTCTCCTCGACCGAGTTGCTCGAACGCGCGGGCGATGAGCAGGCGCAGCGGATTTTCAAGGCGCATCACAAGGCACTGCGGGACGCCGTAGCCGCCACGGGCGGCCACGAGGTCAAGTGGCTCGGGGACGGGCTCATGGTGGCGTTCCCGTCGGCCGCGGACGCCGTGCGATGCGCGATCAGCATGCAGCGCGCCGCCCGGCGCGCGACGCCCGGCGGGGAGCGCCTGGAGATCCGGGTGGGCCTGCACGCCGGTGAGGCGTTGATCGACGAGTCGGATTACTTCGGCACGACGGTGGTCGTAGCCCGCCGGCTCTGCGACTCGGCGCGCGCCGGCGAGGTGCGCTGCAGCGCGCTGGTCGCCGGGCTGCTCGCCGGGCGCCAGTCGTTCGCGTTCCGCGATCTCGGCGCGCTCCAGCTGAAAGGGCTCGCGAGCCCGGTGCCGGCGGCCGAAGTGATGTACGAGCGAGAGGACTCGGCGGCGTTCCTCGCGTCGACGCCATTCGTCGGCCGCGCTGCAGAGGTCGCGAAGCTCCACGAGCGGTTCCGCGAGGCCGACGCCGGGCGCGGCGGTCTGGTGATGCTCGTGGGCGAACCCGGGATCGGCAAGACGCGGACCTCGCAGGAATTCGCGGAGGCGGCGGCGGCGCTGGGCGCGCGCGTGTTGAGCGGCCGCTGCTTCGAGGGGGACTGGGCACCGCCGTACGGCGCATTCGCCGATGCCATCGAAGCGTACGCGCGAGAGGCGGACGTCGATGAGCTGCGGGCGGACCTCGGGTACGGCGCGGCGCCCGTCGCGCGCCTGGTGCCGGCACTGCGCGTTCGTCTCGGCGACATTCCGGAGGCGGCGCCACTGCAGCCCGACGAAGAACGGTTCCGGCTGATGGATGCGGTGTCCCAGTTCCTGATCGCGACGTCGCGGCGCGCGCCGCTGCTCCTCGTGGTCGACGACCTGCACTGGGCGGACCGCGGGACGATCGCCATGCTGCGCCACGTGGCGCGCTTCGCGCCGCAGCACCGGATGCTCATCCTCGGGAACTATCGTGATGTCGAACTGGACCGCCAGCATCCGCTCGCTGACGCGCTCGCGGCGTTGCGGCGCGAGGCGGAGTACGAGCGCATCGTCCTCAAGGGGTTGGCGCCCGGCGAAGTCGGCGCCCTCCTGAGCACGATCGCGGAACAGGAGGTGAACGCCGCGCTGATCGAAGCGATCAGCGCGGAGACGGATGGGAACCCCTTCTTCATCCGGGAGGTGCTCATCCACCTCGTGCAGGAAGGCAAGCTCTACCGGGAAGACGGAGAGTGGCGGAGCAACGCGCGATCGATTGCCGAGCTCGGGATCCCTGAGGGTGTCCGGCAGGTGATTACGCGACGCCTGTCGCGCCTGTCCGACGACGCGAACAAGCTGATGTCCGCTGCCTCGGCGTTCAACGGCGGATTCCGCTTCGAGACCATCGCGGCCGTCGCCGGGCTCGACGAGGGCATCACCCTCGACGCGATCGATGAAGCGCTCGACGCGCAGCTCCTCCGTCCCGACGGTCGCCCGGATCACTACGACTTCACGCACGCGCTGATCCGGCACACGCTCTACGGGGAGATGAATCCGTCGCGCCAGGTCCGCCTGCACCGCAGGATCGCCGAGGCGATGACGGCGGCTGGAGCGGGCGGTCGCCCGCGGACGGATGCCGTATCCGCGAGCGAGGTGGCGTACCAGTATTACCGCAGCGCCGCGATCCCGGGTGCCGAGCACGGAGTGCCGTACGCGCTCGCCGCGGCCGACGAGGCGGAGGCGGCCGGCGCATGGGACGAGTCCGTGACGTACCTTCGCATGGCCCTGGAACTGGCGGGAGACGAGGAGGCGCCGCCCATCCGAGGGCGGCTCGCGATTGCGCTCGCGTGGAGCCTGCAGTGGGACGATGCCGTGCGGGAGGGCAAGTGCGCGGGCCCGGATCTCGCGCGGGCGAGTGCCGACCGCGGCGTCGCGTTTTACGCCGAGCTTGCGGGCGCGCTCTTCAACTCGGGGAACGTGTCTGCGGCGTGGGAGATCACCCCGCTCGGCCTCGATCTCGCCGGAGACCGTCATGACCTCGCGTGGGCACGACTCACCAACATCGACCTGTTCCGTCGCGAGGCACTGGACCCGGACTACATCGGCGTGCCCTTGGCGTCGCCCGCGCGCTTGGAGCTCAGCGCGGTCATCGACGCGTTGCGCGACGAGTCGGGTGCGGTCGATATCGCGAGGCAACGGGCGCTGAATTTCGGCGTCCGCCCCATCGCGAGCCGGGCGAGCGTGCTCGGCGTCGACTACGGCGCGCTCAGCGACGTCGAGCGGCCATTCCGCTTGAGCGAGCGCATGTTTTTCGCCGGCGATGCGCGCTTGCCGGCTGCGGAGTTCCCCCGGTTTGCCGAGGAGATGGAACGAGCCGGTGGGATCGCGGCGGCGGTCGCGTCCTGGGCATACGCGGCGCGTGCCAACATCGCCCTCGGCAACCTGGGCGTCGCCCGCGAGCAGATCGCGCGGTCGAGGGAGCTAGCGGACCGGTTGACGACCACCTCGATCTACACCCTGCAGCTCGTCGCGGCCGATGACGAGCTGCGCGCCGCCACCCGCGAAGGGTGGAGCGAGGCGTTCGCCTCGTTCGTCACCCTGGCGCAGCAACGGTCGGCTACGGACGCGTGGGCGCGCGCGGCGATCGAGGCCGGCGTCGCCCGCGGGGCCGCATACGCCGGCCAGCCGCAGCTCGCGGTCAGCCTGGTCGCACAGGCGCTCCCCGCGATCGAGAAGGCGCCCGGATGGTCGCCGAATTACGTGCGCACGGTGTGCACGGCCGTCGAAGCGCTCTGGGTGCTCGGCGAGAGGGCGTATCTCGAACCGCTCGAGGCGTCGATCCGCGCGAAGATCCTGCCGGCCGATTTCCGCTGCCTCAACGTCGACCCGCGCATCTCGCTGGCGCGCCTGTGCGCGTTGACCGGCCGCCTCGAGGAGGCGCGCGCGTGGTTCGACGCCGCGCGCCCGATCCTCGACGAGGACGGGCACCGTCCGCTCCGAGCGATCGCCGACTACGACGAGGGCCTGATGGAGGCGCGGCGCGGCGCAGCGGGCGACGCCGGCCGGGCGCGCGCGCTGCTGGAGGCGGCGCTGGCGCAGTTCCGCGAGCTTGGGATGACGGGCTGGCACCGCGAGGCAGAAGCCCAGGTGGGCGGCCTGGCGTAGCATTCCCAGTCAGCGACGGCGCCCGCCACCGCTACGGATCCGGCACGCGAAATGAGCGGAACGGACCATTCCGGCGCGGCGACGGCGGATCCATGCTGGCATCAGGTAAAGTTTTCGTCACTTGACCCGCGCGGCGGTGCGGGCCTACGGTAGAGGAAACTTGACCGGAGGTCGCCGGATGATGCGCACGCGGCTCTTCGACGTCCTGGACCAGCGCGGCCAGAAGCAGCGCTGGCTGCTGGGCGAGCTCGAGCGCGCGGGCTATCGCATCAGCGAGGGCTACCTCTCCCAGATCAAGGCGGGGCTGAAGCAGCCGAACCGCCAATTCATCGATGCGGTGTGCGCGGTCATGCGCATGCCGGAACGCGAGCTGTTCTTCGAGGAAGGAGCGAGCACCATGGCGACCACCCGCAGGGCCGCGAAGACCGGGGCGAAGGCCGCTCCCGCGGTGGCGAACGGCCGCGGCGAGAAGGGCAAGATCAACGTCGCGATCATCGGCGTCGGGAACTGCGCCTCCTCGCTCGTGCAAGGGCGTTACTTCTACGAGGACGCGCGCCAGGGCGACCTCATCCCGGGGCTGATGCACGTCGACCTCGGCGGCTACCACATCCGCGACATCAACTTCGTGGCGGCGATCGACATTGACGAGAACAAGGTCGGGAAGGACCTGTCGGAGGCGGTGTTCACGGCGCCGAACAACACGTACAAGTTCAGCGACGTGCCGTTCCAGGGTGTGCGCGTGTCGCGCGGCATGACGCACGACGGCCTGGGGAAGTACCTCTCGCAGGTGATCCACAAGGCGAAGGGTCCGACCGACGACATCGTGAAGCTGCTCAAGGACACGAAAACGGACGTCGTCGTGAGCTACCTGCCGGTGGGGTCGGAAGAGGCGACGAAGTGGTACGTCGAGCAGGTACTGGCGGCGGGGTGCGGTTTCGTGAACTGCATCCCGGTGTTCATCGCGCGCGACCAGTACGGTTACTGGCCAAAGCGCTTCGAGGAAGCGGGCTTGCCCATTATCGGTGACGACATTAAGTCGCAGGTCGGCGCGACGATCGTGCACCGCGTGCTGACGCGCCTGTTCCGGGAGCGCGGCGTGCGGCTGGACCGCACGTACCAGCTGAACTTCGGCGGCAACACGGACTTCCTGAACATGCTGGAGCGCGAGCGGCTGGAGTCGAAGAAGATCTCGAAGACCGGCGCGGTGACGTCGCAGCTCGACTACGAGCTGCCGGCGGATGATGTGCACGTCGGGCCTTCGGACCACGTGCCGTGGCTTCTCGACCGCAAGTGGTGCTACATTCGGATGGAGGGCACGACCTTCGGCAACGTGCCGCTGAACGCGGAGGTGAAGCTGGAGGTCTGGGACAGCCCCAACTCCGCCGGCGTCGTCATCGATGCGATCCGCTGCTGCAAGATCGCGCTTGACCGCGGCCTGGCCGGGCCGCTGCTGGGTCCGTCGGCGTACTTCATGAAGTCGCCGCCGCAGCAGTTCCCGGACGACGTCGCGCACGACATGGTGGAGGAGTTCATCGCCGGATGAGGCGCGCGTGCTCGACCGGACGGTCTACTGGCTCTTCCGGCTCTCGATCCTGCTGACGCGGCCGCTGCCGCTGCGGGCGGGGTACTGGTTCGGCGAGCGCGTCGCGTTGTTCTGCTACTGGATCCTCTTCCCGCGGCACCGGCGGGCGCTGAACCGCAACCTGGCGCGCGTGATGCCGGGCGCGAGCCGGCGCGAGATCGCGCGCGTGGCGCGCTGGAACTTCCGCAATTTCGGCAAGTACGTCATCGACTTCATCCACTTCCCGGTGATGACGCGCGAGGAGGTGCGGGAGCGGCTGCGCTTCGAGCAGTGGGACGCGCTGAACGAGGCGGCGAACTCCGGCCGGGGCGTGATCATCGCGACGATCCACTTCGGGAACTGGGACCTGGGGGCGGCGGCGCTGGCCGCGTACGGCTATCCGATCAACGCGATCGCCGAGACGTTTCCGTACGAGCGCATGAACGCGCTGGTGCAGGGCTCGCGCGCGAAGCTCGGGATGAAGGTGATCGGCCACGAGCGCGTGGGGCCGGCGGTGTTCCGGCTCCTGCGCCGGGGCGAGATGCTGGCGATGCTGCTCGACGTGACGACGCCGGAGCAGGGGATCCGGGTCGACTTCTTCGGGGCGCCGGCGCTGGTGTCGCCGGCGGCGGCGCGCATCGCGCTGCGCACGGGGGCGTGGGTCGTGCCATCGATCGTGCTGCGCGGGCCGGAGGACGATCTCGTGATCCGGCCCATCATCGACCCGGGGCTGCGCGATTTCCGGCCGAGCGGCGACGAGGCGCGCGACGTGCACGAGCTGACGCGGCTGGCGATGGCTTCGATGGAGGCGCAGATCCGCCGCCATCCGGAGCAGTGGTTCATCTTCCGCAGCCTGTGGGAGCCGGAGCGGGTCCCGCCGGCCGCCGCCGCCGTCGCGGAGCGCGCGTGACCATGCGTCGCGTCCCCGTCCTCCGGAAATGGAAGTACTACCTGATGCTGATCGTGGTGAACACGCTGGGGCGGCTGCCGCTCGGCTGGCGGTATGGCATCGCGCGGTTCGTCGCGGAACGGCTGTGGGCGTGGCGGCCGCGAATGCGCGCCGCGCTGCGCAGCAACGCGCGCCACGTGCTCGGCCCGCGTGCGACGCCGGCGGAGGTGGACCGCGTGGCGCGCGACTGCGCGCGGAACACCGGGCGCTACTACGCCGACGTCATCGGGATGCACCGCATGGACGTGCACCGATTCCTGGAGCACGACCTGAAGCTGACCGGGCTGGACTACGTGCGCGAGGCGCAGGCGGCGGGGCACGGGGTGGTGCTGGCATCGGCGCACTACGCGAACCCGGAGTTCGCCGTGCAGGGGCTGGCGGCGGCGGGTATCCACGTCTTCGCGCTGGTCGAGCCGCTCGACCCGCCGGAGCTGGGACGGCTGATGCGCGGGCTGCGCAACGTGCACGGGCACCAGTACGAGGACGTGAGTTTCGGCGGCATCAAGAAGGCGATCGCGTGGCTGCGCGCCGGCGGCGTCGTGGCGATCCTCATCGACCGCGACATCCAGGGGCGCGGGGTGGAGATCGAATTCTGCGGGGCGCCGGCGCGCTTCCCGACGGGCGCGGTGGACCTGGCGATGCGCACGGGCGCGGTGCTGATGCCGGGCTGGGTGCGGCGCCTGGACGGGTACAAGATCGAGGCGCGGATTGGCCCGCCGCTGCCGCTGGTGTTGACGGGCGACGTGGACCACGACGTGCGCGCGAACACCGCGCGCATGCTGCAGCGGTTCGAGGAGCACCTGAAGCGCGATCCCGGGCAGTGGAGCGTGCTCGACCGCATCTGGCCGGAAGGGAGCGAGCCGCGCCCGGCGCGGCCGCCGGGCGAGCGCGAACCGCGCGGACGCGAGGCGGTACAATAGCCGGCAGCCGCGCGCCGATGCGGCGGTGCAGCGACGGCTGAGGCTCTTTGGGTACGGCCGACCTCCACATTCACACGCGATACGGCGACGGCATGGCGACCGTGCCGGAGCTGCTGCGGTTCGTCCAGGAGCGCCACGACCTCGACGTCATCGCCGTCACGGAGCACGACACGATGCGGGCGGCGGAGGAGGCGCGCGAGTTGCACGCGCGCGGCGGCTTCCGTTTCGGGCTGGTGCCGGGGATGGAGGTGACGACGCTCGATGGCCACCTGCTGGCCCTGTGGATCGAGCGCCCGGTCGCCAGCTTCCGGCGCATCGAAGAGACCCTGGCGGCGATCCACGGGCAGGGCGGCATCGCCGTCGCGCCGCACCCGCTGTCGTGGCTGACGCGCAGCGTGAGCGCGCGCGTGCTCGACCGCGTGGCGGCGAGCACGGACCCGGCGGTGCGCTTCGACGGCATCGAGGAGTACAACCTGAGCCCCGCGGGGCGGGTGTCCTCGGCGCGCGCGCGGCGGCTGAACCGCGACCGCTACGCGCTCGCGGCGATCGGCTCGAGCGACGCGCATTTCCTGCAATCGATCGGCTCGGCGCGCACGGAGTTCGAGGGGACGAGCGCGATGGACCTGCGGCGCGCCATCGAGCAGCGCACGACGGTGGCGAGGCCGGGCGTGGCGCCGCGCATGCGCGACCTGGGATACCGCAGGATCATCGTGCAGCAGTGGCGCGGGATGATGGCCACGCCGCGGAACATGGGGTGGGCGCCGACGATCCGCAGCTTCGTCGAGAGCCGTCTGCACGGGCGCCGGCGCTCCGGCGAGGCGGACGCCAGCGGGGAGGCGGGGCGGTGAAGGTCGCGCTCGTCTCGCCGTACGACTGGGCGGTGTCCGGCGGCGTCAACAATCACATCCGCCATCTCGCCGAGCAGTTCGTGCGCCTCGGGCATCAGCCGCACATCATCGCGCCGGGCTCGCGCCCCGCGTCGGGCGGGCCGTGTCCGATCACGATCATCGGGCGGCCGATCCCGCTGCGCGTGAGCGGGTCGGTCGCGCGCATCACGCTCTCCCTGCGGACGGCGGGGCGCATTCGGCGGCTGCTCGAGGAGGAGCGGTTCGACATCGTGCACGTGCACGAGCCGTTCATGCCGCAGCTGCCGATCAACTTCCTGCGCTACTCGATGGCGGTGAACGTGGGCACGTGGCACGCGGCGCGCGACTCGAATTTCCTCTACCTGTACGGGCGCCGGCTGATCAAGCGCTGGATCGCGAAGCTCGACGGCAAGATCGCGGTGTCGCCGGCGGCGGTGCGGCACATCGAGCGGTACTTCCCGGGCTACTACAACGTGATCCCGAACGGCGTGGACGTGGAGCTGTTCGCCGCCGACGCGGCGCCGCTCCCGGAGTTCGCCGATGGCAAGCTGAACGTGCTCTTCGTCGGCCGGCCGGAGAAGCGCAAGGGACTGAAGCATCTCGTGCGCGCGTTCGCCGCCGTGCAGCGCGAGTTGCCGGAGACGCGCCTGATCGTCGTCGGCGCCGGGCGCTTCGACCGCTACGAGCGGGCGGTGCGCAACGCGGGCCTGCGCGATGTCGTCTTCCGCAGTTACGTGCCGATGGCCGAGCTGCCGCGCTACCACCATTCGGCGCACCTGTTCGTCGCGCCGAACACGGGGTTCGAAAGCCAGGGCATCGTGCTGCTGGAAGCGATGGCCGCCGGGCTGCCGCTGGTCGCGTCGAACATCGATGGCTTCGCCGGCGTGGTGACGCACGGCGTCGAAGGGCTGCTGGTGCAGCCGGAGGACCCGCGCGCGCTCGCCGCCGCGATCGTCGCCCTGCTGCGCGACCCCGGTCGGCGCGAGGCGATGGCGCTGCGGGGCCGCGAGCGCGCGCAGCACTTCCGCTGGGACCGGGTGAGCCAGCGGGTGCTCTCGTATTACGAGCGGCTGATCTACGAACGGCGGCTGATCGAGCGACAGCAGCGGGGGGCCGGCGAGGGCCACGACGAGCGCGAGTTCGTCGAGGCTGGCGGCTGAGGTACACTCGGGGCGGCATGCCGCTCTACGAGTACTACTGCAAGCACTGCGACGGGATCTTCGAGGCGATGCGGCCGATCGCGGCGTCGTCGGCGCCGGCGGCGTGCCCGGTGTGCGCCCGCAAGGCGCAGCGCATCCCGCCGACGTCCTTCGCAGCCTTCACGATGCGCGAAGGCTACCCGCGCGCGATCCCCGACCGCGGCACGTACTGGCACCTCGGCAAGGAAGTGAAGAAGCCGCTGTCCGGCGCCTTCCGGCCGAACGAGCACCCCGAGCTGACGAAGCCGCGGCCGAAGCCGAAGAAGTCGAAGGGCGAACTGGAGATCGAGGCGGACAAGCGCCGGCTGAAGGAGAAGGAAGCCGCGCGACGGCGCAAGGATGGGCTGCCGGTGATCAACGACCTCACGAACCGCGACTGACCGCTACGCCCCGGCGCGCTTCGCGAGCTCCATCCTCACGTAGGGGTTGCGCAGGCGTTCCTGCCCGATCGTGGTCTGGTCCATGTGTCCCGGCAGCACGATCGTGTCATCGGGGAGGGCGAGCAGCCGCTCGACGATGCTGCCCATCTCCTGGTCGTAGTCGCCGCCGGGCAGATCGGTGCGGCCGATCGAGCCCTGAAACAGCGTGTCGCCGGCGAAGACGACGCCGTTGGCGTAGAAGCAGACGCTCCCCTGCGTGTGACCGGGCGTGTGGATGACGCGCAGCTTCAGGCCGTCGATGTCGATCTCGTCGCCGTCGGCGAGCGGGGCGTCGGGGTCCGGCGGCTGGGCGATCTCAGCGCCGAGCCAGCGGCTCGCGCTGGCCGCCGTGCCGCGCAGCAGCTCGAGGTCGGCCGGGTGGAGCAGGAAGCGGGCCCCCGTCGCCTCGCGCACGCGCGCCACGCCGAGGACGTGGTCGATGTGGGCGTGGGAGTTCGCGACGTACTTGATGCGCACGCCCATGTCCTTCGCGAGCGCGAGGATCTCGTCGGGCTGGTCACCCGGGTCGACGCAGACCGCCTCCCCGGTACGGCGGTTGCCGATGATCCAGCAGTTCTCCTGAAACGCGCCGACAACGATGCCGCGCACGATGATCTCGTTGACAGAAGGATCGGTGTCCGCCATGCCACCAAGGTAGCGTGCGGCGCGCCCGCGGGCGAATCCACGGGCTCCGGCGGAGCATGGGAAGGATGCCGGAACGCCCGTTTTCGGGCGTTATGCCGTCGATAGATCGTGCGGCGGATCGTCTCTTGTCCCGCCCGGATCGAGGCTCTACAATCACGCGACGTTCGACCGGGCACGCCCGGGGCAACCAGGAATTACGGCCGCTCAGGGCCTGGCCAGAGGAAGCATGAACCAGCAGGAAGACGCAGTCCGGATGAAGCGCGTGCGGACCGAGCAGGCGATCCAGTTCGCCATGCAGAGCCGCTGGGATGACGCGATCAGCACCAACCGCGCCATCCTCGCGGTGTTCCCGGACGAGGTGGAAGCGCACAACCGCCTGGGCAAGGCGCTGGGGGAAACCGGCAAGATCAAGGAAGCGCGGGAGGCGTACCAGCGCGCGCTCGAGCTGGACCCGACGAACACGATCGCCCGCAAGAACCTCGAGCGGCTGGCGTCGGCGAAGGCGAAGGCGGAGCCCGACAAGGCCCACCAGGTGGACGCCAGCCTGTTCATCGAGGAGATGGGCAAGACCGGCGTAACGACGCTCGAGCGGGTCGACACGAAGACGCTCTCGACGCTCTCCGCCGGCGACGAGGTGGCGCTGAAGCCCGAGGGCAAGCGGCTGCGCGTCGAGACGATGGCGGGGGATTACATCAGCGACATCGAGCCGAAGCTTGCCATGCGCCTCTCGAAGCTGATGGACGGCGGCAACCGCTATGCCGCGGCGATCGCCGGGATCAGCGACACCTCGGTGCGCGTCATCATCAAGGAGACGTTCCAGCACCCGACGCAGGCCGGTCGGCTCTCGTTCCCGGCGGGAAAGGCCGGCGAGGCGGTCCGCCCGTACACGAAGGAGAGCATGGTCCGCTCCGACCTCGACGAGGACGAGGACCTCATCGACGAGACGGAGGAGTGGGAAGAGGCGGAGGCCGAGGTCGAGACGGAGGCCGAACCGCGCGAGATGGGACTCTTCGACGCCGCACGGGAAGAAGAGACGGACGACTCGGACTTCGACGAGTGACGCCCGGCGCTAGTGCGCCGCCGCGCTCTTGCGCGCCTGATGCTGCTCGCGCTTGCCATCGAACCGGCGGACGCTGAGCGCGCCATCTGGCTCGAGGAAGGCGTATTCCACCTCCGCCGGGTCGTCGACGCCCTGCTGGCGCAGCAGGCTCCGCAGCTCGTCCTCCGTCACCAGCTCGCGGCGCATGTTCCTCCGCAGGATGCGGCCGCGGTCGACGAGGCGCAGGGGCGTCGGGCGGATGAGGCGACGGACGCCGGCGAAGCGAAACGCCAGGAAGGCGAGCAGGAAGTTCCAGCCGAGGATCGTGCCGCCGACGAGCGCGGCGCCCGTCACCGACGTGTACTCGCCGGACATGCCGTTCTGCACGCCATCGGCGATGAGGACCACCATCAGCAGCTCGGGGAGCTCGAGGCCGCCGGACTCCCGGCGGGAGATGAAGCGCAGGCCGAACAGCAGGCCGAGATAGACCAGCGACGTGCGCAGGACCAGTTCCAGCGCCGAGGTCTGAAGCCCGAACATCGACCCGGTGTCGATCGTCATGGTAGCCTCCGCAATGAAGGTACGAAGCGACGCGTTGCGCCGGGACGACGGCCGGTGCGCGCGCCGTGCCGGTTGCATAGAAGTCGGGAGCGCGCGCATGGTCCACCGGCCCCGCATCGTCGTGACGCTGTGGGAGGACGTGCCCGCGGAAGCCGC
>DASRHM010000036.1:0-6990 GCA_035650575.1 Dehalococcoidia bacterium | reverse complement strand
ATCACCTCATCGGCGAGCGCGAGCTGCTGGCGATGAAGTCGACGGCCGTGCTGGTGAACACGGCGCGCGGGCCGGTGGTCGACCAGGCGGCGCTCGCGCGCGCGCTCGCGGAGGGATGGATCGCGGCCGCCGGGACCGACGTCATGGAGGAGGAGCCGATCGCGCCGGACGACCCGCTGCTGCGGGCGCCGAGCGCCGTGCTGCTGCCGCACATCGGCAGCGCGAGCCACGCGACGCGCGGGCGGATGGCGATGATGGCGGTCGAGAACTGCCTGGCGGGGCTGCGCGGCGAGCCGCTGCCGCACTGCGTGAACCCGGAGGCGCAGCGGCGCGAATAGGGCTCAGGCGGAGAGCGCATCGCTTGCGCGCTGCTCGAGAGCTCAATTCAAGAGATGAGAAGAGAGGGTTGGGGGACACCCTCAAACCCCCGGAGGGGGCTGCGCCCCCTGCACCCCTGCTGGGATCATCAAGCACGGGCGCGCGGCGACCCTTCTCATTCCTTGAAGTGCTCACTGAGCAGCGCGCCAGCGACGCGTTCTCCGGTGCGCGCAAACGCCGGCAACGCGGTGCGTCAGCCGCGCGCGAACGCCTCGCGCGAGGCGGCGAGCGTCGCGGAGACGACGGGCACGGTGCGGCGCAACGAACGCAGCGCGCGGCGCTCCTGCATCGCCAGTCGCGCGAAGGCGGGCCACGACGCTGGCCGCCGCAGTGCGGCCCGCACGGCGGCGGCGTTGTCGGCTTCGTCCTGCCAGCGCGCGAGCTCGCGCGGCAGCGTGTCGCGCGCGGGGTCGAGCACGGCCCGCACCGCCAGCCACGGCACGCCGCGCTCGGCGAGCAGCGACGCCATCACCTGCGTCTCCATGTCGATCACGGCGGCCCCGGTCGCGTTCCAGGCGTCGCGCTTCGCGTCCGGGGCGGCGATCGGCGCCGCGACCGTGAGCGCGGGCGCCGAGACGAACGCGATCCCCGCGCCCCGCAGCGCGGCGCGCGCCTCCGCGAACAGGGCGGGGTCCGGCGCGACGGGCGCCACGCCCTCCGCCCGCGCCTCGCGCACGAGCACGACGGCGCCGGGCGCGAGCGACGGGTCGAGGCCGCCCGCGACGCCCGCGAGCACTACCGCGGACGGCCGCTGCTCATCGAGCACGCGCGCCAGCGCCCGGCCGCAGCGGGCGCCCGCGCCGGCGACGCACGCGCCGGGCAGCGCCCGCGCCTCGCGGAGGGTCGGCGTGACGGCGAGCACCATCATCCGGCGCCCCGCCCCAGCAGCGTGCCCACGCCCGCGCGGATGCCCTCGAGCGGGCTCTCCATCGTCGCGCGCACGGCCGTGGCCTCGTAGCCGCAGTGCGCCATGCAGTTCGTGCAGCGCGCGTCGCGGCCGTAGCCGTAGCGGTCCCACTCGGTCTCCTCGATCAGCTCGCGGAATGACGACGCGTACCCTTCGTTCATCAGGTAGCACGGGCGCTGCCAGCCGAGTACGCTGCGCGTCGGGTTGCCCCATGCCGTGCACTGCATCGCCCGCTTGCCCTGCAGGAAGTCGAGGAACATGGGGGTGTGGAAGAAGCGCCACTTGCGCCGCTGCGGCATCGAGAGCAGCGCCTTGAACGTGTCGACCATCTGCGGCCTCCGCAGGAACACCGACTGGTTCGGCGCCTTCGGGTAATCGTAGCCGGGCGAGACCATCATGCCATCTACCTTCAGGTCCTCCATGAGGAACGTGAAGAGCTGGCCGACCTGCTCGGGCTTGCTGTCGGCGAAGACCGTCGTGTTCGTGCTGACGCGGAAGCCGCGCTTCTTGGCCTCGCGGATCGCGGCGACCGCCTTGTCGAAGACGCCCTCGCGGTCGACCATCGCGTCGTGCAGCTCGCGCATGCCGTCCATGTGCACGCTGATCGTCAGGTAGACCGACGGCCGCAGCTTCGGCAGCCAGCGCTGGAGCAGGATCGCGTTCGTGCAGAGGTAGACGAACTTCTTGCGGGCGACCAGCCCCTCGACGATGCGGTCGATCTCGGGGTGGACCAGCGGCTCGCCGCCAGCGATCGACACGACGGGTGCGCCGCACTCCTCGGCGGCGGCCCAGCAGTCCTCCGGCGAGAGGTAGGTGTTGAGGATCGGCTCCGGGTGCTGGATTTTGCCGCAGCCCGCGCAGGCGAGGTTGCAGCGATACAGGGGCTCGAGCATGAGCACGAGCGGGAAGCGCTTCCGGCCCTTGAGCTTTTGCTTCACGAGGTAGGCGCTGACCGCCGCCGCCTGCCGCATCGGAATGCCCATGCTACGCCTCCCTCAGACCGCGACCGCGGCCCGCTCCGTATCCTGCGCCGGCCACGTGCGGGCGGCGACCGCCCGGGCCGCCTCGAGGCCGCTGCGCACCGCCGATTCCATGGTTGCCGGCCAGCCGGTGTCCGTGTACGCGCCGGCGATCGCGAGGTTCGCGAACGGCGTGCGGACGCCGGGCCGCCGCAGCCCCGGCGCCGGCACGAACGTGGCCTCCGGTTCCTTGATCAGCGCCGAGCGGAGCACCCGGGCGGCGCGCGCCGCCGGCAGCGCGCGCCGAAGCTGGGACACGAGGGCATCCTCGATCTCGCGGCGCGGCGTCTCGATCCACTGGCGGGCAGCGCTGAGCGAGATCACCGTGTGATGCGCGCCATCGGCCGCCTGGCCGCGCGCGAAGAGCCACTGCACGTCGCTGCCGGTGAACGCCGCGAAGGGCTCCGGGAGCACCGGCCGGTCCCACCACAGGTGCAGGTTCACGATCGGCGACGGCGCGAAGCGCGCGAGTGCGTCGAACGGCGGCCGCGAGGCGACACCCGGCGGCAGCGCCTCGCGCAGCTCACGCGGCGGCAGCGCGAGGACGTACGCGTCGGCCTCGATGCGCCCGCCGTCCGCGAGCGCGAGCCCGCGCACGGCGCCCTCGTCGATCTCGACGCGCGCGATCGTGCACCCCGTGTGGAGTTCGCCGCCGCGCGCTTCGATGTAGCGCAGCGCGGGCTCGACGTGCAGCGCGCTGAGGCCGACCTTCGGAACGCCGATCGCCGCGGCTTCGGCGGACCTCAGGAAGCCCTCGCGGAAGACGAACGCCGCTTGCGCCGCGCTCGCCTGCTCGCTCGTGCAATTGAGCGCGGGGACGAGGATCAGGTCCCAGAACGTCGCGATGGCGCGCGCCGTCTGGCCGTGCGCGCGCAGCCACGCGGCGAAGCTCTCTGCTCCGAGCGAGGCGTCGTTCGCGCGCGTGCGGCGCAGCGCGAGGACCGCGCGCGCGGCGCGCAGCTTGTCGGCCGGCCGGAGGTGCCGGTACGCGGCGAACGACCGCGCGAGGTGGAGCGGCGCCGGCAGCGCATCCGCGGCGAGCGCCGAGCGCCGTCCCTGCGCGTCGTACACCGGCACGCGCAGCCGCGGCTGCCACGCGATCAGGTGCTCGCTGCCGACGCGCCGGAGGAAGCGCACGTACTCCGTCGTGCAGCGCATCGCGATGTGCTGGCCGTTGTCGATCTCCTCGCCGGTCTCGCGGTCGCGTGTCGAGTAGGTCTTGCCGCCGGCCCACGGGCGCCGCTCGCAGACGGTCACGGCATGCCCCGCGTCGGCGAGCTCGCACGCCGCGGCCAGGCCGGCCAGCCCCGCGCCCGCGACCGCGACCCTCACGCCGGCCTCGTGAGCGCGGCGCCGAGCCAGAGCCGGCCGATCGCCGTCAGCTTCTCGCGCGAGGACAGGCTCACGCGCTCGGTCAGCACATCGTACCCGCGCTGCTCGATGCGCTCCAGGATCTGGGCGTAGACGCCCTGCATCACGTTCACGCACATGCGCGAGCGCAGGTCGAGCAGCGGCAGCAGGCGGCGGCCGCGGCGGAAGCGCTCGTGCGCCCGCGCGCCCTGCTGGCGCATCAGCGCCGCGAACCGCGCGTCGAACCGGCAGGCCAGGATGTCGTCCGCGGTCAACCCGTGCGCCGCCAGCTCGTCCGCGGGGAAGTACACGCGCCCGCGCCCGGCGTCCTCCCGCACGTCGCGCATGATGTTGACGATCTGCAGCGCGATGCCCATGTCGACCGCGAACTCGCGCGCCTGCGGGTGCGGCTTCGTGCCGAAGACCGACGTGCAGATCAGTCCGACCATCGACGCGACGCGATAGCAGTAGCGCTCCAGGTCGTCCCAGGTCGCGTAGCGGTTGATCGTGAAGTCCATCTCGACGCCGTTCACCAGCTCCTCGAACAGCTCGCGGGGCACCGCGAACTCGTCGATGGCGCCGCCGAGCGCGGTGAAGAGCGGGCCGTCGCGCCGGCCGTCGTAGCACGCGCGCAGGCGCTCGCGCGCCGCCGCGAGCTGCCGCTCCTGCTCCGCGCGGTCCGTCAATTCGTCGGCGATGTCGTCGACGTAGCCGCTGAAGGCGTAGGCGGCGTAGATGGCGTTCCGCTTGCGCTCGGGGAGGATCGCGAAGGCGTAGTAGAAGTTCTTCGCGCGCTCCTTCGTGTACTGCTTGCACCAGGCGTACGCGTCGGCGAGCGTCGTCGCGCCCTCCGGGATGCGCACCGGCGCCGTGGCGGTCGTGGTCATCTCCTCCTCCTCTCGCTCACAGGCCGGCCTTCATGCGCAGGCCGCTGCTCAGCGCGAGCCAGGCTTTGCGCGCCTTGCCGACACGCGGCCGTGCGCGCAGGGTGTCGTACCCCGCGCGCGCGATCGCATCCAGCACCGCCTCCCCGCCGAGGCGGAACAGGCGCACATCGGTCCGCGCCCGGCGGTCCACCATCGCCTCCAGCGCGCGGCCGCGGCGGAACAGCTCGCGCGCGCGCTCGACCTCGAAGCGCATGAGGTCGCGGTAGCGAGCGTCCGCCGCGCCCGCGCGCAGGTCGTCGTCGCCCAAACCGAAGCGCCGGAGGTCCTCCTGCGGAATGTAGACGCGGTCCTGCGCCAGGTCGCGGGAGACGTCCTGCCAGAAATTCGCGAGCTGGAGGGCGGTGCACGTCGCGTCCGCGAGCCGCGCGCGCTCCTCGTCGCGATAGCCGAGCACGCACAACACCATGCGCCCGACCGGCGTCGCGGAGTGCGCGCAGTAGTGCAGCAGGTCGTCGTACGTCGCGAAGCGGCGCACGCGCTGGTCCATGCGGTTCGCCTCGATCAGGCGCAGGAACGGCTCCGGCGGGATCGCGCAGGCCCGCACCGTCTCGCCGAGCGCGGCGAACAACGGCGACCGCGTCTCGCCGGCGAAGCACGCGCGCAGATCGTCCTCCCACGCGTCGAGCAGCGCGAGGCGGTCGCCTTCGGCCTCGTCGCCGAGGTCGTCGGTCGAGCGGCAGTACGCGTAGAGCGCGAAGAAGTGCGGCCGCAGCGCCTTCGGCAGGAACCACGTGACGACGCTGAAGTTCTCATCGTGCGCGCGCGTGTAGTCCCGGCACCACGCGTATGCCTCGGGCAGGTCGATGTGCTGCGGCAGCGCGGTGATCGTCGCCGTCATGACAGCGGCTCCGTCCCCGGCACGTGCAGCGGGTTGCCGGCGAGGATGCGCCGGTAGCGCCCGAGCGCCCACAGCGGCCAGTAGTTCCGATAGAGGTGGTACTTGAGCATGAAGTCGCGCGGGAAGCCTGTGCCGGTGAACTCCGCCTCCTGCCACTGCCCGTCCGCCTCCTGCGTCCGCACGAGGTAGTCGACGCCGCGGCGCACGGCGTCGCTCCGCGCGTCGCCCGCGGCCAGCAGCGCCAGCAGCGCCCACGCCGTCTGCGATGCGGTGCTCGGGCCGCGCCCGCGCTGCGCGGCATCGGCGTAGGACTCGCAGCGCTCGCCCCAGCCGCCGTCGGCGTTCTGGCGCTCCTTGAGCCAGCGGGCGCCGCGCTGGATGTCCGGCGAGCGCGGGTCGGCACCCGCCGCGACGAGCGCCGGCAGCACGGCGCCGAGCCCGTAGATGTAATTCACGCCCCAGCGCCCGAACCAGGCGCCGTCCGGCTCCTGCGCCTCGTGCAGGTAGCGCAGCGCCGCGCGCATCGAGGCGTCGTCGGGGCGTGCGCCGGCGAGCGCGAGCCACTCCACGATGTGCGCCGTCACGTCCTCGCTCGGCGGGTCGATCGTGGCGCCGAAGTCGGCGAACGGGATGCGCGTGACGAAGCGCCGCGTGTTATCGCGGTCGAACGCGCCCCAGCCGCCGTTGCGGGACTGCATTGCGCGCAGCCACCGCGTCGCCCGCTGCGTCGCCGGAGCGCCCTCCGGCCCGAGCGCCAGCAGGCGCAGCGCGATGAGCACCTCGGCGGTGTCATCCGTGTCGGGATACCAGTCGTTCGCGAACTCGAACGCCCAGCCGGAGGGCTCGACATCCTTCACCTTCATGCACCAGTCGCCGCGCGCGCGGATCTCGCGCTCGAGCAGCCAGCGCCCGGCGCGGAGCAGCGCCGGGTCGTCGGCGGGCACGCCGGCCTCGCGGAGGCCGCTGACGGCGAGCGCGGTGTCCCACACCGGCGAGACGCACGGCTGCACGGTGAACGTCGTCTCGGTCTCGAGGGCGAAGCCGTGCACCAAGCCATCGATGCCGCGCGCCATCACCGGGTGGTCGTTGCGATAGCCGAGGCACTTGAGCGCGATCAGCGAATACACCCACGGCGGCTGGATCCCGCCCCACGAGCCATCCGCCTCCTGGTGGTCGAGGATCCAGCGCTCGCACGCCCGCAACGCGCGCCTCCGCAGCGGCTTCCACGGCGAGCGCTCGTGCACCCGCAGGACGGCATCGGCCGCGAGGAAGAAGTTGCGCCAGGTGAACGGCCGGGCGTCGCGGCCTCCGACGGCGGTGCGCCGGTCCTCCGGCCGCAGGAACAGCTCGCCGACATCGCGCCCGGGCGGGAGCGGGAAGACGGGCCGGTGCGCGGAGACGACGAGGATGGCCACGATCGTCGCGCGTGCCCACGAGGCGAACTCGTAGATGTTGAACGGGAACGACGCCGGGAAGAGGATGACCTCGGGCGGCATGACGGGCAGCGCGTCCCACTCGAACTCGCCGAGCATCGCCAGCCAGATCTTCGTG
>DASRHM010000035.1:0-2951 GCA_035650575.1 Dehalococcoidia bacterium | reverse complement strand
CCGGTGGCGCCGTACGAGGGCCGCGTCGCGCTGGGCGTCAATCGCGGCAAGCGCAGCATCGCCATCGACCTCGCGTCCCCCGTGGGACAGGCCGTCGTGCGGCGCATGCTCGAGCGCGCCGACGTCGATCGCCGCGGCTTCCGCGTCGCTCAGGTCGGGGATCAGGCGCCGGATGTCGTCGATGCCCGCGTACGGGAACCGGAAGCCGCCGCCGGTGAAGTACGTGTTGCCGCCGCGCAGGTGCTCCGGCGCGCGCTCGAGCACGAGCACCCGTGCCCCCTGCTCGCGCGCCGCCAGCGCCGCACAGAGGCCGGCGTTCCCGGCGCCCGCGACCACGACGTCGTACGCCTGCATCGCGCGTATCATGCGCCGGCCGCGCGCAACGCTCCATGCGGCGTTTGACGCCCGCCATGCCGTCGCGCGAGAATCCGAGCGCGCTCCTGCACGCCGCCCGGAGGATCCCCGATGCCCGCTGCCCTTTCGGGCGTCACCGTCATCGACTTCACGGAGTACATCGCCGGGCCCTACTGCACGATGATGCTCGCCGACATGGGCGCGGACGTCATCAAGGTCGAGCGCCCCCACGGCGATGCCTGGCGTCACACCGCTCCGGTGGCGCCGTACGAGGGCCGCGTCGCGCTGGGCGTCAATCGCGGCAAGCGCAGCATCGCCATCGACCTCGCGTCCCCCGTGGGACAGGCCGTCGTGCGGCGCATGCTCGAGCGCGCCGACGTCGCGGTGCTCAACTACCGCCCCGGGGTGGCGGAGCGCCTGGGCATCGGCTACGACGCGCTGGCGACGGTGAACCCGCGCCTGATCTACTGCGAGAACAGCGCCTTCGGGCGCGAAGGGCCGTACGCCGGCCGCCCCGGGTTCGACATCCTCTCGCAGGCGGCGACGGGCATGATCCTCTACGAAAACAAGGTCGAGCGCGACGGCACGCCCGGCTACATCTCGACGCTCGCCGTCGCCGACCTCACGAGCGGCATGTTCATGGCCTACGGCATCGTCTGCGCGCTGCTCGCGCGGCAGGCGACCGGCCGCGGCCAGCGCATCGAGACGAGCCTCTTCGCCTCCGGCCTCGCCGCGCAGTACCGGCCGCTGTTCTCGATCGAGGACACCGACCGCCCCGTGCGCGACGGCTTCCTCGCCGAGTTGCGCGAGCGGCGCGCGGAGGGCATGTCGCACGCCGATGCGGTCGAGATCCGCCGCCAGTACGTCGCCGGCCGCGGGCGCAACAACTACTACCGGATCTATGAGACGCGCGATGCGCTGATCGCGGTCGCCTGCCTGAATAACGGCCAGCGGCGCGCGCTGCGGGACGCGCTCGGCGTGCACGACCCGACGGTCGACGGCCGCCAGTACGACTGGTTCTCGGAGGAGGTGCGCAGCGGCCACAGGCGGCTCGGCGAGGAGATGGAAGCCGCCTTCCGGCGCGAGACCACGGCCGCCTGGATCGAGCGCCTCGACCGAGCCGATGTGCCGAGCGGGCCGGTGAACTTCCCCGAGGAGCTGTTCGAGCATCCACACGTGCAGGTGAACGGCCTGATGATCGACCTCGAGCAGGAGGTGGTGGGCCACGTGCGCATGCCGGCGAGCCCGCTCGCGATGAGCGAGACCCCGCCGGTCGCGCCCCTGCCGCCGCCGCCGCTCGGCGCCCACACGGTCGAAGTGCTCGCGCAATTCGGGTACGACGAACGGGAGATCGACGGCCTGCTCGATGCGGGCGTCGCCTGGACGCGCGAGCGCATCATCGAACGCGATCACGGCATGGCGCAGGAGGCCGACTGATGGAGTTCCGCTTTTCCCCGGAAGACGAGGCCTTCCGCGCCGAGGTGCGCCAGTTCCTGGAGGCCGAGCTGCCCCGGCGCGCGCCCGACCGCATCGACGGCTGGGAGTTCCACCGGCAGTTCGTCCGCAAGCTCGCGGACCGCGGCTGGCTGACGCTGGGCTGGCCGCAGGAGTGGGGCGGGCAGGGCGCCGGGCACCTGCGCCAGCTCGTCTTCAACGAGGAGATGGCCCAGGCCGATGCGCCCGCGAACGACCTCGGCAGCGACCGCGTCGGCCCGACGATCATCCTCCACGGCACGGACGAGCAGAAGCGCCGCTTCCTCCCCGCGATCGTGCGCGGCGAAGCCGTCTGGTGCCAGGGATTCAGCGAGCCGGAGGCCGGCTCGGACCTGGCGTCGCTACAGACGCGGGCCGTGCTCGACGGCGACAGCTTCATCATCAATGGCAGCAAGATCTGGACGAGCCTCGCGCATTACGCGCAGTGGATGATCCTGCTCGCCCGCACGGACCCGGAGGCGCCGAAGCATCGCGGCATCTCCTACTTCCTCGTCGACATGAAGACGCCGGGGATCACGATCGCACCGCTCACCGACATGGCTGGCCGCCACACCTTCAACCAGGTGTTCTTCGAGAACGCGCGCATCCCGCGCGACGCGCTGCTCGGAGAGCTGAACCGCGGCTGGTACGTCGCCACCTCGACGCTCGACTTCGAGCGCTCGGGGATCCAGCGCGTCATCGGCTCGATGCGCACGTACCGCGACCTCGTCGACTACGCGCGCGACCTCGTGCGCGGCGGGCGCCTGCCGTCCGCGTACGAGAGCGTGCGGATGCGCCTCGCCGACCTGCAGATCGCCTTCGAAGTCGGCCGGATGCTCGCCTATCGGGTCGCCTGGCTCCAGAGCCGGGGGCAGGTGCCGAACTACGAGGCCTCGGTGTCGAAGATGTACGGCTCGGAGCTGGCGCAGCAGCTCGCCCGCACGGGCATGCAGCTCCTCGGCCCCGCCGGCCAGCTCGCGCCGGGATCGCCCTGGGCGCCGCTCGCCGGCCGCATCGAGTCGCTGTACCTGCAGTCCGCCGCGCTGACGATCGCCGCGGGCACGAGCGAGATCAACCGCGGCATCATCGCCACGCGGGGGCTCGAACTGCCGCGCGCCTGACGC
>DASRHM010000034.1:0-13406 GCA_035650575.1 Dehalococcoidia bacterium | reverse complement strand
TCCCGTGCTCGACATGCGGCGGTTCGGGCGTCGTCGAGAACCCGGACTGGCAGGTCTGGGGCGCGGACGCCAGGGCCGCAGGATTGCCGCACCGGCACTCGCCCGCGTGCATGGTGCTCGGCGACCCATCGACGTGCCGGGTCGAGGAGGAGTTCTTGGAGCAGCACCCGGAGCCTGACGGGCCGGAGGAGATCCGCTGCGGCGAGTGCGATGGCGTGGGTTCGCGGCCGACCGATGCGGGCCGCGCCCTGCTCGGATTCCTCCTTGCCCGCGGGTTCCTTGCCCGCGGGTTCCGCGGGGCGCCTTAGGAGACTCTCACGGGGCGGTGGTTGACAGGAGGTGAACCGGCGCATATAATGATGATGATGACACGCACGACCGCAGCCAAGCCCCGGAAGAACCAGCAGCCCGTCCCGGCCGGTGCCGTCCGGTGCCGCCTCTGCGGGAATGTCTGGACCCCGCGCATCGAGGGGCGCCCGAAGTCCTGCCCCTCGTGCAAGCGGTACGATTGGGACCAGCCCGCGACCTCGCGAAAGGGGTACAATCGCGCGGGCACCAGGGAGCGGCCCAGGACGGCCGCGAGGAGGTCGTCCTAGCGCCCCGGCCCCGGGTGCCGTTTTCGCATTTTTCGAACAAATGCGCGAATCAGCGCAATCCGCGCCTGATCACTTCAATCCGCGCGCTAACGCCGCTCCCTGCTCGCGCGGCCCGCGGGGGTGGGCCTTGTGTTCTGGGAGCGAGGAGGCCCTCCGCGAGGCGGTCCCCGCGGCTACGCGCGCTCCTGGTACTCACCCGTGCTCGTGTTGACCTTGATCCGCTCGCCTTCGTTGATGAAGAGCGGCACGTTCACCACGAGCCCGGTTTCCATCTTCGCCGGCTTCGTCGCGCCCGTCGCCGTGTCGCCTTTCACCCCCGGCTCGCACTCGACGATCTTCAGCACCACCGACGACGGCAGCTCGATGCCGATCGCCTCCTCGCCGAGGAACAGCACATCGCACGTCCCGTTTTCCGCCAGGAAGTTCATCGCCTCGCCCACCTGGTCGCGCGTCAGCGGCACCTGGTCGTAGGTCTCCGTGTTCATGAAGTAGAACAGGTCGCCGTCGGCGTAGCTGAACTGCATGGGCACGCGCTCCACGCGCACCCGCGGCCACTTCTCGCCCGCCTGGAACGTGCGTTCGATGATGTCGCCCCGCCGCACGTCGCGCAGCTTCATCCGCATCTGCGCCGACCCGCGGCCCATCTTGATGTGGTGGAACTCCATCACCTGGTACACGCGCCCATCCAGCTCGATGGTCGCGCCGCGCTTCATGTCACCGGTCGAGATCATTCCCGGTCGCCCCTCCTGTCCTTCGCGCTCGCCTAGCCCACGAACTGCAGCTTCGGCGCCTTGCTCATCACCCGCGCCTTGCCGCCTTCCAGCACCACCATGTCCTCGATGCGCACGCCGCCCCAGCCGGTGATGTAGATCCCCGGCTCGATCGTGAACACCATGTTGTCCTTCAACTCGTCCGTCGACGTGCGCGCGACGCGCGGGGCCTCGTGCACCTCCAGCCCGATGCCGTGCCCGAGCCCGTGCCCGAACGTTTCGCCGTACCCCGCTTCTTCGATCACGCGATGCGCGATCAGGTGGCACTCCTCGCCCGTCATCCCCGGGCGCACCATCTCCTCGGCCGTGAGCTGCGCCGTCAACACGATGTCGTAGATCTTCCGGAACTGCTCGTCCGGCTTGCCGAGGAAGATGGTGCGCGTCAGGTCGGACATGTAGCCGTCGACCTCGCATCCCATGTCGATGACGACGCCCTCGCCGGCCTCGAGCTTGCGGTCGCGCGGCTGCGCATGCGGCATCGCGCCCCAGGGCCCGCCGGCGATGATCGTGTCGAACGACAGCCCGTCGCCGCCGTGCTCCCGGATGTACTTCTCGATCTCCCACGCGACCTGCTTCTCCGTCCACCCCGGCTCGATGCGCTGCGCCACGTCCGTGAACGCCGCGTCACCGAGGTCGACGGCGCGCTGCAGCGCGGCGATCTCCTCCGGCTCCTTGTAGATGCGCAGCGCCTCGACGAGGTTCGACACCGGCACGAGCCGCGGCTGCTCCGCGTCAGGCAGCGACGCCACCGCCTTTTTGAAGGCCTGGTGCGTGGCCACGCTCATGTCCTGCGCTTCGAAGCCGACCGCCTTGCCGCCCAGGCCGGCGAACAGCCCCGGCGCCCACGCGTCGAAGCCGCCCGCGACCTTGTGCAGCCGGAACTCCGGCGCCTCCTTGGCGCTCTGCTCGTAGTACCGGAAGTCCGTCGCGATGACCGCGTCCTCCGGCGTGATCAGCAGGTATCCGGCGCTTCCCGTGAACCCGCTCAGGTAGCGTCGGCTGTGCGCGTTCGAGATCAGCGCGGCGTCCAGTTCGTGCGATGCCAGCGCCTGGCGCAGCCGCTCGACTCGTCGGTTCATCCTCGTCCCCTTCGTTGGTCTCAGGCCCGGAAGATTTCGCGGATCGCGCCCTGCGCGTCCTCGCGCCCGGTCACGCGCAGAAGCACGCGGCCGGCCTCGCGTCGCGCCGCCAGGTCCAGGAACGGGCAGCACTGCGACTCCACCTCGATATAGCGCCGCACGAGGTCCCATGCGTCCGCGCGAAACGCCGCCTCGATGCCGCCGGCGATCTCCCTCGGCTCCCCCACGACGCTCGCCGCCAGGCGCTCTCGGAAGCCCGTCTCGCGCAGCTCGACCGCGATCGCGAAGTCGCACGCGATGTCGCCGTCGGGCGCCGTCGCGTGCCGGATCACTTCGTCGGCGGTCACTCGTCCCCCTTGAGCGCCAGCACCAGCGCCTCGAGCGCGAGCACGTAGCCGTGCGTCCCGAGCCCGGCGATGACGCCCAGGCAGACTTCGGAGAGCAGCGACTCGTGGCGGAACGGCTCGCGCTTCCATACGTTCGTGATGTGCACCTCGACCGCCGGCAGCCGCGACCCCGCGATCGCGTCGCGCAGGGCCACGCTCGTGTGGGTATAGGACGCGCCGTTCACGATCAGCCCGTCGGCGTCGCCGGCCTCCTGCTGGAGCCAGTCGATCATCGCCCCTTCGCTGTTCGCCTGGAAGCAGCGGACGTCCGCCCCCAGGGACGCCGCCCGCGACCGCACCATCTCCTCGATCTCCGGGAGCGTCACGCGCCCGTAGACTTCGGGCTCGCGGGTGCCGAGGGTGTTCAGGTTCGGGCCGTTCAGCAGCAGGATGCGCATGGCGGCACATTGTAACCCGCCCGCCTGCCGGGGCCATTCGCCGCCCGCCCCCGCCCCGGCATCTAGGTTCGCCGCGCGCTGCCGAAAACTGATGTGAACGAGTAGCGGTTCCGCACGTCCAGCACCCCGGGAGTGCTCCATGCCCAACACCCCAGATGAGGACCTGATCGAAGCGACAATCCGGCGCATCGCCGAGGAGCGCGCGGCCCGCGAGTCCGCCGAGGCAGGCGCCGGGGCGTTCGCGCCCGACTACGAGGCGGCCGACGAGGCAGAGGACGAGGCTCCGCCCCCGCTCGACCCCGGCGAGATCGAGGCTCGCATTCGCCGCGCCTCTGGCGCGGAGCCGGCCGCCGCCGCCGAAGATGACCTCGAGCCCGACCCCGCCTTCGCGACGCTCATGCGCCAGCGCCAGGCGGCCGCCGCACGCCCCGAACGGCCCGCGGCGGGCGCCGGCGACGAGCCGGAGGAACGCCGGCCCGCCGACTGGGTCGAGGCGACCTGGCGCATCGAGCGCGCCGTCTCGGAGACGCAGCAGGCGCTGCGCGAGCTGATCGAGCGCTTCGACGCCGTCCTGCCGTCGCTCGAGGCGCTGGCGTCGAACACCCGCGCTGCGGCCGTGGGCGGCAGTGCCTGGGAGCAGGCGGTCGCCCGCGCGCCGATGGCGCCCCGCCCGGCGCCGATCGTCCCGCCGGTCCGCCCGCTGGCGCCGCCGGTCGTCGCGCCGGACGAGCCCGCAGCCGTCGATACGCGCCCGCTGCCGAAGCCGCTGCCGCCCCTGCAGGCGACGGCGCGCCGGGGCCTTGACCTGCTTCCGCGCACTTACCGCATCACCGTCGAGGACAAGCGCCGCGGCGTCGACCTCGTGCCGCTGCACCGCGCGCTCCTCGCGATGGACGGCGTCAAGGACATGTCGCTCCTCAGCTACAACAACGGCGTCGCCCTTGTGTCGATCGAGACGACCGAGGACATCGACCCCGAGGCGCTCGGCCAGGCCGTCTCCCGCGCCATGTCACGCGAGGCGCAGGTCGAAGTGCACAACGAGCACACGATGGTCGTGAAGCTGGCAGAGGAGTAGCGCGCGCATGCGTTGGCTGCTGGGCAGGAAGGAAGGCACGAACGGGTCGGGTGAGGCCTTCATCCAGGACCTCGACTCGTCGCGCCCCGCCGGACGCGAGGGCCGCCTGTTCGACCTGGTGATCCTCACGCTGTTCGTGCACAGCGCCGGCAGCATCAGCGAGATGGTGGGCGCGTTCGTCGAGAAGTCGCCCTCCGTCACGGAGTCGATCTTCGTCTATCCGCTGGTGCTCGACAAGAAGCGCGATGTGCTCACCGCCGCCCCGCTCGAGGGACTCGTCGAGCCGCACCTCGAGCGCGCGATGGACGCGTACCAGGAGGACCTGACCGCGATCGAGCTCGACCTGTCCGGCAGCCGCTTCCGCACCGGCATCATCGAGCAGGGCGAGGTGCAGATCCGCGACTCCATGGTCGAGTTCTGGGAGGGCGTCATCCCGCCGGACGTCGCGCTCCAGGCCGAGCAGAAGCTCGGCATCAAGAAGGCCGCCTTCGTCCCCATGCTGGTCGAGGGCGAGCCGTACGGGATCGTGGTCTTCGGCTTCGACCACGCCGACATCGACTCGGAGATCGTCGAGCTGCTCGTCGGGCACTTCACCCTTTCCCTGCGCGACATCACGACGCAGGAGGACACCGCGCGCTTCAACGACATCGACCCCGTCACCTGGGTTTACAACCGCCGCTACATGAGCGAGGCGATCGAGAACGAGCTGGTGCGCTGCGGCCGGTACGCGAAGGCGCTGTCCGTCGTCGTGCTCGACCTCGACGACTTCGGCAACTTCAACGCCCAGTATGGTCAGTCGATGGGCGACCGCCTGTTGCGCAGCGCCGCCGTCAGCCTCGCGGAGGCCATCTCGCCGCCGGAGGTCGTCGCCCGCCTCTGCAACGACGAGTTCGCCGTCCTCCTGCCGGAGACGAACCGCGCCGCCGCGGTCTCCGTCACCACGCGCCTCCTCGCCAGCCTCTCGCAGGTCTCCGTCTTCGGCGATGACGGTGCACCCGAGCCGCTCAAGGCCTCCGTCGCGATCGTCTGCTTCCCGGAGGACGGCACCTCTGCGAAGGATCTCCTGGACAGCGCCACCGCCGACCTCGTGCAGGCCAAGCGCGAGCGCGAGGAGCAGGCGAAGGTGCAGGCGGCGCGCACGGTGAACCCCCTCGCCCGCCCCAGCAGCGAACGCCTCCGCGGGTAACGTCTCGGCGTCCACCGCCCGCTCTCGGCGGGCCCGCCGCGCCCCGGCGACGCGTCGATCCGCGCATCGGCGGCCGGCGCAGGCCTCCACCTCCCTGGAAGCGACCCCCCGCGCCGGCCGCGACACGCCCTCTCGTCCCTACGCCCCTTCGCGCACCTCGTTGATCTCGTCCGCGACCAGCCCGTGCGCCTCGCGGTGCGCAGCCGCCGCCGCCTCGGCGCTCGGCGCGTCGACGAGGCAGTACACCCGCCCCGCCTGCTCGTCGAACCAGTAGCGCAGGAAGTTCGCGCCGTGGTTCCGCTGCACCGCCAGGTCCCGGGCGTGTGCGTCCGCCACCGCCTCCGCCGTCAGCCCGTCGATCTTCTTGTGGACGTCCATGTAGAGCGGCATCTCGACTGCTCCTCTCGCTCTTGGCTGCGCGGGTGTCTGCAACCCGGCTGGATCGAGCGTAGTGGGCGCGCGCATACGCATCTTGGAGGCCGCGGGGAGCGAGTGTGGAGATTCTCGGGAGGGCGGCCCTCCGGTCAGGGCGTCTTGACCACGTCCGGAGCGGCGCCGCCTCGCAGCAGCGTCCGTGCTTCGCGCAGGTCGGACGTCTCCGCTTCCTCCGGGAAGCGCGGGAGAAGCGAAGCGATCACCGCGCGCGCCTCCTCGCGGTGCGCCGAAAGCGCGGCGAGGCTCAGCGCCGCCCGTAGCTCGAGCGCGATCGCCCCTTGCGCTCGCGCCAGCGCGATGGCTTGCCTCATGCGCGCCGCCCCCTCCGTGGGGTCCGGATCCAGCGCGCCCCGCATCCGCAGCAGTTCTGCCGCGAAGAAGAACTGGCTGCCGCCCTCCGCGACGAACGCCAGCGCCTCGTCGAGCGTAGCCTGCGCGCCGCGCCGGTCGCCGGCGCGCGCCTGCGCCTCCGCGAGCAGGCCGAGGTAGTACGGGCGGTCCATCTGCGCGCCGGTGCCCTTGTGCGCCTCGATCCCCTGGCGCACCTGCAGGATCCCCTCCTCCGGCGTGCCGAGCATCGCCCGCGCCCAGCCCGCGCTGATCGCCGCGACCGCCGCGTAGTACGCGAAGCCGTACTCCGCGGCCACGCGCGCGGCCTCCTCCGCCGCCTCCAGCGCCGGCGCGGGCTCGCGCCGCAGGTGGTTGATCCGCGCGCGATGACAGAGCGCCGACGCGTACGCGTAGCGCCGACCCTCGCGGCGCGCGTCGTCCAGCAGCGCGTCCATGCGCGCCAGCGCCAGGTCCGCGCGACCCAGGAACCAGAGCGATACCGCTGCCCACGCCCGGCAACTGAACATCGCATCGTCGCCAACGTACGCGAACGAGCCGCCGACGTCCTCCGGTCGCTGCAGCCGGATGCCCCGCTCGCCGAACTCCAGCGCTTCGGCGAACGCGCCCTGGTGGAACCGCGAGCACGAGAGCAGCGCGTGGTACGAGATGCGCTCGTCGCGCCGCGCGTCGTCGATGCTCTCGAGCGTACGGAGCAAATCCGTCGCGCCGGCGTGCTTGCCCTGGAACTCCAGCAGCGCCGCCAGGCCCAACGTCGGTGTCGTCTGGTGCTCGCTCGCGGGGATCGATGCCGTGAGCGCGAGCGCCCGTCCGTAGGCCTGCTCCGCCTCCGGCGATCCGAACCCCTTGCTCGCGATCATCGACGTGCCGAGCAGCGACTGCAGTTCGGCCTCCGCCAGGTCGCGTTCGACGCCGGGGGGCAGGCGGCGGAGGAGGTCGACTGCATGCTCGAGTTGGACCGCCGCCTCACGGTGCGCACCGCGCGTCATCGCCTGCTCGGCCGCCGGCCGCGCATAGCGCACCGCGCGCGCCACGTCGTCGGCCAGCGCCGCGTGCCGGGCGAGCGCTACCGCGTGTGCCTCGGCGTCCTCGCCCGCGGCGCGCTCGAGCGCTTCGCCGATGCGCCGGTGCAACAGCGCGCGACGGCCGGGCGGGATGCCCTCGTAGATCGCCTCCTCGTACATGCTGTGCGCGAAGGCGTATGACCCGGCGATGGTCCGTGCGGGCCACCCGTGCGCATCGCTGCCGCGCACGAGCATCTCCCCGCGCCGCCGCAGGTCCTCGCAGCGCGACTCGATCGCGTCCACGGGCTTGTCGAGCGCCGCCGCCAGCGCCGCGGCCGAGAACGGCGACCCGGCGACGGCCGCGAGTTCCAGCAGTTGCCGGTCTCCCGGCGACAGCCGCTCCACCTGGTCGTCGATCACGCCGCGCAGCGTCTCCGGCACACCCGATGCGAGCGCCGTCGCCCCGGTCGCCAGCCGCCACTGTCCGCGACTTCGGGTGATGCTCCCGGCCGCCTGCCATGCGTCCGCCACGGCGTGCATGAACAGCGGGTGTCCCTCCGTTCGCCGCAGCAGCGCCGCGCCCACGTCGTCCGCGGCGTCGATCCCCTCGAAGCGCGAGGCCACGAACGCCGCGACCGCCTCCGCCCCCAGCGGCGGCAGCGCGAGTTCTTCGCACAGCCCGCGCAGCCGCAAGTCGCGCTGCAGCGCCGCCACGCCGGCCTCGCTCCCCTCCGCCGGCCGGTACGACCCGATGAGCAGCAGCCGCGCGGCTTCCGGCCGCCGCGCGAGCCAGCCGACGAGGTCGAGCGTCGCCCCGTCGGCCCAGTGCAGGTCCTCGAGCACCAGCACGAGCGGCGTCTTCCCGCTCAACTCCTCGATCGCCGCCGCCGCCTCGCGGAGCATGCGCCCGCTCGTGTTGCCGACCACGCGCTCGCGCAGGCGCTCCCCGTCCGCGCCGCCGAGCAGCGACGGCGCCTGGACCAGCCATGCCGGCGCTCGCATCGCGATGACGTGCGTCACGGCGTCGCCGTAGCGCGTGCAGAGGTCCGACATCGCCTCGATCGCGGCCATGTACGGCTCGCCGGCGCCGCGGTGCTGCGCGCATCGCCCGACCGCGATGCGCGCGTCCGAGCCTGCGACGCTCGCCACGAAGGCATCGATGACCGAGCTCTTGCCACGCCCGGCATCGCCGGTGACGAAGACGACTTGCCGCCGCCCGGTCGTCACCGCCGCTTCGTACCACTTCCGCAGCCGCGCGAGCTCGCGGTCTCGGCCGAAAATCCGCGTCGAGACATCGGACACGATGCGGGGCGTCGATGCGCCGGTATCCCCGGCGGGTGCCCGCGAGGGCGTCCGTGCGGCAGGCTCGAGCGTCACCGGCGCGACGAACCGGTATCCCCGCCCGTAGACGGTCCTGATGAAGCGCTGCTCGGAGCCGCTGTCGCCGAGCGCCTTCCGCGCCGCCTTCACGCGGCTCGTGAGCGCCGATTCGCTGATGTAGCGGTCGTGCCAGATGTGGTCCATCAGGTCGTGCTTGCTGACCATCCGGTCGCGCTGCTCGACGAGGAACGCCAGCACGCTGAACACCTGCGGCTCCAGCGGGCACGGCGCGCCGTTGCGCCGCAGCTCGAAGCGCGCGGTGTCCAGTTCGAACTCGTCGAAGACGTACGTCGGCATCTTCGATTCTGGCAGCGATGCCGCGCGAGGGACAAGGACGGGCGCGCCGCGCGGGTTCTGGGCCCCGGACCAAACCATCCTCCGTCGTCGCTCGTATAAGGGAGCATGCGCGGGGGCGCTGAAACGGACGGGATGCAGGGCATGGACTACTACGCCGAAAAGATGGGCAAGCTACTCGTCGAAGAGGCCCGGCGCGCGGCGAAGAAGCACTCGCTGGTCAGCGAGGCGCGCCGCCTGCGGAAGCCCGACGCCAGATCGGGGCGCGCCCGCCCGCAGCCGAAGCTCTGGCTCGAACCGCCACACCAGCCGCTCGTGCCCGAGCCATGCGAGGGTTGCCCCTGACTCAGCGCGCTGGCGCGGCGCCCGCGTGCGCGCCGTCCATCCGGCGGATCACCTCGCGGAGCTCGCGGACGTGCGAGATCACCGCGTCCGGCGGCGGCTCCATGCCGTCGTGCGGTCGCACCGCGTACTGCTGTGTGAGCACCGCGCGCATCCCCGCCGCCTTCGCTCCGGCGATGTCGTGATAGGGGCTGTCGCCGACGAACACCGCTTCGTGGGGCGCCACCGCGAGCTCGCGCAGCGCCTTCGCGAAGAGTGAGGAGTGCGGCTTCCGCCATCCCTCGTCGGCGCTCACCACCACCGAGCGCATCACGTCCTCGAGGCCGTGACGGCGGAGCATCGCGCGGATCGATGCCGTGTCCGCCAGCGTGTTCGTCACGCAGCCCAGCGCGTAACCCTCCGCGTCGAGCGCCCGCACGGCGGCGACCGTCCCCTCGCCGCATGCCAGGCGCTCGATCTCCGTGGCGAAGAGCGGCGGCGTCAGTTCGCGCAGCAGCGCCTCATCGAGCACGAGCCCGGCGGCGCGGCAGCCGCGCTCGACCCACGAGTGCGACGGCGGCTGCCGCAGCTCGGGTCCTTCGGCGAAGTACATCGGCGCGTCGGCGACGAGCGCGTCCCGCACCGCCCGCTGGATCGCTTCGGCGGCCGGCAGGTCGTCGCGCCCGAGCCGCGCGCCCAGCTCCTCCCGGAACGCGCGGTATGCGGCGGCGAGCAACTCGCCGTCGTCCGGCTCGATGTCCCACAGCGTGTGTCCCAGGTCGAAGACGACCGCGCGGATCATCGCTCGCCGGCGCTCGCGCGTGCCTGCGCGGGCGCTTCCGCGCGCGTCCGCTCGCCGGCGCCGTTCGTGCCGTGCTCGGCCGGCGTCCCGAGCAGCTGCTGCCGCTCGAGGAGATGCAGCATCCCGCGCAGGTAGCGCACCGCGCGCGGCGCCGCCGTCTCCGCGTCCTCCGCGCCCTCGTAATCCACGAGCAGGGACCCCCGGTAGCCGTGCGCCCGCAGCAGACGCAGCAGCTCCGGCCAGTGCGCCTCCGCGGTGCTCCCGTCGTCCCGCACCTCGCGCATCCGCGCCCGGGCCTGCACGACGCGCGGCATCACGCGGTCGAGCCCGACCGTGTCCGGCAGCGACGCCGGGTCGAGGCACACCCGCAGCCACGGCGATCCGACGTCGTGGAGCGCCTGCTGTAGCTCGGTGACACCGCGGATCAGCCCCGTCGGGCCATTGTTCTGGAGCGCCAGCACCACGCCGCGCTCGCCCGCATGGTCCGCGGACTGCCGCAGCGCCCACGCGACGTCCGACCAGAGCCGGCGCGCGTTCGGCTGTCCCTGCCCGAACACCTTGCGCAGCAGCCCGACGATGCGCCCGCTCTCCGGCGCCGCGACCGGCGCCGGCGACCAGCCGCCGAAGACGCGCACGATCGGCGCGCCCAGGTACGCCGCGATGTCGCACCAGTGCTGCACTTTCTCGACTTCCGCCACGCGCCGCCCGTCCGCGCCGAAGTCGTTGCTCACGCCGATCCCCGCGATCGTGAGCTTCAGGTCCACGCACGTGCGCTTCAGTTCGCGCAAGTACTGCGCTTCCGTCGAAGGGAAGTGCAGGTCGAGCAGCTCGACGCCGTCGACCTCCAGCTCCTCGGCGCAGCGCCGCAGCCACTCGCGCAGGTCGATGCGGCCTTCGCGGAACGCCGCATGGTAGGACCAGGAGCTGCAGCCGAGCTTCACACGTCCTCCGGGATCGTCTGCCCCTTCGCCAGCGACTCGATGCCACCGTACCGCGTGCGGCGGAACGCTTCCGCGTACGTGCAGCCAAGCCCCGACCGCGCCGCCACCGCCTTCCCCGCCGCCCGCATCCGCCGGTCGATGGCGTCGCGGTAGTCGTGCGGGTCGAGCGCTGCCAGCCAGGGCACGTCCAGCCCCGACGCCGCCAGCGCGTACTTCATGTCGGCGATCGTCAGCACCATCTGGCTGTCGTGCTGGCACAGCGCCTCCACCTTGCGGTCGATCGTGGCGTCGATGTCGACGTACTTGTTGATGTCGCGCGGCGACTTCGCGAAGAACCACTGCTCGGAGACGAACTGCGGCGCCAGCCCGTCGGCGATCTGCTCCGGGTAGTACAGGGGGAAGTGCGCGAAGCTCGCCGCCTCGTGCGCGGCGATTGCGACGGCGCGATGGTCGGGATGCCCCTCGTACGGTGCGAACGGGTCCCAGGTGAACACGATGTCCGCGCGCGTCTCGCGGATCACGCGCATGAACTGCCCCCGCAAGGTCTGCGGGCTCGCCTGCGCCGCCAGGTCCCCGTCGGAGTAGCCCAGCGCGATCACGTTCGTGATGCCGAGCACGTGCGCCGCGCCGTGGATCTCCCGGTCGCGCGCGGCCCGCAGCTCGTCAGCGCTCAGCTCGAACGAGCCCTTGTCGTTGTCGGTCGCGACGACGAGGGTCACCTCGTGCCCGGCGTCCGTGAACTTCGCGATGGTGCCGGCGGCCATGAACTCCATGTCGTCGCCGTGCGCCTCGAAGACCACGATTCGCTTCATGCGCCCTTGCTCCTGCCGCCGTCCGTGAGCGCCAAGTCTAGGCGTCGCCCGGCGCCTGCGACAAGCCGCGCCCTCACCCGGCGGTCGTCTCGCGCAGCAGCTCTATCGCCGCCTGCCGCAGCGCTGCCTCCGCCGTCTCGCCGAGCAGCGCCACGCCCGGCTCGTAGCCGCCGCGCGCGAACTCGTGTGCCGGCACCATGTACCCCACGTAGTGGTTCGCGTAGCACGCGATGAGCAGGTTGCGCAGGCCCGCGGCTTCGCGGATCGCCTGCGCCGTCTCGACGAACGCCTCGCCCGGCAACCCGACGACCGCGCAGCCCGCACCGAGCGCGATGGCCTGCACTTCCGGATGCAGCACGCGCCCGCCGGCGGAAGGCCCGAGCCGTGCCGCGACGCCTCGCTCGGTACGGTACCGCGTCAGCGCTTCCATGACCCGCCGCCGCTCCTCCACCGAGCCCGATGTCACGCGCGCGCGCTCGCCCTCGTGCGCCATGCCGGCGTCGGCCGCCAGCCCGAGCCGCGTGTTCAACTCCGCGAGCTTCCGGTCGTACGCCTCCGGCGGTTCGAGCGCGCGCAGCGGCACATCGACGTTCCGGCTTGCGACCCGCACGCGCGGCTCGACGAGCTCGCCCGACATCACGTCCTTGTCCGTCAGCTCGTCCCAGCGGATGTTCCACGTCTTGTGCTGCGCCCCCAGCGGGCGCAGCTCCTGCAGCCGTCGCGCTGCCTCCGAGCCCACGATCGTGCCCACGCGCCGCGCCTCGTCGTAGCGCTGTTCGATCCACGACGGGTTCACATCGCCGCAGGCGCCGTTGAGGAACACCACGGGCACGTCGCCGATCACCGCCTGCACCGTGCGCACGGCGTAGCCCGGGTAGTCGGCGCTGATCTCCATGTTCGTGCTGAACATCACCGTCGCGTGGCACGCGAAGTTCATGATCGCCGCGATGGCGCCGTCTCGCGGGTCCGGCGAGTCGAAGAGCAGCACCCGCAGCTCCGGGTCGAACGCGCCCGCGGGGTCGCGCCGGTTCTGGCTCACCGAGTCGACGCTGCCGCGGCCCGCCTTCAGCACGGCCGCCCGCTTGCGCGCGTGCGCGGCGATGATCGCGCCCGCGATCGTCCGCGCGGTCACGTCCGTCAGCGCCTCGTCGAGGTCACGGCGCAGGCCGGCCGGTCCGGCGTGCGTGTGCGTCGCGGCGACCATGATGTTCTGTGCCGGGATCGCCGTCGCCGCGCTCGCCCGCTCGCGCGCGTCCGCGACGAGCCGGCGGTCGACGCCGATCAGGTCGCATCCGGCGATCGCGGCCTGCGTCGTGCCGTCGTCGACGACGATCGCCCGCACGTGCAGGTCGTCGTGCACGCCGGTCGCGCCGCCCACGCGCCCGCCGTAGCCGTCGAGCGGCGTGCCCACCGGCGGCGTGATCACCGCCTCCGCCGCGCCCGCGAGCAAGGCCATCGCGCGCCTCCTAGTCCTGCATCTCGTGCCCGAGCGCGCGCTCGCCCGAAGCCGCCGCGCGCCCCATGGCCCAGGCGCTCTCCGGGTCGTCGATGCGCACCTGCCGGAACCGCTGACCACCGA
>DASRHM010000033.1:0-11982 GCA_035650575.1 Dehalococcoidia bacterium | reverse complement strand
GGCGAGACGCGCAGCTACGTGCAGCTCGTGATGGAGAACTACGCCCGCTACCGCGCGCTGTACGAGGGGATCGACGCGCCGTCGCTGCCGCAGTAGCGGCGCCGGTCGCTGGTCGGTGGTCGCCGGGCGGTGCGCACAGTGCGCGCGCCCACCCCCCCGCCTCATCTGTGTGACCTGTGGTTCCGCGCGCCGAACTACCTCATCCGCGGGCGGTGCTACAAGGCGTACGCGACGGGCGCCCGGTCCACGAAGCCGACCGCCTGCTCGTACCCCGCGCGGCGCGCCCACGACGCCAGCGCGTCGAACGCCTCCCCGGCGCGCTCCGGCGTGTGCGCGTCGGACGCGAGCGTGATCGGCAGGCCGAGCGCGCACGCCCGCTCCAGGAGCGGCAGCGCGGGATAGATCTCCGCGCACGGCTTGCGCAGGCCGTTGCTGTTCAGCTCCAGCGCGACGCCGTGCGCCCGCGCGCCCGCGAGCACGGCGTCGTGCAGCGGGCGCTCGTCGTCCGGCCGGCGCCGGAACACCTTCGGCAGGTCGGGGTGCGACAGCGCGTCGACCAGCCCGGACTCCCCCGCCTCGCGCACCAGCGCCCCGTACTCCGCCCACACATCGCCCACCGCGCGGCGGTCCCATTCCGCAAGAAACCGCTCGTCGTCGAACCCGAACGCGCCGATGTAGTGCACCGAGCCGAGCACGATGTCCCAGTCGTAGGGCCGAAGCAGCGCCTCGAGCTGCTCGCCGCGGCCGCGGATCCAGTCCATCTCCAGCCCCAGCAGCACGGGCATGCCCGCCGCCTTCGCCTGCTCGACGACGCGCGCGTAGTCGGCCATCGTGCCGGACACGTGGTCGCGCCAGTACGCCTCGGCCATGCGGGCGAGCTGCGGGTCGGCGTCGTCGTCCCACCAGCCGTGGAGCGCATCGAACGCCTCGCGGAAGCGGAACAGGTGCTCCGTGATGGCGATGCGCTCGACCCCGCGTTCCTGCGCCACCCGGACGTACGCGCGGATGCGCTCGAGCGTCATCGGCGGTTGCGCGCCGTGCGGCTGCAGGTGCGTGTGGCAGTCGATCACGCGCGCAGCCCCAGGCGCTCGAGCAGCGGCTCCATCCCGCGGATCAGCGCGCACACGCGGTCGGCCGACTCGAGCGCGCCGTCCGGCGTGAGCGCGGGCGCCGGCAGCGTGCAATGCAGGCGCGTCCAGCGCGGCGTCCACTCCTCGATCTCGTAGCCGCCGCCCGCGGCCTTCGCGACGGCGGATGCGTGCCGCGCGAGCGTCGCCGCGGCGGCGTAGTTGCGCTCGCGCTCGCCCTCGAAGTGCAAGCCGATCTCGATGCGGCCGGTTCTGCGCTGTGCCCAGACCTCGTAGTGGACGTCGGGCGAGCCGCGGTAGTACTGCACGAAGCTGAAGCGCTGGCGCATCGCCATGCCGCCGCGGTCGCCGCCGAGCCGTGCGCAGACGCCCTCATCGACGAGCGCGAGGAAGTCCCGCACGCGCAGCGATTCGGCGCGCGGGACGGCGGGCGGGCGGCTGCGCTTCCGGGGCATGCGTCGATCCTACGCGGCGGGCGGGCGAGGTGCCACGCGCGGCGCCGGTGCTATCCTGCGCGCGATGCGCATCGGCGTCGTCTCCGATACCCACGGCTTCCTCGACCCGCGCCTGCCTGCCGCGCTCGAGGGCGTCGAGGCGATCCTGCACGCCGGCGACGTCGGCGCGCGCGCCGCGCTCGATGCGCTCGCGGCAATCGCGCCGCTCTACGCCGTGCGCGGCAACAACGATGACCGGCTCGGCGGCCTGGGCCTGCCGCTGCGCCTCGATGTCACGCTCGCCGGCGTGCGGTTCCACCTGGTGCACCAGCTCCCGCACGCCGAGCCCGGCGATGCGCAGGTCGTCGTCTACGGCCACACGCACCGGCCGCTCGCGGAGCGCCGCGAGGGACGCCTGTACGTGAACCCCGGCGCGGCGGGACGCGTCGGCTTCCACCGCACCCTCTCGCTCGCCCTGCTCGAGACGCGCGACGGCGCCGTCGCCGTGGAGCCGGTCGAGCTCGGCCCGCGCCTCGCCGTCGCGCGCACGCCCGCGCGCCGAAAGGCAGGCTGATGCCCGACACGCGCCTGCTCGATGACCTCGACCGCGAGGCGGAAGCCTTCGCCGAGGCTTCCGAACGCGAGCACTACCTCAACGGCTCAGGCCAGAAGGACACCCTCGACCTGGCGCCGATCTACGAGCGCCACGCGCGCCTCTTCGCGCGCGAGACGCTGGATGCGCTCGCGCAGGCCGACCACACCGACGAGCGCTTCCCCGAGTTGCGCCGCCTCGCGCTCGAGGGCTTCCTCGAGAAATCGGCGAGCGCGATCACCGACGAGATCGCGCTGCGCGAGACGCAGGACACGATTGCCTGGGACGGCGAGCAGGTGCCGTACCGCAGCGTCGCGCCGATGGTCCGCAACGAGCCGGACCCGCACCGGCGCCACGCGCTCGAGCGCGCGCTGGTCGAGGCCACCGCCGCGCAGAACCCGCTGCGCGAGCGGCGCTGGGACGCGCTCTACGCGCAGGCGCGCGCGCTCGGCTATCCGCACTACCGCGCGATGATCGAGGATGTCGGCCGGCTCGATATCGGCGCGCTCTGTGCCCTCGTATCGCGCTTCCTGCGCGAGACGGAGCGGACGTACCGCACGCAGCTCGCGCGCCACCTGCGCGCGGCGAACATCGACCCGGCGCAGGCGGAGAAGAGCGACCTGGCGTTCGTCCTGCGCCAGTCGCAGTTCGACCGCTACTTCGCCGCCGAAACGCTGGTCGATGTCTACCAGCGCACAGTCGCCGCGCTCGCGCTCTCGCCCGAAGCGCAGGCGCGCATCACGCTCGACGTGGAGCGCCGGCCGAAGAAGTCGCCGCGCGCGTTCTGCGCCGTGCCGCGCATCCCGGACGAGGTGTACCTCGTGATCAGCCCGCAGGGCGGCGAGTACGACTACGGCGCGATGTTCCACGAGGGCGGCCACGCGCAGCACTTCGCGCACACCGACGCCACGCTGCCGTTCGCGCTGCGCGGGCTCGGCGACAACTCCGTCACGGAGGGATTCGCCTTCGTCGTCGAGCACATCATGGCGTCGCCCGAATGGCTCGAGCAGTACGTGTTCATGCACGACCCCACGGACTACCTGGCGATGCAGCGCTTCAGCCGGCTCTACATGTTCCGCCGTTATGCGGCGAAGCTCTTGTACGAGAGCGAGCTGCACGCGGCGGCGGACGTGCGCGGGCGCCAGAAGCGCTATGCGGACCTGCTCACCGCCGCGACCGGCGTCCGTTACGCGCCCGAGGACTACCTCGCGGACGTCGACGACGCGTACTACGCCGCGCGCTATCTGCGCGCGTGGATCTTCGATGCGCAGGTGCGCGCGCTCCTGCGCGAGCGCTTTGGCGCCGCGTGGCACGAATCGCCGGAAGCCGGCGCCCTCCTCGCCTCGTGGTGGGCGCACGGCCAGCGCTATGATGCGCCCGCGCTCCTCGCGCAGATGGGCCTCGGCGGGCTCGACATCGCCCCGCTGATGCGGGAACTGCTCGACAGCGCTGCATGATGCGCGAACACGCGCCAGCCAACGGCCGCGAAGCGCGACAGTCGCCACTCGCGCGCGCCGCATCAACCGCGCCAGCGGCGCCCGGCGTGTACTTCCTGCTGAACCGCAAGCGCGAGCTGGT
This sequence comes from Dehalococcoidia bacterium, assembly GCA_035650575.1. Lineage (GTDB taxonomy): Bacteria > Chloroflexota > Dehalococcoidia > DSTF01 > JACRBR01 > DASRHM01. The sequence goes on along the minus strand of DASRHM010000033.1, from coordinate 8,290 downwards.
GTACGTCGGCATGGCGAAAGACCTGCGCCGGCGCCTGCGCCAGCACGCGAACGCGCCGCGCGATGCCCTCTATCGGCGCGTCGCCGATGTGCTCTGGGAGGAGACGGCCGACGAGGACGCTGCCGGCGCGCGCGAGGCGGACCTCATCGTCGCGCTGCAGCCGCCGTACAACGCGGCCATCGCCGGCGATGGCAAGTGGGCGTACATCCACGTCGCGGCGCACACCGAGCGCGGGCGCGCGCGCTTCACGCTCGAAAAGGACATCGGCGCCGCGGACGGCGCGCGGACATACGGCTGCTTCCCGCATCTCGGCGCGGGCGTCGGCTCACTCCCCGGCATCGCCTGCAGCGACGGCTACGCCGCGTTCCTGCGCCTGCTCTGGGCGGCGATGGGCGAGGGCACCCACTACCCCGGCCGCATCACGCGCGGCACGCCGCCCGAGGACTTCACGGTCGCGCTCGACCCCGATGACCTGCCGGCGCTCCACGGGTTCCTCTCGGGCACGAGCCGGCGGCTGCTGCCTTCGCTCTCCGTGCGGGCGATGCAGCGGCCGGCGTTCATGCGCGCCGGCATCGCGCGCGACTACCGCCTGGCGGAGGCGTTTTTCGCCCACGGGCCGCGAGCCCTGCGCCGCCTGCGCCTGCGCCACGGCTTCGGCGCCGGCCCGGTCGGCCAGGAGCGCATCGAACGGGCGCTTCGCCGCGAAGTCGAGGACTTGCTCGCCCGTCAGGCGGAGGCGCAGCGCCGGCGCGAGCCTGACGACGGAGCCGGGCCGTCCCCGGCGCGGCAAGCGGGGCGGGCGGGCTGCCCGGATGGAGCCGCCGCGGCCTCGCCCCGGAGCCGCGCCCGTCGCCTCCGCGACCCCCGATTCCCGCTACCCGGCCGCTGAGCCATGCCGCTCTTCACGTCCTTCGACGACGCGTGGCGCTGGTTCGAGGCAGGCGGTGCGCTCGTGCCGCTCGACGAGCGGCGCGAGGCGTTCGCGAAGGGCCGCGCGCAATTCGTCGCGTTCCAGGCGCCGGCGCCGTCCGCGGCCGGCGTCGCGGCGCAGGCGCTCGACGCGCTGGCCGGCGTCGCCGGGCTGCAGCCCACGCCGGATGATCTGCTGCACGTGACGCTGCTCCCCGTCGGCTTCCAGGTGATCCGTCGCACGCATCCGGACGACGTGCTGCCGGACGACGTGGCGCGGGCGGGCGCGCAGGCGGCGCGGGCGCTCGAAGCCACGCGGCCGTTCGATGTGCGCGTCGGCCCGGTGAGCGTCTTCCCGGACGCGCTCGTGCTCGAAGTGCACGACGGCGGCCCGCTGCGCGGTCTCCGCGCCTCGCTGCGCAGCGCGCTCGGCCGGCCGTACGAGGACGACGCGGCCTACCTGCCGCACATCACCATCGCGACGTTCGCGGACGGATCGTGCGCGGACGACCTGCGGCGCCTGCTCCCCGCGTTGCGCGACCGCACGTCGCGCGCGCCCGTCCGCCGCATCGACCTGGCGCGCTGGTGGTTCGTGGAGGGCGAGGAGACGGAGATGCAGGTGATCCGCACCTACCGGCTGCGGTAGCGCGGGCGGTCGAGGCGGTGAGGGCTAGCAACGACCCATCGCCGCCCGAGGGCGGCGCGTGGGCCGCACGCTGCGCGTGAACGCCCCGGGTGCGCTACGCCGCCCCGTTCCCGAACCGCGCGCCCTCCCGCACCCCGACGGCCGCCGCGAACTCCGCGGCTGGCTGCTTCGGTCCGCCGGTGCGCTGCAGCCGCCGCGCGTGCAGCGTCCCGCCGGTCAGCGCGATGTCGATCGCCTCGCCGGCGATGCGCACCACCGTGCCGGGCGCGGCGCCGGGGTCGCCGGGGGTCATGCGCGCGTCGAAGATGCGCACGCGCTCGCCATCGAGCGTCGCGTGCGCGCCGGGCGTCGGGTTCGAGCCGCGCACGAGGTCGTACACCTCGCGCGCGGTTCGCGCCCAGTCGATGGCGCTGTTCTCGTCGCTCGCCGGCGGCTCATACGTCGCCTGCGACTCGTCCTGCGCGATGCGCGGCGCGTTGCCTTCGCGCACGAGGCGCACCGCCTCGACGAGCGCCGTGACGCCCGGCTGGAACAGCTTGTCGAAGTACAGCGAGCCGACGGTGTCGTCCGGCCCGATCTCCACCTCGCGCTGCAGCAGCACCGGGCCGGTATCGATGCCCTTGTCGACCCAGAAGATCGTGAGGCCCGTCTTCGTTTCGCCCTGGCGGATCGCCCAGTGCATCGCATTGATGCCGCGATGCCGCGGGAGCAGCGACGGGTGGTACTGGATGGTCCCGCGCGCCGGCAGGTCGAGCACGCGCTCCGGCAGGATGTGCGTCACGAACGCCATCACGCCGAGGTCGGGCCGCGTCGCGGCGTACGCCTCGAGCACGTCGGGCTTCTTGAGCTGCCCGGTCGGGAAGAGCGGCACGCCGTCCGCTTCGGCGGCGGCCCACAGGGGGTCCGGGCGCTCCGGCGTGCCGGTGACCGACGACACGGCGACGATCTGCTCGCCGGCGTCGCGCAGCGCGCGGAACACCGCCTCCCCGAACGCCGCCTGGCCGATCAGCGCGATCTTCACTTTGGCAGGTTTTCCGCAGGCGCGACGGCGCTCGGTGATGCCTCTCGATACGCGTCTGTCACCGCCTGGAGCAGCGCGTCGCCCGGATCCCGGATCGAGTTGCCTTGTTTCAGCGGCTCGGTAAGGAGGTGCTCGACAATCGAGATGCTCTGCGGCGCGCGGCGTTCGAAAACGCCTCTGAAGAGCCAGAGGGCCGCGCCATTCGAGTCGCAGACAACGGTTGCAAGGCCGAAATCTCCCGGGATCCGGGGAAGCAACGTGACGCGAGTTTTGCCCTCCACGGCATAAAGTCTGGCTAGTCCAGCCGACTGGAGCTCCTCCGCCCAACCGACGAGCTTACGCAGCAACGGTTGCTGTTCGGGCTTCGCTCTCTCGATCGCGGACTTGAACGCGTCGGCCCCCTCCAATAGTGGGGGCGGATTCGTAGCTGCGCGTGGCGTTGATCCTGGCACCGCCGAGACTAGATGCTCCGGATCGACCCGCTGCGGGACGAGCACCTGCGCGCCATTGATGTTGTACGAGGACACCGTAATCAGGTCGATCGTCACACGATCCGCAATCAGCGCCAGGTAACCGGTGAGACGCACGAGCTCCGCCGGAACGCTATCGAGGACGAGCACCAGACGAAACCGTCCCTCAGCAAGACTCTGGCGCAGAGCATCGTCGAACGCCTCCGCTTCGAAGCTCCCCGTCTGATCTCCAGCCTGCACGAGGTCCGCGAGTGTTGCGTGCCCTCGCTTCGACAAATGCTCAGCCAGTACCTGCGACTCGAGGTCTTGCACGGACAATCCGCGAAGGAATGCCGCGTAGGTCAAAATCTGTGCAACGACCGCGCGTCGCGCCTCCGGATTGCGAGCGAGCTTGACCTCGATGACAACGAGGCGACCAGATGTCTCGACGGCGATCAAATCGGCCTTGCCGCCCCCGATGTAGACCTCGCGCCCTGCGATTGCGAGCGTGGGATCGCCGGCGAGCGGGAGAATCTGCGGCGCTTCTTCCACCCGGTCGTGAAGCGCCGCTTCATCCGTATAGGTGTCAGGCGAGGCGAGAGCCCAGGTGCCGCCGTCGTTCTGCCAAATCGCCGCGCCCATTCCCGAGATCGTGGCGAACGAGGTGCAAGAGCGCAACATCCCTGTCAATGCGACAGTGGCGGCTGATATGCCCGGGAGCAAGGAGCCTGGTTCGCACGAGTGCGCCGCTGGGCGGCGGCTTCAGACCGCGAGCGCCGCTCCGATCTGGGCCAGGTGCTGCTCCTCGTGCGCGTACTCGTGCCGCACGTAGTGCTCCAGCTCGACGCGCCCGAACACCTCGTGCCGGCCGGTGCGCGCCCAGCCCTCCGGCGGCAGCGCGCGCAGCAGGCGCACCGTCTCCGCGCGCCACGCCGCGATCTCGTCGAGCAGCGCGGGCGCGTCGGCCGGGCCGTCGGGGCTGTCCGCGACCCAGCGATCCTCGTCGTAGTTCGGCAGGAACGGGTCGTCGTCCAGGCTCATCCACTTGAACCGCACGCCGTAGACCTGCGCGATGTCCCGGAAGTGGCGCAGCGTCTCGAGCGCCGACCACTCACCTTCCGCCCTGCGCGTGAGCGCGGCGGCATCCGCCGGCGCGACGATGGCGCGCAGCCGCGCCGGCATCGCCGCGAGCTCTTCGATCAGCTCCGCGCGCGAAAGGTCGCGGTCCGGGACGTAGAGCGCATCGGGCATCGCCATCGTGCTATTGTCCTCGCGCTACCCGCCATCACGTCCGCGGCGCTAACGGGACGCGCCCAGCGACCGGCGACCAGCCGACCGGCGGTGGCCACAGACGCCGTCTAGGGGTACACCAGCTCGCGCTCGAGCAGCGCGCGCGCGATGACGACGCGCTGCACCTGCGACGTGCCCTCGACGATCATGAGCTGCCGCGCGTCGCGGTAGTGGCGCTCGAGCGGGTGGTCCATCATGTAGCCCTGCGCGCCCAGCACCTGCAGCGCATCGCTCGACACGCGCACGCCCACCTCCGTCGCGTACGCCTTCGCGATCGACAGGTAGGCCGCGTGCTCGCGCCCGTAGAGGCCCTGGTCGACGCGCCACGCGCCCTGGTACACGAGCAGCCGCGCCGCCTCGATCTGGATCGCCATGTCGGCGAACATGAACTGGATCGCCTGCAGGTCCGCGATCGGCTTGCCGAACGCCTCGCGCTTGCGCGCGAACTCGAGCGCGTACGACATCGCGCCTTCCGCGAGCCCGAGCCCGCGCGCGCCCACGACGGGCCGGCAGGAGTTGAGCGTGAGCATGGCGTGGTTGAAGCCGGCGCCCTCCGCGCCGCCGATGAGGTTCTCGCGCGGCACGCGGCAGTCCTCGAACACGATGTCGGCGGTCGGCACGCCACGGACGCCCATCTTGCGGTCCTGGCCCGCGACCTTGAACCCGGGCGACTTCGTCTCGACGATGAACGCGGAGATCCCCTTCGGCCCCGGCGTGCCGTTCGTGCGCGCGAACGCGACAACGTAGTCCGCGACGGTGCCGCCGGAGATGTACATCTTCTCGCCGTTGAGGATGTAGTCGTCGCCGTCCCGCGTCGCGCGCGTCTCCAGGTTCGCGGCGTCGGAGCCGTGGTTCGGCTCGGTGAGGCAGAACGCGCCCTTGATCGCGCCCGACGCGATGCCCTCGCCGATCCATTGCTTCTGGCGCTCGTCGCCGCCGATCATCACCGGCTGCGATGGCAGCGCCGAGAGCAGCAGCATGAGGCCGGAGGCGCAGCAGTACTTCGCTGCCTCCTCGACCGCGAGCGCGAGCGACAGCATGCCGGAGCCGCTGCCGCCGTACTCCTTCGGGATCGTCAGGCCGGTGAGGCCGGTCTCCTTGAACGCCGCGAAGATGTCGTGCGGGTACTCCTGCGTCTCATCGATCTCCGCCGCGCGCGGCGCGATCTTCTCCTTCGCGATGCGGCGCGCCGTCTCCTGGATCAGGCGGTGCTCTTCGGATAGCTGGAAGTCCATCGTGCGCCTCGCTCGGCTCCGAAATTCGGTGCGGGTAGCGTATCCACGGCGTCGTCCCTGCGCCAACGGCGGCCGGGCGGGGGCGGTGCGAGCCTGTGCTGGAGGCCATCGCGTCGCAGCGTCGCGCGGGGCGCGGCGCGCGGTCAGCGGCGGCGCATGTGGGGGAAGAGGATAACCTCGCGGATCTGCGTGCGGCCGGTGAGCAGCATCACGAGCCGGTCGATCCCCATGCCGAATCCGCCCGTGGGCGGCATGCCGTACTCGAGCGCGACGAGGAAGTCCTCGTCGAGCGTCTCGACCTCCTCGAGGCCGGCGGCCTTCAGCCGCGCCTGCGTCTCGAAGCGCTCGCGCTGGTCCACGGGGTCGTTCAGCTCGGTATACGCGTTCCCCAGCTCGAAGCCGGCGATGAAGGGCTCGAAGCGCTCGACGATGCCGGGCGCCTCCGGTTTGCTCTTGGCAAGCGGGGAGATCTCCTTCGGGTAGTCGAGCAGGAACGTCGGCTGGATCAGCTTCGGCTCGACGTAGTGCGACACCGCCTCGTCGACCAGCTTGCCCCACGACCAGCCGGGGTCGACCTCGAGCCCCCGACGCTGCAGCTCTTCCAGCAGCTTGTCGCGCGTGCGGTAATCCTCGAAGTCGATGCCGGCGTGCTCGATGAGTGCATCGCGCATGGTCAGGCGGCGCCATGGCGGGGCGAGGTCGATCGCGTGCTCCCCGAACGTGACGCCCGTCGTGCCGAGCACGTCCCGCGCGACGCCGGACACCATGTCCTCGACCATGCGCATGACGTCGTGGTAGTCGGCGTAGGCCTCGTACGTCTCGATCATCGTGAACTCGGGCATGTGCGTGCGGTCGATGCCCTCGTTGCGGAAGAGGCGGCCGAGCTCGTAGACGCGCTCGAAGCCGCCGACGAGCAGGCGCTTCAGGTGCAGCTCGAGCGAGATGCGCAGGTAGAAGTCCTGGTCGAGCGCGCGGTGGTGCGTGACGAACGGCGTCGCCGCCGCGCCGCCCGCCTCCGCCTGCAGCACGGGGCCCTCGACCTCGATGAACCCGCGCGCGTCGAGGAACCGCCGGATCGCGGCGATCGTCGCCGCGCGGATGCGGAACACCTCACGCGTCTCCTCGTTGGCCATGAGGTCGAGATAGCGCTGGCGGAAGCGCGTCTCGATGTCCTCGACCCCGTGCCACTTCTCGGGCGGAGGCCGCAGCGCCTTGGCGAGCATGACGAACGACTGCGCTTCGACCGTCACCTCGCCGGTGCGGGTGCGGAAGAGCGCGCCGGTGACGCCGAGGAAGTCGCCGAGGTCGGTGTCGTCGAGCGCGTGCCACGCGTCGTCGCCGATGCGGTCGCGCTTCGCGTAGCACTGGATGCGGCCGGTGCCGTCGCGCAGGTCGAAGAACGCCGCCTTGCCCATGTTGCGGAAGGCGGTGATGCGCCCGACGACGGTGACCTCCGGCGCGGGCGTGCCCTCGCCCTCCGCCTCCCACCGCTCGTACGCCGTGACGGCGTCGCGGGCGGGGTGCGTGCGCGTGACGCGCGGGGGGTAGGGGTCGACGCCGCGAGCGCGCATGCGGTCGAGCTTTTGGCGCCGGAGCGCGATGAGTTCGTCTTCGCCGGGCATCGGGGGCAGTGTATCCGCAGATCTCGCAGATCGAGGCGCATGGGTTGCGGATGGGCTGCAGGGAAGGTCGCCGAAAGGGCGCGCGGCGGCGCGCGTCATCCGTCCGCACCCTCGGGCGGCGCGAAGGCTCACGGAACCGCTACGCTTCCCGCATGCGGCGCAACAGCGTCTGGTACTGGGAGTGGCGCGGGCCGGCGCGCGAGGACTTCGGCTGGCCCGGGCTCGCGGTGCGCTTCGCCGTCAACGTCGCCGCGCTCTGGGTGGCGCAGTTCCTCGTGCGCGGGTTCGATATCGACGGCTGGGGTGCGCTGCTCTTCGGCGCCGTCATCTTCGGCCTGATCAACGCGTTCATCCGCCCCGTCGTCGCGATGTTCTCCTGCCTGCTGACCATCGCGACGCTCGGGCTGTTCATCCTGATCATCAACACCGCGATGCTTGGCCTCACTGCCTGGATAGCCGGCCAGTTCGGGCTCGACTTCGATGTCGACGGATTCATCGCCGCGTTCCTGGGCGCGCTGGTGATCTCCGTGGTCAGCACGCTGCTGTCGGCGTGGGCGCGACGCAACATCCTGCGCCCATCGCGCAACCCGCTCGACGTGCTGTAGGCGCTGAGGCGGCGAACCGGCAGTGCGCCGGTTTACTTTCGGAGGGGATCGGCGCTTCCGGGGCACATCTTCCCTGCCTCCCGCCAGGAGTCTGCGCCTCGTGCCCCCCGTCGCGCAGCCCGCGGCGAGTCACTCCAGCCCGAGCAGCGGCCCCAGCCCGACGACCAGCGCTTCTCGCCGCATCACCTCCCGCACGGCGAGGACGATACCGGGCATGAACGAGTCGCGGCCCGTCGAGTCGTGGCGGATCGTCAGCGTCTGCCCGACATCGCCGAGGATGACCTCCTGGTGGGCGACCAGCCCCGGCAGCCGCACCGAGTGCACCGGCACCGGCGCGCCGCCGGCGTCGCGCATCAGTGCCGCCGTGCGCGCTGCGGTGCCGCTGGGCGCATCGACCTTGCGGTCGTGGTGGAGCTCGATGATCTCCGCGCGAGCCATGTGTCGCGCCGCCGCGACGGCGAACTGCATCATCAGGACCGCCCCGATGGCGAAGTTGGGGGCCACGAACACGTT
>DASRHM010000032.1:0-4222 GCA_035650575.1 Dehalococcoidia bacterium | reverse complement strand
GTAGGTGTCGACCAGATAGCGCGCCTCGTCGGGGTTGAGCGTCGCCGTGGCGCGCGCCAGGTCACGGCTGAGGCGCTGGACCGACTCGAGGTCCTCCACTTCGCGGATCTGTGCGACCATGCTGTCTCCTTTCACTTCGGGCTCACGCCCGTCTCTCACAGGACGTAGCCGCGAAAGTATGTCTGGCGCGTCCCCTTCTCCCAGAGGAACCAGGCATACATCGCGCTGTCGGTGCCCCCGGCCGCGTTCGGGCCGGTGAAGCGCGGCCGTGTCGTGCAGAACCACACGTCGGTCGGCGGATATCGCTCGAGCAGGTTCGACCGCTTCCGCGACTCGAGGAACGCCGCGCGCAGGAGCAGCACGACGAACCCGCCCTCGGCGACGACCTCCATCGCCCGCGTGAGGAACTGCTCGGCAAGCCGGAACGGGGGGTTCGTGAAGATCAGGTCGGGGTCGGGGTCGAACCGTCCCCCGCCGTCGGGCCCGCCACGCGCCCGCGGGTCGAGGAAGTCGGCGCGGCAGATGCCCTCGCCGCGCGGCTCGACGTCGCGGGCGAGCAGCCGCGCGTGCGGGAACGCCGCGCGCAATGGCGGCAGCATGTTGCCGGCGCCGGCCGCCGGCTCGAGTACCACCTCGATCGGGACGGTCCCGAGGTGCGGTACCAGGCGGTCGAGGAAGCGCGCCGTATCGCGCGGGTCGGTATCGTAGCGGTCCAGCGGGTCGCGCGCGCGGCGCCCAGCACTCATCAGTTCCTCCGCATCTTCTCGGCGACGAACGCGAGCCAATCGCGGTATCGCGTCGTGAACCCATCCGGACGCTGCTCGACCAGGTGCGGGTGCGCCTGCGCGACGTGCCGCATCATGTCGAGGCCGATGTCCTGATAGGCGACCTGTTCAGGCGTCCGCGCGACGCCGTCCCGGATATGGAGGATCAGCCGGCACGCCGGCCAGAGGGGGCAGAGCATGATGCGCGAGTCGCGACGGTTCACCTGATCCCCTTCCAAGCGCGCACCTTCCAGCGCCCATCGACCAGCACGGCGTCAAGCGGCTCCGCGACGCGCGTCAGGACGTCGACGTCGGGCGCCGGCAGCAGCTGTTCTTCGATCGGCAGCCGCACCGGCTCGGCGTGCTCGTCGAGGCGATAGCAGACCCACTCCGACCAGCGAAACGCCATGCGCGCGTCGCAGGCCGGGCAGGCGGGTGGCCGGCGGTCGTCGCGGCGAAGGAAGTCCCGCGCCGTGTCCGCGACCATCTCGGGAGCCCGCTTGAGGAGCCAGACCACCCAAGGGTTCGTGAGGCCGTAGGCGCCGAAGTACGTTGCGTCGGCCGCAGGGGCCGGCTCAGGCCGCGCGGGGTCGGGGACGTACCAGTCGCGATTGCGCGTCATCGGTGCGCGCTCCTTCGCCGCGGTGCCCGGAACCGCAGCGGGCGGCTCCGGGCGTGCCGATAACCGCAGACGACGCAGATGCCGGACACCACCGTCCCAGCGGAGCGGCAGTGCGCGCAACGCGCCTGGCGTGGCAGGCGTCGCGTCGCCCGCCGCGCCTCGTGGCACTCGCAGCCGCAGGAGCGGCAACGCACATGGAAGCCCTGCTCGCATGACGGCGTGATCACGACAGCCCCTCCGGGAACAGCAGGTCGGTCGCTACGACTGTCGCTGTGGTCGGATAGTCGATGAGGCCCAGCGTCCGGAGCCGGCCCATGATCACACCGAAGTTCCCGCCGACCTTGGGGCCGACCGTGTAGCCCGCGAGCGCGCCGGCCTCTTGTTTCGTGAGCGCGCTGGGGTAGGCGTCGATGAGCGGCTGGAGCACGCGCTGTTCGGCGGGCTGCAGCCTCGCGAAGATAGCAGCGTGCAACGCCTCGACCGTCGGGGCGATATCCGGGGGCGTGGCGAGCCTGCGACCTTCATCGGTCAACGCCATCGTGCGCGACGACGGATAGTCGATGAACCCTCTCGTCCTCAACGCGCCGATCGTCACACCGAAGTTCCCGCCGACCTTCTTCCCCACGCGGTAGCCGGCGATGAAGCCGACGTTGCCCTTGGTCGGCGCCGCCACGCCGATCGCCTCCCACCACGCCAGGGCATCGAGGATGCGGCGCTCCGGGCCGTTGAGATCAGCGGTTGCCGGGCGGGCGGCCGGTGCCGCCGCCGGCGGAGTGGCGCGCGTCGCCCGCGCGCCGGCGGCCCTGGCCCCTGCCGCGCGCTCCTGAGCGACGCGCCGGACGGCGGGCCGCACGGTGCGCGCCGGGACGCTCGCGAACACTCCGTCGGCCTTGAGGGTCCCGTCGAGCTCCAGCGTCTCGTGCGGCCAGGACAGCGGGCCCAGGTCGTGGATGCGGGGCTCGAGCTCGGTCGTGATCACCTCGTGCAGGGCGCGCAGCCGCGCGGTGAGCGCGGTCACGCTCTCGCGCACGCGCTGCAGCTGGGCCAGCTCGCGCTCCTTCTCGTCGATCAGCAGTTCGAGCCGCGCGACCTTCGCGTCATGATCGGCAGGCGCCGGCGGCGCCTCACGCGCGGCGGCCAGCTCGCGCTCAAGTTGCATGATCTTCGCGCGGAGCTTCTTCGGGTCGTTGGCCTCCGCCTGCGCGACGACCGATGCCATGCGCTCGCGCAGCGCGTCGAGATCGACGACGGCGCGCGCCTGCGGCGGCTGCGCCTTGGCGCCCGCCTTCGGCGTCGAGGAGGAGTCGAACGTCCGCCGCGCCCGGACGCGGATGCGCTCGAACACGTCCAGCCAGCCCGGCGACCAGACCCACGCCTCGCCGACCCCGAGCGAGGCGAGCGATGCCATGAACTCCTCGCGCCGGCCCTCGGAGTCGTGCGCGGCGATCCACTCATCGATCGCCTTGCGGTCCTGGGGCGCGATCGTGCGGAGCGCGACCAGCACTTCGCACTGCGTCAGCACGTCCTTGTTGAGCGACGCCGCGCGTTGCGTGATCAGCGTCACGCCGATGCCGGATGACCGTCCCCGGCGCACGCAGTCGTCGATCGCGCCGAGCATCCGCGCCGTGTCGGCCATCACCCGCTGCGGCGCGAACGCATCCGCCTCGTCGATTACGAGGTGCAGCGGCGTCCGGTACTGCGCCTCGCCCTTGCGGTGATACAGCCGCTCGGCGAAGTCGGCGACGAACCGCCGCTGCGCCGCCTTGCTCAGGTGGCGAAGCGATAGCACCACCGACGCCGCCCGCTCGACCACGACGTCCGCGATCAGCGCGCCGGTCGCGGCGTCGAGCGGCAGGTCTCCGTGCTCGTCGCCGAACACGTACACCGGAAGGCCCGGCGCGTTGCCGTCCGCGCTCGACCGCAGCCCCCACCAGGCATCCAGCGGGTCGAGGACGACGACCTGATGGCCGGCGCCGACGAGCTCCTCGGCAAGTACCGACGCGGTGTACGTCTTGCCGACGCCGCGCTTCGCCAGGACCCCGAAGGTCTGCGTCACCGATTCATCGGGGAGCACGAAGCGCCGGCCGCGTCCGTCGTGTCCGATATGCAATCCGCTCATTCGCTCTCCTCACCGTCCGCCATCACACCGGGTACTCCCGGATGCGCAGGTCGTCCGGCAGCTCGTCGAGCCGCGCCGGCACCGGCACCGTCGGCGCCCACGCCTCGAGGAAGCGCTCCGCCGCGGCCGCCGGCGTCCGGTAGTAGTCCAGCGCCTCGCGCCCGCCCGCAGGCGGCGCCTCCATGCCCGGCAGCGGCGCCGCGGTCACGGTCACGCCGGCACCGCTTCGTCGAAGAGCGGGAGCTGGCGCACCGTCTCCACGAACATCGACAGGTCGCGCTTCCAGGCGCCGTACTCCGCCAGCTCCGCCGCGAACACCTCCACGTCGTGCCCGCGCGTCGTCCAGCCCTTCTCGTCGTCCAGGTCGGCGTGCAGCAGCTCGTGATACAGCAGCGCCTCGACCTGCCAGCGCGTCAGCCCTTCCGCGCGCACGTGGTCCGCCGCCACCCAGACCACGAACTCCACATTGCCGAAGAAGCGCGCGAGGCCGGAGAGCTTCGCGCACTTGCCGAGCGTCGGCCGTCCGCCGGATGTCCCGCCCTTGCGCTTCCACAGCACCGTCACGTTGGCCTCGAGCTCGTCGTCGAGCATCCGATGCTCGCGCATCAGCGCGAGCGCGACCTCCTCGAGCTCCGGCGCCGGCAGGAAGTCGCCCTGAAACGCATCGTCCACCGGCACCGGGTAGCGCTCGTCCGGGTCGCCTCCCCTGATGAGCCG
>DASRHM010000031.1:0-36726 GCA_035650575.1 Dehalococcoidia bacterium | reverse complement strand
CGGCGAGCCCGCGCTCCGCGCCCTTCGCGCGCGCCATATCGAGCGCCGTCTCGGCGACGTCGACGCCGACCACCGCGAAGCCCCGTGACGCGAGGTGCAGCGCGTTCTCGCCGCTGCCGCAGCCTGCGTCGAGCACCGGCGCCGCGATCACGCCCGCCGCGGCGAGGCGCACGACCGCCGGCTGCGGTCCACCGATGTCCCAGGGCGCAGGGCCGTCGCGGTACGAGGCGTCCCACGGCTGCCTGGCCATCCGCTCGTGGCTGGTCGGTTCGCGGCCGCCGGATCCCTCACCGCCGGTCGTCCCCGTCCGTTCGGTCACGCGGACCTCCTCCACGGCGGGCGACGCGCCCGGCACTGGACGAGGGGCGCCGGGCGGCCGAGTGCACAGGGGGCGACGCCCCGCCCTAGCGCGAACCGGAGATGCCGATGCGCTCGAGCTCTTCCTGCACGTCCTCCCAGCGCGGCTCCTGCTCGCGGCGCTGCTCGCCGTTGTACCAGCGGAAGAACGCCAGGCCGATGAACCACCAGATCACGAGCCCGCCCGTGATCTTCATGATGCCGCCGGCGATCTGCTGGTCGGCGAGCGCCGGCAGGCCCCACAGCCGGGGCGCGTTGCGGTAGAACGGATAAACGGCGCCATCGGCGAACGTCACGAAGGACGCGAGCACCGTCGGCAACAGCGACTGCACGAAGAGGTAGGCCATCTGCACGGGGTACGACGACCGCGGCAGGTCGGGGACGTTGCTCAGCACCGGCCACCACATGATCACCGCCGTGACGATGAGCAGCACGTGGATCCAGAAATGCGCCGCGTGGTGGTAGAGCGCGAAGTCCACCGTCCCCGGCAGGTGCGTGAGGAGCAGCGTGGCGTTGACGATGATGAGCGCGACGACCGGGTGCACGATGAACCGCGCGACGGGCAGCACCCCCTTCCAGCGCAGCGGCACCTGCCAGAGCCAGGCCGGGATGCCGCAGAGCAGCAGCGGCGCCGCCGCGAGGGTGAAGAGCGCGTGCTGGAGCATGTGGGCGCTGAGGAGGAACTGCTCGCTGACGTCGTGCAGGGGCGTCCCGGCGCCCAGCCAGATGACGAACACGCCCAGCGAGAACTGCGCGACCTGCGTGCGCCGGACGCGCCCGGCGTCCGAAACCATCGGTCGCAGCTGCGTGACCGCGTACAGGTACGCGACCTCGAGCACGACGCAGAACAGGATGACGTCCGGGTGCAGGTGCCAGTGCCACCAGGTGGCGGTGTTGCCGGCGTGCAGGAGGGGGAGCATCATCGCCTCCGGGCGGACTGGGTCGGTGGCCGGCGCCGCCGGCCGGTCAGCGGAGCGACGCGCCGAGCGTCGCCAGCACCACGATAAACACCGCGACGGCCAGCACAAATCCCCCGCTGAAGAACGTCGAGAACAGGCGGTTGTCGAAGCGCAGGTGCATGAAGAACAGCACGACCAGCAGGAACTTCGCCGCCGAGAGGACCAGCAGCACCGGGACGATGAGCCCGGCGATGTCGATGTAGTACACCGCCACTTCGACGGCCGTGATCAGCGCCAGCAGCAGGCCGATGTTGACGTATTCGCCTACGCCGGGGTGGCGGGCGTGCCCGGGCGGCAGCGCGTAGCGGCCCGCGGCGGCCTGCGGGGCCGGGCGCTCCGGCGCGAACGCGGCCATGAGGACGATCGCCGCGCCGATCAGGCCGACGACGAGGAACGGGATGCCGACCAGGCGCGAGGGGTCTTCGAAGAACGCCTTCACCGGTGCCCTCCTACTGCGGCGTGATCAGGTAGACGAGCGTGAAGATCACGATCCATACGATGTCGACGAAGTGCCAGTAGAGGCCGGCGAGCTCGACGGCCAGGCTGTGCTCCTGTCTCACTTCGCCCTGGAACGAGCGGGCGAGGATCGATGACAAGATGAGCACGCCGACCGCGACGTGCGCGCCGTGGAAGCCCGTGAGCACGAAGAACGTCGACCCGAAGAGGTTCGAGTCGAGCTTCAGGCCCTTGTCGTAGAACTCCGTGAACTCGAACGCCTGCCCGGAGAGGAACGTGATGCCCAGCAGCGCCGTCGCGGCGAGCCAGATGCGCATCGCCCGGATGTCGCCGCGCTGGATCGCCGCGAGCGCGAGCACCATGCTGACGCTGCTCATCAGCAGCACGAACGAGCTGATCGAGGTAAACGGGATGTCGTACACCTCATGCGGGTACGGCCCGACCGTGTTGCGGTTCCGGTAGAGCAGGTAGGCGGAGATCAGCGAGCCGAAGAACAGGCACTCCGACCCCAGGAAGAGCCACATGAGCAGCTTCCGGTTATCGAGGCCGGTGCTCGTCTCCAGATGCGATTCGGCGGTGGTGGTCGCCTGCACGGTCCCTCTTCCTCTCCCCTATTCCTCGGGCCCGGCGGGCTCGAGCACCCAGCCGAACAGGCCCGCGGCGAGCACCAGCGCGCCGACGAACACAAGCGCGTAGTTGTAGATCAGCCCGAACGCGATCAGCGGCATGCCGAACGCGGCGACCAGCGGGTAGTACGACGGGTTCGGCATGTGGATGCCGTGCGCCGCGTCGTGGGCGTCCCCGTGCGCGCCGTCGCCATGGGCGATGGCGGCGCCCGCCGGCACGCGCACCGGCAGCCCGCGCGGGTCCTCGACGTACTTGCGGTGCCAGAAGTCGTCCACGCTGTGCACGACGGGAATCACATCGAAGTTGTGCTCCGGCGGCGGCGACGGGATCGACCACTCGAGCGTCCGGCCGTCCCACGGGTCGTCGCCGGCGATCTCACCCTTGCGCAGGCTCCAGATGAAGTTGCCGATGAAGACCAGCACGCTGAGCGCGATGACGAAGGCGCCGGCCGTCGCCACGGCGTTCCAGAAGCCCCAGCCGATGCCGTCCGGGTAGGTCTGGATGCGGCGCGGCATGCCGAGGATGCCCAGCACCATCATCGGCTGGAACGTGAGGTTGAAGCCGATGAGCATGAGCCAGAAGTTCACCTTGCCCCAGCCGTCGTGCAGCATACGGCCGGTGAACTTGGGGAACCAGTAGTAGATGCCCGCGAAGATGCCGAACAGCGCCCCGCCGAACAGCACCTGGTGGAAGTGCGCGACGATGTAGTAGGTGTCATTCTGCTGGTAGTCCGCCGGCACCACCGAGTGCGTCACGCCGGTGAGGCCGCCGATCGTGAACATCGCGATGAAGCCGATCGCGAAGTAGAGCGGCGTCTTCATGCGCAGCGAGCCGCCCCAGAGCGTCGCCAGCCAGTTGAAGATCTTCACGCCCGTCGGCACCGCGATCATGATCGTCGAGACGCCGAACGCCGAGTTCGCCGCGGCGCCCAGGCCCGTCGTGAACATGTGGTGCGCCCACACGCCCCAGCTCATGAAGCCGATGGCGACGCCGGAGAAGACGACGAACGGGTAACCGAACAGCGGCTTCCGCGAGAACGTCGGCAGCACCTCCGACACCATGCCCATCGCCGGGAGGATGAGGATGTAGACCTCCGGGTGCCCGAAGAGCCAGAACATGTGCTGCCAGAGCAGCGGCGTGCCGCCGAGCTGGGCGTTGTAGAAGTTCGCGTCGAACAGCCGGTCGAACGTGAGCTGGAACAGGCCGACGGCGAGCACCGGCATCGCGAAGATGAGCAGGAACGACGTGACGAGCGACATCCACACGAACACCGGCATGCGGAAGAGCGTCATGCCCGGCGCGCGCATGTTCAGGATCGTCACGATGAAGTTGAACCCGCCGGCGAGCGAGGCGATGCCCAGGATCTGGAGCCCGAGCATCCAGTAGTCCACGCCCTCGCCGGGGCTGAAGCGCGACTCGGTGAGCGGCGCGTAGCCGTACCAGCCGGTGTTCGGCGCACCCAGCTCGCCCTTGAAGATGTTGCCGCCCGTGAAGAAGCTGATGTTCAGGAAGATGCCGCCGAGCAGGAACACCCAGAAGCTGAACGCGTTGAGGCGCGGGAAGGCGACGTCGCGCGCCCCGATCATCAGCGGGATCAGCAGGTTCATGAAGGCGACGCCGAGCGGCATGACGACGAGGAAGATCATCGTCGTGCCGTGCATCGTGAAGATGGCGTTGTACTGGTCGGGGTTCAGGAACGACTGGTCCGGCGCCGCGAGCTGGATGCGCACGAGCAGCGCCTCGACGCCCCCGACGAGGAAGAAGACGAAGGCCGCCAGGCCGTACATGATGCCGATCTTCTTGTGGTCGACGGTGGACAGCCAGCCCCACAGCCCCTCGGCCGCGCCGGCGTGCGCCTCGCCGCCCATCGCAAGCTGACCCGTCATTGCTCTCGCCATGAGGTCTACTCCGTCGCTCCCGCTGCCTGCGCGGCGTCACCCGCGGGCGCGCTCTCCGTCACGCCTTTCGACTGCAACCACGCGTCGAAGTCCTGCTGGCTCTCGACGATCACCCGGAAGCGCATCTGCGCGTGGCCCATGCCGCAGAATTCCGCGCACTGGCCCGAGTAATCGCCCGGCGTGTCGGACTTGATCCACATGTGGTTGATGCGCCCGGGGATGACGTCGGTCTTCCCGGCGAGCTTCGGGATCCAGAAGCTGTGGATCACGTCCGGCGAGTGCAGGTAGAGCCCGATTTCGCGGTCCTGCGGGATGTGCAGCTCGGGCGGCCCGCTCGTCGACGTGATCGTGAGCGCCTTCCCGCTCGAGTCCTTCAGTTCCGGGTAGGTGAACTGCCAGTTCCACTGGAAGCCGGTCACGTCCACGCGCAGGGCATCCTTGTGCGGCTTGCGCCCCAGGTCGACGATGCCGGCGAGCGTCGGCACGGCGATGATCGCGAGCAGCAGCGCCGGCGCGATCGTCCAGGCGATCTCGATGGTCGGGTTGCCGTGGACCTGGCGCGGCAGCGAGTCATCGCCTTTGCGCTGCCGGAAGCGGAGCACGATGTAGAGCACCATGCCTTCGACCAGGAGGAAGATCGCGAAGGCCGGCCAGAGCACCATGATGAACAGGTCGCGCTGCTTGCCTGCGACGCTGCCATCGGGCGCGAACGTGTTCTGCGCGCTCGAGAAGACGTTGCTGCAGCCGGAGAAAAAGATGACCGTGGTGAGCAGGAGGATGAGGACGAGCGCGCGTTGGACGAAGACGCCTCGACGGCTCACAGCTTCTCCCTCTCGCGTATCTCCCGGGCGCCGAGCGCGCGCGGTGCGAAGCAGTCCAGCGGCGTGACCGGGCGCGGCGCAGATTCGCTCCCCGCTCGACGCGAGGCATTATTCCCCTGCCCCCTTGTAGGGTCAAGGGTTCGTGAGATTCGCCACAATCCGCTTGCGATACCACTCTCGGGCGCTCCACGGACGGCCGTTTTTCGCAGATCTTGATCGGGCCCGCGGCGCCGTGAACGCTCCCGCAACCGCGCGCTCGATACGGTGCAAGCAGGGCCGGAGCGGCCGGGAGGCGTTGATGGCGACGGAGCGGACCCGAAACAACGGCGCGGGCGGGCAGACCATCGAGGCGGCGTACCCGGACATGAAGCGCGCGCAGCAGGCGCTGACCGCGCTGGAGTGGGCGGGCGTCGAGCCGGCCGACGTGTCGATGGCCGGTCCCGGCGTCGAAGAGGCGTTTTACGACGTAGAGACGCGCGACCAGGACGTGGGCAAGGCACGCGATGTCGTGAAGCATGCCGCCGCCGGCGTCGTCGCCGGGGCGACCGTCGCAGCGGCCGTCGGCGCCCTGGCAGGCGTGCTGATCGCGGGCCTGGCCGGGCGCGACTGGACCGCCGGCGGCGTCGGCGTCGCCGGCGCGGTGGGCGCGCTGCTCTTCGGGATCATCGGCTGGCACGTCGGCGGCATCGTCGGCGGCGAGACGGCGCTGCACACCCACGAGGGCGCCGAGCTCCGGTACGCCCGCGAGGGCGGCGGCGAAGCGATCGTGCGCGTGCGCGCCCGTGACAGCCGCACGGCCGAGCGCGCGGCGGCGATCCTGCAGGCCAAGGAGCCGATGCGCTTGCGGCGCAGCGGGCCCTGATCAGCCGAGGATCAGGACGTCGGCGCCGGCCGCCAGGAAGACCAGCGTCAGGTAGAGGATCGAGAACGAGAACACGCCCATGGCGGCGCCCGGGCGGTCGTCCGCGCGGAGCCGCCACGCCTGCCAGGCGAACATCGCCCCCAGCACGCCGGCGGTCACGCCGTAGATCCAGCCGGCGGCGCCGGTAGCGAGCAGGAGCAGGCTCGCGGGCACGAGCAGCAGCGCGTAGATGAAGATCTGGCGCTTCGTCTCGCGCAGCGTCGCCACCACGGGGAGCATCGGCACGCCCGCGCGCTCGTAGTCGTCCCGGTACTTGATCGAGAGCGCCCAGAAGTGCGGCGGCGTCCAGAGAAACACGACCGCGAACAGCACCAGCGCCGGCAGGCCGATGTCGCCGCGCACGGCGGCCCAGCCGACGAGTGGCGGCACGGCGCCGGCCGCGCCGCCGATGACGATGTTCTGCGGCGTGCTCCGCTTCAGCCAGAGCGTGTACACGAAGACGTAGAACGCAGCCGCCGAAGCCGCCAGCACCGCGGCGAGCAGGTTCGCGGCGACCGCCAGGAGCACGAACGCGGCGACCTCGAGCGCGACGGCGAAGACCAGCGCGCTCGTCGGGTCCACCTTGCCCATCGGCAGCGGCCGTCCCTGCGTCCGGTGCATCACCTCGTCGATGTCGCGGTCCACGTAGCAGTTGATCGCGTTGGCGCCGCCGGCGGCGAGCGTCCCTCCGGCCAGCGTCGCGACGATGAGCCAGAGCGAGGGGACGCCGTCCGCGGCGAGGATCATCGTCGGGATCGTCGTGATCAGCAGGAGCGAGATGATCCGCGGCTTCGTCAGCGCCACGTAGGCGGCGGCGGTCTCGCGCCAGGACAGCGCCGGGCGGGCCAGACGTGCCTCTAGCGCGCCCATTCGGCCACCTTTCCGGCTTCCGTCGCACGACGGCCGTCGCCCGCGCGCCCCGGCAGGTACCACGACAGCGCACCCACGGTCACGAGCAGGCACCAGAGCAGCGCCGCCAGCGACAGGTGCGTGACGACGACGCCCGCAGAGAGGTCCGTCCAGATGTTCGCCGCGCCGATCAGCGCCTGCGCCAGGTACGCGCCGAGCGCGACGAGCGGCAGCGCGACGAGCGCGCGCTCACCCCGGCGCTCATCGAACGCGGCCCAGGCGAGCGCGATCAGCAGCACGCCGAGCGTACCCGCGGCAAAGCGATGCAGCATGTGCAGGCCCTGGTCGCCGCCGGACCCGAGGAGGCTGCTGTCGCACGCCGGCCAGCTCTTGCACGCCACCGAGGCACCGGTGCCGCTGACATAGGAGCCGAGCAGGAGCGTCACGAACGCTGCGGCGGCCGCCGCGATCGCCAGCCGCGTGTACGTGCTCTCCGGCGCCCGGGCGAGCGCCCGCATCCCGCGCGAGCGCGTGAGGGACAGCGTGGCCGTCACGATCATGACGCCGATGAACGTCATCGCCGTCCCGAGATGCAGCGCGACGGTCTCCGGCGGCAGATCCTTCTTCACGACGATGCCGCCGAGGATGATCTGGAAGAGCAGGAGGACGCCCGCGGTGAACGCGAGCCAGAACTCGCGCGGGTGCCGCCGCTCGCCCTTGAACGTGCAGAACGTGACGCCGAGGAAGAGGAAGCCGACGACCGTCGCGGCCGTGCGGTGGGAGTATTCGATGAGCGTGTGCTTCTCGAGCTTCGGGACGAGGCGGCCGTGACACGTCGGCCAGTCGGGGCACCCGAGCCCGGAGTCGGTGGCGCGGACGGCGCCGCCGATGACGACCAGGATGAACGTCGCGGCGATGGTGATGAGGAGCAGGCGCTGAAACCAGGTCATGGTGCAATGCCCGCCGGCCCCGGCGAGCGCATCGTCCTCCTGCCACCGCCGATAGGGGGGACGGGCACGCCTGCCCGTTACCGTCGTCACGAGTAACACGCGTCCGGGAGAGGGTCAAGCGATCCGAGCCTAGCGTCCGTTCGCGCGTTGACACATACTCCGCAGCGCCGAAAGATGGGTTTTGCGCCGCCGGATTGGCGGATCTGAAGCAACAGGGAAGGGAAACGCGATGGGTGGCAGCGGACGCGCAGCCGTATTCCTCGGCCCCGGCAAGGGCTATGAGATCCAGGAGTTCGAGATCCCGGCGCCCGAGCCGGAGGGCATCGTCGTCAAGGTCAGCATGGGCGGCATCTGCGGCTCCGACCTGCACATCTGGCGCGGCGACTCGCCGCTCTTCATGGCGATGGCCGGCAGCGTTGCCGGGCACGAGATGACGGGCCGGGTGCACGCGCTCGGCGCCAACATCAAGACCGACTCGCTTGGCCGGCCGCTCAAGGAAGGCGACCGCGTCGCCTACTCCTACTTCTACCCGTGCAACCGCTGCTACCAGTGCAACCGCGGCGAGTTCGCGGCGTGCCCGCAGAAGGTCGCGCGCATGGGGCCCAGCATCAGCCGCTTCAGCGGCGCCTACGGGGAGTACTACTACCTCAAGCCGGGCGGCTGGGTGTTCAAGGTCCCCGACGAAGTAACCGATGAGATGGCGACGCCGGTGAACTGCGCCCTCTCGCAGGTCACCTACGGACTGGCGAAGGCGGGCCTGCGCTACGGCGACACGGTCGTCGTGCAGGGTGCCGGCGGCCTCGGCCTGAACGCGATCGCCGTCGCGAAGGAGATGGGTGCCGACGCCGTCGTCGCCATTGATGGCGTGCCCGGCCGGCTCGAGCTCGCGAAGCGCTTCGGCGCCGACGAGGTGATCGACATCACGCAGAACCCGACGCCGATGGACCGCATCACGAAGGTCAAGGGGCTCACGGGCGGCCGCGGCGGCGACGTCGTCGTCGAGGTCGTCGGCATCCCGGAGGCGGTGCCGGAGGGGTTGCAGATGACGCGCGACGGCGGCACCTACCTGGAGATCGGCAACATCTCGTACGGCCGCACCGCGCCGATCGACCCGGCCGCGCACCTCGTCTGGAGCTCCAAGCGCATCCAGGGCGTCGTCATGTACGACCCGTGGGTGATCCCGGAGGCGCTCGACTTCCTCGTGCGCACGAAGGACAAGTACCCGCACCAGGATGTCGTCTCGCACAAGTTCAAGCTCGATGAGATCAACGACGCCTTCCAGAACAGCGAGTGGCTGCGCGAGGGCGACGCGACGAAGGTGAACCGCGCCGCGATCGTGATGTAGCGCCCCGCTACCGCCGCGCTTCCGCGCGCAGGTCATCGAGCGCGGTCCGCGCGGCGTCCGCGTAGCGCACCGAGAACCGCGGCGCCTGCGCCTCGATCGCCTCGAGCCGCGCCTCTGCTCCCGCGACGTCTCCCGCCGCGCGCGCGATCATCGCCGCGTGGTAGAGGACGAGCGGGTCGCGCGTGCCGGACGCCAGCGCCCGATCGCTGGCCTCGCGCGCGCCGGCGATGTCCCCCGCCGCGTAGCGCGCCCAGGCGAGCGCGTCGGCCGCCTGCAGGCTCGGCTGCGACGCATACAGCGCCTCCGCGCGCGCGACGTTCGCTTGCAGGTCGCGGCCACGGTCGGCGTCGAACAGCGCGATCTGCAGGTCCAGGTTGACCCCGTTCGCGCGGTAGAGCTGCCGGATCGCCTCGACGAGGTCGTACTCGTCCTGCGCGCGCGCGTCCTCGCCCGCGGCGGTGTAGACATCGCCGAGCGCGATCACGTACTCCGGGAGCGGCACGGTGTCGATGGCCCGCGTGTACCAGCCCGCCGCGGCATCGTAGTCGCCCTCCGCGGCGGCGACGCGGCCGAGGCCGGCGAGCGCATGCACGTAGCCCGGGAACGCATCGAGCGCGGCCTGGTACTCGCCGCGGGCGGCTTCGAGGTCGCCGCGCAGGTAGAAGTCGAACGTGCCGATCTGCGAGCGCACCCAGGCGGCGTGCTCCGGGACGTCGTCGCCCGCCGTCGCGTCGAGCGCCCGCTGCCACCACTGCGCGGCGGCATCCAGCGCGCCCGTCGCCGCAGCGAGCAGCGCCTCGCGGCTGTACGACGACGTGTCCGGCGACAGCGCGAGCATCCGGTCGTAGGCCTGCCGGGCGCCGGCGTAGTCGCCCAGCCCCATCAGGGCATCGCCGAGCGCGCCGTATCCGTAGGCGCCGTTCGGCTTCATCGCGATCGCCTGCCGCGCGAGGTCGGCGCCGCGCGCGAAATCGTGTCGGGTGGCCGCGAGGCTCGCGGACAGCGCGACAGCGTCGTAGTTGTCAGTCGCGCCGACGGCGAGTGACCGGTCGAGCGCGTCCGCGGCGCGCGAGAGCTCGCTCACGTCGCCCGTCTCCCGCGCCCGCTGCAGGTGCTCGATCGCCAGGCTGTTCAGGCTGAAGGTGTCGAGCGGGTCGCCCGCCGCGCGCTGCTCCAGGAAGCGGATGCGGGCGTCGGCGCGCTCCCGCGCCGACGCAGCGGCATCCGCGCCGGGCGAGGCGGCGGAGGGGGAAGCCGTCGCCGGCTTCCCTCCCCCGCACGCCGCGAGGACCAGGGCGGCCGTCGCCGCCATCGCGGAGAGGATCGAGATCGCGCGCATCGTCCGCCGCCCGGTCCGCATCGCTAGCCCTGCCGCCGCGACCGCACGAGCGCGCCGCCGCCGAGCAGCACCATCGCGCCGGCGGCGACCGCGACCGCGATCAGCCAGCCGTCGACGCCGTCACCGCCGGAGGCGTCGCCGGTGCCGGCGTTCGGCGCGACGAGCCCCGTGCGCGTCGGCGTCGCCACGGCGCCCTGCGTCGGACCAGCGGGCGGCGTCGCAACCGGAACCGGCGTCGGCGCCGGCGCGGTGTTCGGCGCCGCCAGGTAGGGGAACGCCGAGAGGAAGTCGCTGTCATTCGCGACGTTGTCGGACGCCGCCGCGTTGCCCGTGATGAGCTGCAGCTCGGCGTCGATCACGTCGTCCGTGAGCGCGCGGCCGTTGAGGAAGTGCAGCGGCTTGCTCGTGTCGAACGCGAGCACGTCCGGCAGCAGCGCGTCCGCCAGCTTCGGGTCGGAGCCCAGGCCCGTCAGCGCCGAGACGACGGTCGCCTTCCACTTCGCGACGTCCTCGGACGGCCGCGTCTGGTTGAAGGCGTCCTTCTGGTCGGCGGGGATGAACACGGTGGCGATCGCCGGCCGTCCCATGCGGTCGATGACGCTGCCGCCCTTGCTCGTCACGGCCCACACGCTCGCGGCCGTCGAGCCGGAGGCCTGGAAGTCGGACGGCGGCACGGACAGCACGATCGCCGAGGCGTTGAGGCCCAGGAAGAAGTCGTTGCCGGGGTTGCGGAACTTGAGCCCCGCCTTGAACGCGTTCAGGTCAAAGAAGAACGGGTCGTCGCGCAGGCCCGCGAAGAGCTTCACGCTGCCCTTCGTGTTGACGACGGGGTCCGCCGTCGCCGCCGTCGTCTTGCCGGCGATGAGCTGCGTGCCGCCGTTGCTCGTGCCATCTGCAGCGGCGCCGGTCGCCTTGAGCACCGTCACGTTCTGCGTGCCATCGCTCGCCGGCGCGCCGAACGTGACGTTGTACGTGACGTCCGCGACGGCGTCGCCGTTGTTGTCGATCTTGATCTGGTACAGGCCCGCCGCGTCGAACGTCGGCGCCTCGCCGGGCATCGAGAGCGGGTTGACGGTGACCGCGAACGCGACGTTCGGCCCGTCGTTGAATGCGTAGACGTCGGCGATGTCTTCCGCGTGGTTCGCCTTGGTGAGCGGCGCATCGCCGTGGTCGGCGGCGGACGCCGGCGCCGCGCCCGCGACGACGGCGAGCGCCAGCGCCAGCGCCCCGCCGAGCGCCAACAGGATCCGGTTCATCTTCTCCTCCAACGATGTCTGAGATGTGCGTGCGTCTGCACGCGTGCGTGGTGGCTGGATCGCCGCGACTCCGGCGGCCGTGATCTGGTTCCGAAGGTCACCTCCGCGCGCCCGGGGCACCGCCCCGTCCCCGTCCGTCGCACGTCATTCGCGCGACGGCGCCGGGCGGATCAGGGATCTTGTCGGGCGCGGCGAGGACGTCGTCCGCCGCGCGTGCGGCCGGCTCAGGGGTCAGCGGGCGTCAGTGAAACCGGGGCGCGGTCAGGGTGCGGTGGTGGCGGCGGGCGTCCCGCCCGGCGTCGCGCCGGGTTGCACGATCCAGCTTTGCACGCGGTCCTGCGCGATCAGGCCCGTGAAGTTCCCGCAGTCTTCCTCGACCGCGACGATCTTGCCGTCGCCGACGTAGACCGCGGCGCCCTGGTTCGCGCCGCGCTGGATCACGGCGACGAACTGCGCGCCGAAACGCACGGCGCCCGGCGCCGGGATGTACGCGGCAAGGAGCTTCGGGCTCGTGCCGATCGCGGCGGCGTAGAGATCAGGCACCGCTTCGGGCCGCGTCCAACGGTCGTTGCAGCGCACCGAAGGAAACGCATCGACCTGGCTGCCCGCGGATTCGTCCGGACGGCAGGGCGCGGCGTCCGCGTCCTGCGTCGCCCCGGGCTGGCACGCGACGCTCTGGTACCGGGTCCGCTCCGCCATGTCGATCGTGTCGCTGGCGAGCGTCCCCCCGAGCACCGCGTCGAGCTGCGCGTAGCCGGTGTTGATCGCCACGTGCGGCGTCTTGCCGGGCACCTGCGTCGTGCTCGTGTTGGTACCGTCGCCTCCGCAGGCGGCAAGCGCCAGCGCCGCGACGACGAGGAGGGCGACAGGGACCAGCCGGATTCGCATCGGCGAGAGTATACGGAGCGCCGGGCCGCGGCGCACCGGTCGCGATGGGGCCGTCAAGTTCGCTGCGGGCGTGGTCAGCCGGCCGAAACCTCGGCGAGCTGCTTCTTCTGCTCGGCCTGCTCTTCCTCGCCGGGGTAGGCCTTCTTCTTGAGCATCTCGCGCGGCGGGTCGATGTAGATCGCCCCCCAGCCGCAAGCGTCCTCGCACAGCCGGCAGCCCGTGCAGCGCTTCTCGTTGAGCACGGCGATGCCAAAGAAGTCGCCGACCGTGCGCTCCGGCTCGCCGAGGCTGAGCGCGTCGAACGGGCAGATCTGGATGCAGAGTTCACAGCCGCTGCCGATGCAGTTGTCCTCGACCACGATCGCCTTCGGCCACTCCTTGCGCGGGAACGTGCGGCAGACGTCCCCCATGTCGTCGAGGATCGCCTCCGGCGGGCAGACGACGCCGCAGGCGCCGCAGTCGATGCACAGGTTCGGGTCGATGACATGGACGACGTTGCGCTCGCCGGTGATCGCGTTCGTCGGGCAGCGCTTCGTGCAGGCGGTGCAGCCGATGCACGTGTCGATGATCGTATAGGCCATGGGGGAGTCTCCTCGGGTGCCGGCTGCGTGCGTGAACGCCGGTTTCACAAGCGTCCGCTTGTGAAATCCCGCAGGCAGTATAGGCGCCGCCCGAAAGCAGCGGCAACAGCGCCGCCCGAGCAGCGCGGCGCGCGGCTAGAGCCCGCCGGCAGCGTTCAGCGTCACGAGCGCTCCCGCCGCGATGACCGCCGCCGCGCTGAGCGTCGGGAAGGCGCGCACGCCAAGCGCGACCAGTCCGCCGCCGCCCTCGAGGCGCGCGCCCGCCGCGCGAAGCCACGGCAGGCGCTCGCCGGCGCGCGACGCGAACACGAGCGCGAAGCCGATGCCCGACAGCACGAGCGCGAGGCCGAGGCTGAAGGCGACGATCAGCAGCAGGCCGAAGCCGACGCGGTGCAGACTGATCGCGCTCAGCATGACGACGATCGCCGAGGGGCACGGGAGCAGGCCGCCGAAGATGCCGAGGCCGACGAGCCGGCGCCAGGTGACGGGCACGCCGTCCTGCCCCGGGATCGCGTGCGTGTGCGCCCGCCCGAAGCCGTGCGAGTGCGGTCGTGCGTCGTGCGGGTGCTGGTGATCATGCGCCTGCGCGGTGCGATCGTCGTGCGGGTGCGCGTGGCGCTCGGGCGCGATCACGAGCGCGCCCGCCTCGCTGCCTGCGACCCGCGCCGGGCGCGTCGAGAGCCGCGCACGCAGCCAGGCGCGCGCCTCGGCCAGCAGGCCGCTCGCGCGCAATCGCGTCGCGAACAGCGAGAGCCCCATGGCGACGATCAGCCCGCCCGACGCCGCACCCAGCCACGGGTACAGCCGCTCCGGCACCACGTACTCGGACAGGTACAGCGTCACGAAGCCGAGGGCGTACACGCTCGAGGTGTGCGTAAGCGTGACGGTGGCGGCGAGCAGGAGCGCGTGCTTCGCCGTGCCACGCGAGCCGACGAGATATGCGGCGACGATCGTCTTGCCGTGGCCCGGCGAGAGCGCGTGGATCGCCCCGAAGCCCATCGCCGCGAGCAGCGCGAGGATGACGACGCCCGCGCTCAGCCGGTCCTTCGCGACGAGCGCGGCGTAGCGCGCGAGCGGCGAGTCGGGGTTGCCACGCACCGCCTGCGTCGCGTGAGCGTCCGGCGGCTCCGGCGGCGCCGCGCCGGCGCCGGGCGCGAACGAGAACGTCGCGGCCCGCACGTCGAGCGGGCTGCTCAGCGCGTCCTGGGGGTACGCCGTCAGCTCCCGGCTCACGTCCGTCGCCGGCACGCTCGCGTCGCGCACCTCGACGCCGGCGCCCGCGCGCACAACGATCTCGCGCCAGCCGAGGCGGCCGGCGTCGTTGTCGTCCCGGAACTCGACGGCCGGCGGATGCCCGCGCCAGCCGTCCGGGAGCGACGCGGTGTACGTCACGGCGAGGCGCAGCAGCTTCAGCCCGCCCTGCCCGTCCGGGAACGTCAGCTCCCGCGCCCGCTCCTCGAGTCCCACCTCCCGCCCGTCGACGCGCAGCGTCAGCCGTTCGGCGATGCGGCGGGCCGCCGTTTCCGCGTAGGCGTCCGATTCCGCCGCGCTGATCTCGCCGTCGCCGTCCGCGTCGATCGACTGGCGTTCGCGGAACGCCGGGATCTCCGCCATGTCGAGGATCGAGTACACCTCGATGCCCGCGTCGCTCACCGTCAGGCGGTCGTAGTGGTTGATCGTGAAGTTGCCGAGCGGGTGCGCACCGGCGCGCGGCGCCCTCGCGCCGAAGCCCACGAGCAGCGCGACGATGGCGCCAACACACGCGCCGAGCCTCAGTCCGAAGCGCATCACCTGCCTCCCCGCGCGGCGCCAGGGGCCGCACGACCGTCATTCGCGGATGCAGGCGAGATGGATCAGTCTCGGAGCGGGCGTCCCCGGCCGGCCGAGGCGAGGTCGGCCGGCGCTTCGTGCGCGGGTCCCGGCTCGCTGTCCGTCACCAGGCGGTTCGCGCGGTCGTACCGGAAGTAGTTCCAGGCCCAGTTCACGAGCACCAGCGCCCGGTTGCGCAGGCCGATCAGGCTCACCAGGTGCACGCCGAGCCAGAGCGCCCAGGCGATGAAGCCGCTGAACTGCAGCCCGAACACGTGCGCGACGGCCAGGTGGCGGCCGACCGTCGTCATCGTGCCGCGATCCCGGTAGTGAAACGGCTTCGGCTCCCGTCCGGCCTCGATGCGCATGATGTTACGCGCGGCGAGGGTGCCCTGCTGCATCGCCACCTGCGCGAGCATCGGGTATGGCTGGCCGGCGGGCGATTCGAGGTACGCGAGGTCGCCGGCGACGAATACCTCCGGGTGCCCCGGCAGTTGCAGCGTCGGCTGCACGCGGACGCGGCGGCCCGGGCCGAGCGCGACGCCCATCGCTTCGCCCAGCGGCTCGCCGCGCACTCCCGCCACCCAGATCACGCTCGCGGCATCGATGCGCTCCCCCGAAGCCAGCGTGACGCCGCCGGCGTCGACGTCCCGCACTGCCGCGCCGAAGCGCACTTCGACCCCCAGGCGCTCGAGCTGCTCCAGCGCCTTGCGCCGCAGCCGCGAGGGCATCGCGGCGAGCAGGCGGTCCGCGGCCTCGAGCAGCACGACGCGCGCGGGCGAGAGGTCGATGTCCGGATAGTCCCGCGGCAGCACGTGGCGCTTCAGCTCGGCAAGCGCGCCCGCGAGCTCGACGCCCGTGGGCCCGCCGCCGACGACCACGACGGTCATCAGCCGCCGCCGCTCTCCGAGGTCGCCGGTGAGCGCCGCCCGCTCGAAGCTGCGCAGCACGCGGTTGCGCACCGCCGTCGCCTCGCGCAGGTCCTTCAGCGCGAGCGCGGTCGCCTCCACCGATGCGAGGCCGAAGAAGTTCGTCGCGCTCCCCGCCGCCACGACGAGGTAGTCATACGGCACCTCGCCCTCGCCCGTATGCACGCGCCGCGCGTCGAGGTCGATCGCCTGCACCTCCGCCATACGGAAGCGCACGCCGCCGCGCCCGCGCAGGATCGCCCGCACCGGCTGGGCGATGTCGTCCGGCTCGAGGCCGGCGCTCGCGACCTCGTACAGGAGCGGCGAGAAGGTGTGGTAGTTGTGCCGGTCGATGACCGTTATGTCGAATCCACGTCCCGCGAGCGTCTTCGCGGTCCGCACCCCGCCGAACCCGGCGCCGACCACCACGACCCTCGGACGATGAGCTTCTGGGCTGCTAGTGATAGTTCTCACATTCACATGTTCGGGCGCTCCCTCGCTCCTGTCAAGAGGGACGGCTCGCGCCCATCGCATCGTCTGCGATTCCCCGCGGCGTGCAATCGCCCGCGCGGGCGCTAGACCGGCGATCCTTCGAAGTCGAGCGCGATCACGGTCGCCGCGGGGTCGATGCAGCCCTCGGGCACCTCGAGGGTGATCTCGCCGACCGGGTCCTTGTTCACGAGCCGGTCGATGATCGTGCAGCGTTCGGTCCAGCGCAGCGGCCTCTCCCCGCCGAGGACGCGCGCCGCGCGCAGGCGGCGGACGCGCACGCCGCGCACCGTCACCGCGTCGTACGGCCGCATCAGGAGGTGCACGTACACGCGCCCGTCGCGCTGCGTCGACGGCCCGTACCATTGCCACGGCTCGAGCCCCGGGCGCGTGCCCCTGATGCTCTCGCCGTGCAGCGAAATCCAGCGCTCGACCTCGTCCAGCCGCTCGACCGCCCCCGGCTGCAGCTCGCCCTGCCCGTCCGGTCCGACGTTCAGCAACAGGTTGCCGCCGCGCGCCGCCACCTCGCACAGCGCGTGCACCAGTGCGCGCGAGGACTTCCACTCGCCGTCAGCCGGGTTGTGCGCCCAGCTCTCGTTCAGCGTCATGCACGTCTCCCAGCGGCCCCCGGGCGGGCGCGGCGGGATGAACTGCTCCGGCGTCGCGTAATCGCCGACGCCCGGCAGCCGGTCGTTGATCAGGATCTGCGGCTGCAGCGTGCGGATCATCGCCTCCAGCTCGCGCGCCTTCCACTGCTCGGCCGTGCGCTCCCAGCCGCCGTCGAACCAGATGACGTCGATCGTCCCGTAGTCCGTCAGCAGCTCGCGCACCTGCGCGAACATGAAGCGCGTGAACTGCTCCCACTGCGCCGGCGTCGGCTGGCGCCAGCGGCCGAAGACGTACGGCCGGTCGGCGTCGGTGAACGCCGGATAGTCCGGGTGGTGCCAGTCGATCAGCGAGAAGTAGACGCCGGCGCGCAGGCCCTCCGCCCGGAACGCATCGAGGAACTCGCGCACGACGTCCCGCCCGAACGGCGAGCGCATCACGGAGTAGTCGGACTCGCGCGTGTCGTACATCGCGTAGCCGTCGTGGTGCTTCGCCGTGATGATGCCGTAGCGCATGCCGAGGCGCCGCGCCCGGCGGGCGAGCGCCCGCGCGTCCCAGGCGCGCGGGTCGAACGTCGCGGCCGTGGCGTGGTACTGCGCGACGGGCACGGACGTGCACTTCGGCAGCGCCGGCGTGCCGCCGACGAGCGGCCACGACAGCTCGATGCCCTGCTGGCTGCTGTGGCCCCAGTGCACGAACATGCCGAAGCGCGCCGCATCGAACCAGTGCTCGCCCATATCACGCGAGCATACGGCCAGGGCGCCTCAGGGGCGAGCGTTCAGCAGGCCGCGTCGCCTTCGAAGACCATCGTGTAGTAGATGACGCCGTCATCGGCGCGCACGGCGCCGGTGCCGAAGCGCTGGTAGTGGCAGTTCAGGATGTTCGCGAGATGCGGCGGGCTGTCACGCCACATCTGCACGGCGATCGCCGCGGTGTCGTCCCAGCCGGCGTTGTTCCACGCCAGGTTCTCGCCCGCGTACTCGTGGAAGCCCCGGTCGCGGTCGATCAGGCAGGCGTAGTTGCAGCCGTCCGGCGGGAAGTGGCTGAAGTAGTGGTTCTGCGCCATGTCGGCGCTGCGCTCCCGCGCGACGTGCACCAGCTCGGCATCGGCGGCGAGCGGCGGCAGCCCGTACTCGGCGCGGATCGCGTTGACGCCGGCGTACGTCTGCACCTCGGCGACCTCCGCCGGCGTGCAGGCCGCGGCGAAGGCGGCGAAGGCGGCGAGCAGCGCGCCCGCGAGCGCGATCAGGGCGGCGCGAGGCAACGGCGTTCCATGCCTTTCCGGCGGCCGGAGCCACGGAGGGCGGGGCGACGGTCCATGCAATGCGGATGCAACGCATAGTGCGCAGCCTGTCGCGCCGGCGCAACGTCGGCGGCGGGCGGGCAGCGCCGGGCAGCGCCTCCGCACGCGTCCGGGCGCGATCGTACGAGTCCGCGCGAACACGGGATGACCGCGCGCGCCGGCCGTGCGCGGCGCCTATACTGCGCGACGGGGACGCACGCACATCGCAGCGACGGAGGTGATCGTGGACGTACTTCGCAGCCGCCTGACCCCGCGCCTCGCCGCGTTGGCGATCGTCGCCGCGGCCGTGCTCGCGGCCGGCTGTCATGTCGTCGGCAGTGGCCACCTCAACGTCGCGAACGACCTCAGCGGCATCGGCCGCGATAACACCGAGTTCACCGCCTTCGCGCGCGACTCCGGCGACGCCTGGCCCCCGTCCGGCTTCATGAACATCTGGGTGCGCGGCGACGACTTCGGCACGCCGCCGTCGTTCGGCATGGACGGTTACCTCTATCTCGTCCGCACGAGCGTCGCCTGCCCGATGTCGGAGGGGGCGCCCGAGGTGCTGCGCCTGGACCAGGTCACGATCGTCGGCATCGTCACGGTCACGAACGGCAGCGTGAACCAGTTCGTGACGATGCAGGACACGCCGGCGAACCGTCAGGGGACGTGGGCGCTGGTCGAGATCGGCGAGCAGCCGGACACGAACGGCGGACACTTCGTCCGCCGCTGCGGCGCCGTCACCTGGTCCTGAGCCGCTGACGGCGATTGTCAGGATGCGGCGTCCTGCGCCGCGGCGTAGGATCGGCGCATGCGCCACGCTACGCCGCCCGCGCTCGATGCGCTCGAGCCGCTGCTCGCGCAGGTGCGCCGCCATGGAGCGCTCGCCGAGCGCAAGCGCGGCGTCTTCTACCGCCGCTCTTCGGCGTTCCTGCACTTCCACGAGGACCCGGCGGGGTTCTTCGCCGACCTGCGGATAGGTGACCGCTGGCAGCGCCTGCCGGTGAACACCGCGGCCGAGCGCCGGGCGCTGTTGCGCGCCATCGGCGCGCTCGTCTCCGCCTGATCGCCGCTCGCCGCGGCGAAAACCCGCGCAAATCTCGCCGCCGCCCCGGCGCGCTGCCCCGGCGCGCGCTAGGCTGCCCGCAGACCAAGGACAGGAGCGACATCGACCATGAAGTACCGCCCGTTTGGCGACACCGGCATCACCGTCTCCGCAGTGGGCTTCGGCATGTGGACCGTCAGCACCGGCTGGTGGGGCATCGACGACGACGACTTCGCGCGCCGGCTGACGCGCCGCGCGTACGACCTCGGCATCACCTTCTTCGACACCGCTGACACCTACGGCAACGGCAAGGGCGAGACGCTGCTCGCCGAGGCGCTCGGCGACGTGCGCGACCGAATCGTCATCGGCACGAAGGGCGGCTACGACTGGTACACGTACGGCAACGAGCGCCGCGGCCAGAAGGAGATCCCGCAGGACTGGTCGCCGGCGTATCTGCGCAAGGCCGTCGAGGGGAGCCTGGCGCGCCTCCGCACCGACTACATCGATATCTACCAGCTCCACAACGCGAAGATGAACTGCCTGCGACGCGACGACGTCTTCGAGGAGATGGAGAAGCTGCGCGCCGAGGGCAAGGTCCGCGCGTGGGGCATCGCGCTCGGCCCGGCGATCGGCTGGAAGGACGAGGGCATGTTCGCGATGCGCGAGCGCCACGCGAAGGTGCTGCACACGATCTACAACATGTTCGAGCAGGACCCCGGGCGCGACTTCTTCCCCGTCGCGCGCGAGCTGGGCGTCGGCGTGCTCGTGCGCGTCCCCCACTCGTCGGGCATGCTCGAAGGGCGCTACACGAAGGACACCGTCTTCGGCGAGAACGACCACCGGCGCCACCGCACCCGGGAGTGGCTCGAAGAGGGGCTGCGCAAGCTCGAGACGCTGCGCTTCCTGACCGAGGGGCGCGGCCGCACGATCGGGCAGGCGGCGCTGCAGTTCATCCTCGCCGAGCCCAGCGTCGGCTCCGCGCTGCCGAACGTGTACGACGCCGAGCAGCTCGAGGAGTTCGCGACCGCGCCCGACACGCCCGAGTTCACGCGCGACGAGCTGGACCGCGTCGCCGAGCTCTACGCCAACGACTTCCGGCCGCGCGAGAGCGCCGCGACGGGGAGCCCGGCGTGAGCGGGGCGCCGGGCGCGAACGGCAACGCCGGCCCACCGCCGGCGACGCGGCAGTACGTGCAGTTCGCCTTCTACAAGGTCGACCCGGAGTGGCGGCGCATCACGCGCGAAGAGCGCGAGGCGGCGAAGCAGGACCTCGAGCAGCTCGTCGCGTCGCTCGGCGGGCGCATGCAGGTGCGCACCTACTCGCTGACCGGCATCCGCGCCGATGCGGACCTCATGTTCTGGCACATCGCCGACACGCTCGAGCCGTTCCAGGAGGCAGCGACGCGGCTCTTCGGCACGCGTCTCGGGCCGTACCTGCGTCCGGCGTACTCGTATCTCGCGATGACGCGGAAGAGCGTGTACGTCGACAAGACCGAGTCGTCGGCGCCGTCGCGACGGCTGCGGCTGACGCCGGGCACGTCGAAATACCTGTTCGTCTACCCCTTCGTGAAGACGCGGCCCTGGTACGTGCTCTCACAGGAAGAGCGGCAGCGCATGATGGACGTGCACATCCGCGTCGGCCGCAAGTACCCGAGCGTGAAGCTCAACACGACGTACTCGTTCGGGCTCGACGACCAGGAGTTCGTCGTCGCGTTCGAGACCGACGAGCCCGGCGACTTCCTCGACCTGGTGATGGAGCTGCGCGAGGCGGAGTCGAGCCTCTACACGCTTCGCGACACGCCGACCTTCACCTGCATCGCGACGAGCCCCCGCGGCATGCTCGACGCGCTCGGCGCACCCGGCGACGTCGCCTCGGCGGAGCCCGCGGGCGCCGACGGATGGTCTCGCGCGGTCGACGTCGCCGACCTGCCGGAGGGCGCCCGCAAGCTGGTGTACGCCGGCGGCGAGCAGGTGCTGCTGCTCAACGCCGGCGGCGTTGTGCACGCGCTCGAGGCGCGCTGTCCGCACGGCAACGGCCCGCTGATCGAAGGCGAGGTCGCGGACGGCGTGCTCACGTGCCCGTGGCACGGCAGCCAGTTCGACCTCGCGCGCGGCTGCGAGATCGTCCGCGGCCCGGCGGCGCGTCCGCCGCGCACCTGGGCGGTGAAGGTCGACTCCGGCGGGATCTACATCACGCCAGCCCCCGCCCACGCGCCCGTCTAGCGCGTCGCTCCTCGCCACAAGGATGACCTGCCTCCGGTCGCGGCTCGGCGATCCTCCGGAGCGGTGCAGCGATACGGTAGGACCATCGCGACAACGCAGGGATGCAGGGGGACGGAGCAGGACGGCGTGCCCCTGCAGCGCGGCTGCTATCCTCGCGCTCGATGCGGGAACTCGTCGTCGAGCGATTGACGCGGGTGCAGATGCGGCGACGCCTGCCCGCGCCCGGGCCGGGGCGCTCACGCTACGGCGTCCGCGGCCAAATCCCCGAGCTCGCCGACGACGACCCCGCGCTCGTGCGCATCGTCGCGCTCGCCGCAGAGTCGGCGACGGGCTGGGCGCTGTTCGAGCGCGCGGCGGACACCATGCTCGTCATCCCGCCGTTTCCGGTCGAACAGCCGCTCGACCTCGACCGCATCGACCCGTCGGCGCTCGTGGACCTGCTGGAGCGGCGGCGCGCCGTCGCGCTCTTCCTGCTGCGGCTCGGCGGCTTCGCGGTGGGCTTCTACCGCGGCGATGCGCTCGTCGATTCGAAGACGGACCGGCGGTTCGTGAAGAACCGCCATCGCAAGGGCGGCCAGTCGCAGCGGCGCTTCGAGCGCATCCGCGAGAAGCAGGTCGATGAGCTGTTCGCGCTCGCCTGCGCGACGGCGCGCCAGAAGCTCACCCCGTACGAGGACGAGATCATGCACGTCGTCCTCGGCGGCGACCGGCGCACGCTGCAGGCGTTTCGCAAGCAGTGCCGCTTCTTCGACCATTACGGCGAGCGGCTGATCGACCGCGTGCTCCACCTGCCCGGCGACCCGCGCCACGCCTCGCTCGAGGGCGCGCCGCGCGAGCTCTGGTCCAGCGACGTCTACACCGTAGCGGTGCGCGGAGAAGGCTAGGGCGGCGCTTGCGCCAGCCATGGCCCGCATGCAGCCGCCCACGCTTCCGTCTCCAACACCCAGCCTCTAACATCCAGCATCGCGCGGTGGCAGGCATCGGACGCCGGGCAGCGCGCCACGGCTAGAAAGCGCCCGCATGACGACTGAACGCCTCTGGTGGAAGCATGGCGTCATCTACCAGATCTATCCGCGCAGCTTCCAGGACTCGAACGGCGATGGCATCGGCGACCTGCAGGGGGTGCTCGACCGCCTCGACTACCTGAACGACGGCACCGAGCGCTCGCTGGGCATCGATGCAATCTGGTTCTCGCCGACGTTCCCCTCGCCGATGGCCGATTTCGGCTACGACGTGTCCGACTACGAGGACGTCCACCCGGACTTCGGCGACCTGGCGACGATGGACCGGCTAATCGCGGATGCGCACCGGCGCGGCATCCGCATCATCCTCGACTTCGTGCCGAACCACACCTCGTCGCAGCACCCGTGGTTCCTCGAGTCACGCTCGTCGCGCGACAACCCGAAGCGCGACTGGTACATCTGGCGCGACCCGAAGCCGGACGGCACGCCGCCGAACAACTGGATCGGCGCCTTCGGCGGTCCGGCGTGGGAGTGGGACCAGAAGACCCAGCAGTATTACCTGCACTCCTTCCTGGTCGAGCAGCCCGACCTGAACTGGCGCAACCCGGACGTGGTGCGCGCGATGCACGACGTGCTGCGCTTCTGGATGCGGCGCGGCGTCGACGGCTTCCGCATCGACGTGATGGACCGCATCATCAAGGACCCGGAGCTGCGCGATAACCCGCCGGAGCCGAACGAGAAGCTGCGCCGTCTCGCGCACACGATGTGGCAGCAGCACGTGTACGACCGCGACTGGCCGGAGATCATCGACGCCGCGCGCGCGATCCGGAAGGTCGTCGATGAGTTTCCGGAGCGCATGACCGTCGGCGAGGTGTTCGGCCCGCCGGAGAACATCATCCGCTACTACGGCGGCGCCCGGCTCGATGGGCTCCACCTGGCGTTCAACTTCCCGTTCGTGCGCGTCTGGGAGCGGCAGTGGACGGCGCAGCACGTCCGCGGGCACGTGGATGCGTTCGAAGCCGCGCTCCCGCCGGGCGGCTGGCCGAATCACGTGTTGGGCAACCACGACGTGGACCGGCTCGCGACGCGCATCGGCGGCGGCGACGCGGGGCAGGCGCGGGCGCGCGTCGCGGCGATGCTGCTGCTGACGCTGCGCGGCACGCCCTTCGTCTACTACGGCGAGGAGATCGGCATGGAGAACGGCGAGATTCCGGAGCACTTGCTGCAGGACCCCGCGCGCCGCTACGGCCGCGGCCGCGACCCCGAGCGCACGCCCATGCAGTGGACGCGCGACGGCGGCTTCACGACCGGCACGCCGTGGCTTCCGTACGGCGACCTCGCGCACAACGTCGCCGACGAGCGCGACGACCCGCGCTCGCTGCTGTCGCTGTACCGGCGCCTGATCTGGTCCCGGAAGCGTTCGCCGGCGCTGACGCTCGGCGCCTACGCCCCGGTCGATGACGTGCCGGACGCCGTGTATGCCTACACGCGCGCGCACGACGACGAGCGCCTGCTCGTGGCGCTGAACTTCGCGTCGGAGCCGGTCGAGTTCACGCTGCCCTCGCACCTGCACGCCGAGGAGTTCGTGCTCGGCACCCACGACTCCGCGTTCGAAGGCCAGCGCCTCGCCCTGCGCCCGGACGAGGGACGCGTGCTGCGGCTCGCGTAGCGCCAGTCACCGCCGGACGGGATTACTGCGGCGGAGCGGGCGTCACGCATCGAGAACGCTTCTCTTGAATCGAGAACATACCCGGACGGTCACGGGTGTCAACAAATCGTTGCGTGAGACTTCTCCAACGGTGTTTCTGGGGAGCACGCATCCTCACCATCGGCCCGACAGCAGTGGAGCACTGCGCCCTCTTGCTCTCTGCTGCGTGCGCGAGCGCGCCGGCTCACCTGCGCGAAGCACGGCGAGCGCCTCGGTTTGCGCCCGGGTGGTTCTTTTGCCAGGCACCAGCCGACGAGCGACTTCCAGCAGGCGGATGCTCGTCAGTGTCGCCGCCGGAGCGCCGACCGCCCGCGTCTTCCCTGCTGCGCGCCCGGCGGCCCGCCTAGACCTGCTCGAAGTAGCGCCGCCGCTCCCACGACGTGACCGCGCGCCGGTGCTTCTCGACCTCCCAGCGCCGCATCGCGACGTAGTGGTCGACGAACGCGTCGCCGAGCCACGCCCGCGCCGTCGCGCTCGCGTCGAGCCGGTCGACCGCCTCCCCGAGCGTCCGCGGCAGCGGCTCCAGCCCCTCCGCGTCGTACACGTTGCCCTGCACCGGCGGCGGTGGCTGCAGGCCCTGCTCGATGCCGCGCAGGCCGCCCGCGAGCGACGCCGCGAACCCCAGGTACGCGTTGACGTCCGCGCCCGGCACGCGGTTCTCGATGCGCGCGGCACCCGCCGACGGCGCGATCGCGCGCACGGCGCAGGTGCGGTTCTCGATGCCCCAGGCGACGGACGTCGGCGCCCAGCTCCCGGCGACGTAGCGCTTGTACGAGTTCACGTTCGGCGCGTACAGCGGCAGGAACTCCGGCAGCGTCTGCAGCACGCCCGCCACGAACGCCGACATCGTCGATGACACGTGATGCGGCGCCGCCGCGTCCCAGAACGCGTTCGCGCCGTCGCGCCTTAGGCTCTGGTGCAGGTGGCCGCTGCAACCGTCGACGTCGTCCGCGTACTTCGCCATGAACGTGGGCACGACGCCGGCCGGCGCGAGCAGTTCCTTCGCGCCGCTCTTGAACAGCATCGCCCGGTCCGCCGCCTCCAGCGCCGGCGCGTAGCGGATGTTCATCTCGTACATCCCCTCGCCGTGCTCGCGGTTGTAGCCCTCGATCTCGATGCCGTACGCCAGCATGTTGCGCCGCAGCGCGCCCACCACGTCCTCGTCGATCGAGGCGTGGCTGACCGAGTAGCAGTTCAGGCCGGGGTTCAGCGGCCGCAGCCCTGTGTAGTCCTTCGCGCGCAGGCTCTCCTGGTCCTCGCGGAAGAGCCGGAACTCGAACTCCGCGGCCGTCATCGGCTCGAAGCCCAGCCCCCGCGCCCGGGCGATGACCCCGCGCAGCACCGTGCGCGGCGCGATCGGCAGCGGCTCGCCGTGCTCGTCGAAGACGTCGCACACCACCGCCGCCGACTGTGGCTCCCACGGGACGATGCGGAACGTCGCGAGGTCCGGGCGCAGGATCACGTCCGCGAAGCCGGTGTCGGCGCTGCCCCAGCGCAGCGGCGCGCCCGTGATGATCTCCTCGGCGATGTCCCAGCCGAAGAGCACGTCGCACTGCGCGAAGCCGGACCCGAGCCCTTCCAGAAACTGGCCCGCGGTCAGCCGCTTGCCGCGGTACACGCCGTCCATGTCCGGCGTGCCGATGCGCACCGTCTCCACCCGGTGCTCCTCGATCAGCCGCGCGACGTCGTCCGGCCCCATGGGCCTCGATGATACCCCAGGCGCCGCCGCCGGGCCTTCGGCCGCCCGCTCGCGGCCATCGCGGGATAGGCAAATCGAGCGGTTCCGCCCATCCGCTCCGGAGGGGCGCGTGGCCGATACTAGACGCAGGATCCGCGCCGCCCGGCGGCGCGGCGGGGGGACTGGCTCGAGGCGTATCTTTTTGTTCGTCCGCGCAGATAAGCACTTGGAACGGGACGGCGGGCGCCCTGGTGGCGCCGAAGCCCCGGCCGGCAGCGGCCCCGACCCGGCGGAGGAGCGCCTCATCGAGGCGGCCCGCGCGCTGGACGAGGAAGCCTGGGCGGCGATCTACGAGCGGCACGCGCAGCAGATCTACGCGTACATCTACTACCGGCTCGGAGACCAGCACGCCGCGGAGGACCTCGCCGCCGACGTCTTCGTCAAGGCGATCGCCGGCATCAAGGGCTACGCGTACCGGGGGACGCCGTTGCTCGCCTGGCTGTACCGCATCGCGCACAACGTGACGGCGGACTACCGCAAGGCGGAGGCGCGGCGGGCCCGCCACCAGTCCGCGGACGAGCCGGACGAGGTCCAGGACCGCGACCTGCTCGCCATGCTCGACGAACGGAGTGACATGCTCGAGGCGATCCGGCGGCTCACCGAAGACCAGCAGCAGGTGATCATCCTGCGCTTCTACTCCGGCATGAGCAGCGCCGAAGTCGCCCGCGTCATGGACAAGCCGGAAGGCGCCGTCAAGGCGCTCCAGACGCGCGCCGTGCGGTCGCTCCGGCGCTTCCTGACCGGCGCGGCGCGGATACAGCGGGAGACGGCATGACCGACGAGCGGTTCGACCGGGCGCTGGACGAGGCGCTCGACGCGGTGCTCCGCGGCGAGCCGCCAGCCTCCGTGCTCGCCGGCAACCCGGCTGCCGAGCACCTGCTGCCGCTGCTCGAGCCGGTGATCGCCGCCCGCGCCGTCGCGCCGCCGCCGCCCGTGCGCCTCGCGGGCAACGTCGCGCTCGTGCGCGCCGCCGTGCAGCGGGCGCAGATGAGCGCCGCTGCCCGCGCGGTCATCGAACGCCGGCCACCCTGGTGGCGCCGGCGCCTGTCGTTCGCATCGCTGTCGCTGCCGGCCGGCATCGCCGGCGGGCTCGCGCTCATGGGCGCGGCCGCCGCGGCTGCCGGCACCGCCGCGGTGACTGGCACAGTGGATCTGCCCGCGGTCGTGCAGGACGTGACGCACGGGGACGTGCCGGGCGCGATGCGCGAGATCGGCCGCGGGCGCGGCGATGGCCCACGCAACGCCGCGCACGACGGCAACGGCAACGGCAACGGGATCGGCATCGGCCCTGGCGCGGGCGACGTGACGCCGGGCGACCTGCAGCCGCGCACCGTGACCCGGAGCGGCGCCGTCCGC
Organism: Dehalococcoidia bacterium; assembly: GCA_035650575.1. Classification (GTDB taxonomy): domain Bacteria; phylum Chloroflexota; class Dehalococcoidia; order DSTF01; family JACRBR01; genus DASRHM01. The sequence goes on along the minus strand of DASRHM010000031.1, from coordinate 9,374 downwards.
GACGTCCGCGGCAACGCCTTCACGCTCGTTGACGGAGCCGACGAGTGGAAGGTGAACATCGACGCCGGGACCGTCGTCACCGGCACCATCGCCGAAGGCGGCTCGGCGACCGTCACCGGCACGCTCACCGCCGACAAGAACCTGCACGCCGACACGGTCGATGCGAGCCCTCCCGCCGGCGCGCAGCCGACGCGGCAGAAGAACGACGGAAGCGGCCCCGAGTCCGACCGCACGCCCGGGCCGCCGCCCGACGTCACGACGGGTCCGCCAACCAGCACGACCCCTGGTCCGCCGCCCGACGTGACGGTCGGCCCGCCGCCGGGCATCACCACCGGACCGCCGCCGGACGTCACGCGCGGGCCGCCGCCGGCGCCCGGCGGGAGCGGCACGGCGCACGCCAACAGCAACGATGGGGGGACCGGACAGAAGCCCTAACGGCTTCTGGATTTGCATCCGGGCCCGGTGCTGGCCGCTACTTCTGCGCGCGGAATGCGTCGAGGTGCGCGCCGATGTCGATGTACAGGTCCGCGACCGTCTTCAGCTCCGAGGACGCCGTCTCGCTGAACGCCACGACCTCGACGCGGACGCCGCGGCTCGCCACCAGGTCCACGACCCGGCGGAAATCGCCATCCCCCGACATCAGCACGACGACGTCGAGCCGGTCCGACATGGTCAGGATGTCGACCGCCAGCTCGATGTCGAAGTTCGCCTTCATCGAGCCGTCCGCGAAGCGCTTCAACGGCTTCGTGACCAGCCGGTACGGGTGGCCGAGGAAGTGGTGCGCGAAACGCTGGCTCTCGAGCTTCGCCGCCGGGTCGTCGCTGATCGGCGCATAGGCCGTCGCCCGCACCAGCTCCCGGTCGCGCGTGAAGTACTCCAGTACCCGGCCGAAGTCGAGCGTGATGTTGCGGCGCTCGGCGGCGTAAATCACGTTCGGCACGTCCACGAACAGCCCGACGCGCGGGCGGGAGGCGGACTCCGCCGCCGGACGGCGCGCGAGCTGGTGCTGCAGTTCGCTCACCGCGCCCTGCAGCGTCCGCAGCGTGCCGGTGACCTCGCGCGTGAACGTCTCCAGCGCCGCCGCCTGCTGCGCAACCGCCGCTTCGAGCGTCAGCGGCTCGGCCTTCCGGCGCGGCGCGCGCGTCGCGGGCTGCGGCGCCGGCTCCGCGACGGCCGGCTCCGGCTGCGCGGCCGTCGTGCGCTTGCGCCCCCGGCCGCCGCGGGTGCCGCGCCGGCGCTTCGCCGGGGCCGGCGCATTCTCGTCGCCTTCGCCGGTGGCGAGCGATGCGGGGGGCGGCGCCGGCGCCTCGACGGGCGTCGCGGCGGCCTCCGCGGCCCAGTCGCGGCGCGGCGGCCGCGCGGGGCGCGTCGTGCGCCGGCGGCGCGGCACAGGCGTCGGGTCGTCGCTCACCGCGGGGAGTGCCTCGAGCTTGACTGGTTCACGCGGTTGGGGCGCGGGCTTCGCGGGGGCGGAGGATGGAGCGGTCTTCTGCGCGCGTTTCGCCCCGGTGGCCGTGGCGTCGCGGCGTGGCTTCCCGAAGAATCGAACCAAGCGCTATGCTCCCGCGGCGTACTCTAGCACACTGCAGCGCGCCGCGACCTGCCTCGCGACATCGAGGAACGCCGCCGCCTGCGGGCTCTCCGGGGCGCTGTGCACGACCGGCTCGCCGGCGTCCGCCGCGGCCCGCGTCGCCGGGTCGAGCGGCAGTTCCCCCAGGAACTCCAGGCCCAGATCCTCGGCAGCCTGGCGCGCGCCCCCGTGCCCGAAGATCTCCGTCCGCTCGTTGCAGTGCGGACAGATGAAGTAGCTCATGTTCTCGATGATCCCGAAGACCGGCACGTTGAGCTTGTCGAACATCGCCACCGCCTTCGCCGCGTCCTCCAGCGCCACGTCCTGCGGCGTGCTGACGACGACGACGCCGGAGATCGGCGCTTCCTGCGCCATGCTCATCGAGGCGTCGCTCGTGCCCGGCGGCAGGTCGATCAGCAGGTAGTCCAGCTCGCTCCACTTGATGTCGTGCAGCAACTGCCGCACCGCCGTGCCGATCATCGGCCCGCGCCAGACGACCGGCGTGCCCTTCGGCAGCACGAAACCGATCGAGCAGACCTTCACGCCGTAGCGTTCCTCGATGCCGAGCCCGCGCTCGCCCTGCGCCTGCGCGCCCTGCGCGACGCCCATCATCGTCGGGATGTTCGGCCCGGTGATGTCGGCGTCGAGCAGCCCGACGCGCGCGCCAAGCCGCGCCAGCGCGACCGCGAGGTTCGCGCTCACCGTCGACTTGCCCACGCCGCCCTTGTTGCTCGCGACGGCGATGATATTGCGCACACCCTCGACCGGCGTGCCTCCGGCCGCCGTGTGCTGGCGCACGTTCGCTTCCATCGTGACGCGCGCCTCGCGCACGCCGGGGAGCGCGGCGATCGCCGCTTCCGCGTCGCGCTGCATCTGGTCGCGGACCGGGCACGCCGGCGTCGTCAGCACGATGCGCACCGACACGACGCCGTCGCTGATCTCCGGCGTCTGGACGAACCCGAGCGTGACGATGTCCCGGTGTAGATCCGGGTCTTCGATCACACGGAGGGCGTCGACTACGTCCTGCGCGGTGATGCTCATGCGGTACCTCGCTTCTCGCCGGTGCGCGCGCGCGGGGCGATGTGGTAGCGGCAGCAGGCGGCGCAGTCGTCCGTGTCCGGCGCCGTCTCGATGCGCGCCGCCTCCCCCATGATCCCTGCCAGGAACGTCTCGTGCCATGCGCAGGGCTCGCAACCGCCGACCGTATTACGGTAGACGCAGCTGAAGTCCCGCAGCTCGACCCGCCCGTCCCCCAGGTCGTGCCACTCGGCGAAGCCGCCGTGCAGCCGCAGGATCTCGACGAGCCGCTCGGCCCGACCGGCGCCGTCGAGCCCCTCCAGCTCCGTCCGATGCCGCGCCGCGAGGCTCTCGGCGGCAAGCGCGAACAATTGCCGGCGCGGCGCCTCCGGCGAGCCATCGAGGTCCGCCGGCCGCAGCCGCCCCGCCGCTTCGATGAGGAGCGCCAGCAGCCGGTCGAAGCCCTGCGCGACCTGGCTGTGCCCCAGCTGGGTCAGGCTATAGCGGAAGTGCGGACGGCCCATCGGCCGCCGCACTTCCTGCGAGCGCACGAGCGAGTCCCGCTCCAGCGCCGTGAGATGCTGGCGCACGGTCATCGCCGCGAGCCCGAGGCTGGAGGCCAGCTCGTCGACGGCGGCGCCGTCGGTGCGCTTGAGCAGGGCGAGGATCTGGGTCTTCGTGCTGTGCAATGCGTAACAAGTATAGCGCGGGGGATCGGCGAAGGCACGTTTCAGCAGGTTTGACCATAATTTTGCGTACAAACCGGCCATAGCTTGACACGGTACAAAATCCTGTGCAAGAATTGTGCGACCAGGGAGCCCCGGCCAGCGTATCTACTGCAGAAGACGGGCGGGGGCCCAGGAGGAGAGAAGCACGATGGCTACCAACACCCCGGCAACGGAAGCCGAAGTCCGCGAGCAACCGGCCTGCGCGCACCACTGGGTGATCGCCTCGCCGAACGGCGCGACCAGCCACGGCGTCTGCAAGCGCTGCGGCCTCGAGAAGGAGTTCCCCAACTCCGCCGAGGACTACCTCTGGGAGCGCGATGTCCCGCAGTCCCGCTGGACCGGGCGCTCCGAGTGGCGCCCGTCGTCGGAGGGCGGCTACTGAGCGAGCCGGCCCCGCCTTCACCCCGCACCGGAAGGGGGCTGCAGGAAGCAGCCCCCTTCCGCATTTCCCCGCCTGGTCCTCACCTCAGCCTCGGTCCAATGACCGACCCGCCGCCTCCGGCTGAGCTCCGAGCGCGACCCCGTGCGCAAGTCCGGCGCGCGGGCGAGCCCCATCGCGCACGATGCGCCCGTCACCGCCGCAGGGCCGGCGGGACACGAGGAACCGAGGGGAGCCAGATACCTCCATGAAGAAGTCGCTCATCGCCGCCATCGTCGCCGCCGGCCTCATGGTCGCGGCCATCCCCGGAAGTGCCTTCGCGCACGAGTGCTTCAACGCCAGCCGCTCCGCCCGGGGAAACGCGGGTGCGTCGAACTCGCAGGCCTGGCTGACCGTGAGTATCGAGGAGTTCTACGGCGACCCGGAGCTGGGCCTGACCCAGGCGCAGGCCGCGCAGGCGGTCCAGCTCGCGCTGGAGTCCGGCGTCCCGCACACGTTCACCATCTTCATCGGCAACCACACCATCGGCGAAGGGACGCCCGCGTTCTCTCAGTTCGGCAAGGGCGCCGACGGCCAGGGCATCGACCACGTCTTCGACGCCTACGGCCAGCAGCTCGTGACGGCGCTCTGCACCGTCGTCCCGGCGCACCCGTTCTGCGCCGCGCCGTAACGGCCACGCGCGCTTCCGGCGGCTGCGCGCGTTCCGAGGCGCGCCGCCGTGAGACAGGAGAGGGAGCCTTCCCCCGGCTCCCTCTCTTCGCGTGTCTCGGCCGGTCTCGCCTACTTGGCCGTGCTGACGTTCCGCGACATGAACCGCCGCATGCGCTCCATCGCCTCCTCGAGCAGCTCGTAGCGCTGGGCGTAGCAGATGCGCACGTGGCCGGCGCCGGCTTCGCCGAACGCCGAGCCGGGGATGACCGCGACGCGCTCCTCCATCAGCAGGCGCTCCGCGAAGGTCTCGTCGTTCATGCCGCTCGCGCCGATCTGCGGGAACGCGTAGAACGCGCCCTTTGGCTCCGGGCAGCGCAGCCCCATGCCGTTCAGCGCGCTCACCACGAGCTGCCGCCGGCGGTCGTACTCCGCCACCATGCCGCGCACGTCCTCCTCGCCGTTCACCATCGCCTCGAGCGCGGCGAACTGCGCGGGCGTCGGCGCCGACATCATCACGTACTGGTGCACCTTCATCATCGCTTCCGTCAGCTCGCTGCGTGCGCACGTGTAGGCGAGCCGCCAGCCCGTCATCGCGTACGCCTTCGAGAAGCCGCCGAGCAGGATCGTCCGCTCCTTCATCCCCGGCAGCGCAGAGAAGCAGACGTGCTCGGTGCCGTACACCAGCCGGTCGTAGATCTCGTCCGAGATCACGAACAGGTTGTGCCGCCGCGCGATCTCCGCCACGGCCAGCATCGTCTCGCGCGGCATCACCGCCCCCGTCGGGTTCGCCGGATAGCCGAAGAGGATCGCCTTCGTCCGCGGCGTCACCCGCGACTCGATCTCCTCCGGGTGCAGCTCGAAGCTGTCGTCCGCGCGCGTCGGCACCTGCACGTAGTGCCCGCCGGCGATGACCACGCACGGGAGATACGCGACGTACCCGGGGTCCGGGCTGAGCACCTCATCGCCCGGGTCGATCACCGCCTGCAGGGCGATGTTCAGCGCCTCGCTGACGCCCGCCGTGACGATGATCTCCGTCCCCGCGTCGTACCGCACGCCGTACAGCTTGTAGAGGTGCCGCGAGATCGCGTGCCGCAGCTCGACGAGCCCGTAGTTCGACGTGTAGTACGTCTCCCCGTCCTCGATGCTGCGGATGGCGGCCTGGCGGATGTGGTTCGGCGTCACGAAGTCCGGCTGCCCGACGCCGAGCGAGATCACGCCCTCCATGCTCGCGAGCAGGTCGAAGAAGCGGCGGATGCCGGACGACGGGATGGCCTGGACGTGCTGCGCGATGTTCCCGCGGTGGGTAATGCCGTCGCTCATCGGACGCCGGGGTGGCCTCCCTCGCTGGCGTCCGCAGGCGGTCCGCCCCGGACGGCGATGCCCGACCAGATGTCAAGCTCCGGCACATAATACAGCAGCAGTCGCGATGCATCGGCCAGCCGCACGCGGAAGCCGATGCGTTCCTCCTCCCGCCACTGCGATTCGATGGCGGCGACGGCGATGCGTCGTCCGTCGCGTTCGACCCACGCCGGACGTTCGGGGCTTGCCGCGCCCGCGTAGGCGCCCACGGTCAGCGCGAACGCGCGCAACCCGTCCTCTTCGTCCCTATCCATTGCGCACCACCCAGGCGCCGTGCCCGCGCGCGACCTCAATCGTGACGCCCGCCGCGAAGTCCAGGCGGTCGCGGAAGTGCCCGGCCTCCAGGTGCCAGTGCTGGTGCGGCGGCGGCACGCAGTCGCAGTCCTCGGCGACGATGCGCGTCGCGAACGGCGCGCCCGCTACCTCCACGGCGAACTCCGTCATCGGCGGCGGGAAGAGGCGCCAGCGGTCCTTGGTGATCAGCACCGTCCCCGTCTCGGCGTCCTCGCGCGAGAGCCTGCGGCGATAGGTGGCGGCGGCGCGTCGCGGCATGCGCCGATTGTAGCGCCGGGCGAGCGGCGCGGATGACGGGCGGCCGCCGCCGACCGCCCGTCACCGTCACCCGACCGGCGCCTACGGCTGCGCGGCGAACCAGACGCCGCCGATGCCCTGGCCCTTCGCGTCGCCCGGCGCCTTGTCGTTGATGAAGTGGTAGAGCGGCATGCCCTTGTATGCCACCCACGTCTTGCCGTCGCTGCCCGTGAACGTCGTGAGCTCGCCCGTGATGTCGGCCGTCTTCGTCGGCGTCCCGTCCGTCGTCAGCGGCGGCCAGTTCGGCAGGATCGACGCCGGCACCGAGCTCTTGCCGCTGTTCGCCACGTCGTTCTTGAACGTGTACAGCGTCAGCCCGGCGCCGTCCGTCAGCACCATGCCGATGTTCGGGACGTTGGCCACCTTCAGCGCCGCCGCGCCCGTGGCGGCACCCGCGGCGGGCGTCCCGGAAGCCTGCGGCGTCACGGCGCCGGTGGACGGCGTCGCGGTGTAGTTCGCGTCGTCGTCCTCCTCCGGCGTGCTCGACGCCTGCGTCCCGCCCGTCGCGCCGCGCGCGACCGCCGTCGAAGTCTTGTCGGCGCTGCTCGTGCCGCCGCCGCATGCCGCGAGCACCGAACCCGTCCCCGCGAGCGCGAGCGCCAGCGCCACTCCCAGCCATGGCCCTCGCTTCAACTGAATGCGCATTTGCCTCTCTCCTCTCTCCGGCGATTCCCAACAGAGACGCTACGCCATCGAGGCGGCGCCGGATGTTATGCACGTGCGAGGAATCCCCAATCAGCGCAGGCCCGGGGGTCTGATAAGATTCGTGACGGAGGGCGCCACGGAGCGTCGGTGCCCGCTTGGGAGCTTGGAGGGAGGCCGGACAGGATGACCACGCGCTCGAAGGTGGCGGTGCTGCGGACCAAGCCGGAGACCGCCCTCGAAGACTACGAGCGGCTGATGCACCTCGCGGACGTCACGCAGCACCTCGACCCGTCCGCCACGACCATCCTCAAGGACAACATCTCCTGGCACTTCCCCTTCCCCTCGGCGAACACCACGCCCTGGCAGCTCGAGGGCGCCGTCGTCGCGTTGCGCAAGGCCGGCTACCGGGACCTGGTCTGCGTCCAGAACAAGACCGTGGTCACCGACGCCTTCAAGGGCGAGGACCTGAACAAGTACGTGCCCGTCTTCCGCCACCACCAGATCCCCGTGAAGTTCAACTTCCGCGACAGCGACATGCGCTGGGAGGTCTACCGCCCGAAGGCGAAGATGCTTGTCCTCGACCAGATCTTCCCGGACGGGATCAAGATCCCGGACTACTTCCACGGCAAGAACATCGTCCACCTGCCGACGGTGAAGTGCCACATCTACACCACCACCACCGGCGCGATGAAGAACGCGTTCGGCGGGCTCCTCAACACCAATCGCCACTACACGCACAGCTTCATCCACGAGACGCTCGTCGACTTGCTCCAGATCCAGAAGGAGATCCACACCGGCATCTTCGCGACGATGGACGGCACCTCGGCGGGCAACGGCCCGGGACCGCGCATCATGGAGCCCGTCCGCAAGGACATCATCCTCGCTTCCGGCGACCAGGTCGCGATCGACGCCATCGCCGCGAAGATGATGGGCTTCGACCCGATGAGCATGCGCTACATCCGCCTCGCCCACGACATGGGCCTCGGCGTCGGCGACCCGCGCGAGATCGAGGTCGTGGGTGAGGACATCTCGGGCGAGTCCTGGGGGTTCCAGGTGGGCCGCACGCTGCACAGCATGATGGGCTACCTGGCGTGGTTCGGGCCGACGAAGGTGCTGCAGAAGGCGATCTTCCACACGCCCCTCGTCCACGCGACGAACCTGTTCTCGGAGGTCTTCCACGACTACTACCACTGGCCCATGAAGGAGCGGAAGATCTACGAGCGGTGGCTCGTCGAGTCGCCCTGGGGCAACCTCTTTGCGAAGTACGTCGCCGAGGGCGCGCAGGCGCCGTCGACCGCCCCGGTCGCGACGGCATAGCACCGCACCCTCGCGGCACGCGCGAAGTGGCGGGGCGCCAGACCAGCCCGCTTCCTCGCGATCACGCCACGGGCGCGCGCGGTCGCGCCGTCGCGGCCGGCCTGGCTTCACACGTGCGGTAAGGCCCGCGCGTCCTCCGACGTCAACATCGCGCGCATCGGGCGATCCGCTACGGTGCTCACACCACATGTCTGACCGCGACCTGCATCCCGCATCCGCACGCTGGCTGCTGATTCACGGCGCCGCGAACTCCGCGCGCGTCTGGACGCACTGGCGGCAGATGCTCGCCGCCGACGACATCGACGCGCGCGCCATCGACCTGCGCGGCCACGGCGACGCCCCGCCCTGCGACCTCTCGCGCACGTCGATGCGCGACTACGCGGACGACGCCGCGGCCGAGGCGCGCAAGCTCGGCCGCCCGGTGGTCGTCGGCTGGAGCATGGGCGGGCTCATCGCGCTGATGCTCGCGGCTGAGGGCCTCGCGACGGCGTGCATCGCGCTCGCGCCGAGCGTGCCCGCACGCGAGCGCGACGCGTCCGTGGCGCTGCGCGAAGGTGAGTTCGGGCCGGAGGAGTACGGCATCACCTCGCGCGACCCGCACGACCAGCCCGCCATGCCTGACCTCGACCGCGAAGAGCGCGCGATCGCGCTCGCCTCGCTCTGCGACGAGTCACGCTACGCCCGCGACGACCGCCAGGCCGGCATCGTGATCGAACGCCTGCGCTGCCAGCTGCTCATCGTCACCGGCAGCGCCGACGCGCAGTGGCCGCGCACGCGCTACGACGGCCTCTGGCTCCCCGCGGACTGGCTCACCGCCGAAGGCGCCTCGCACTGGGGCCTCGTCCTCAACCGCCGCGCACTTCGCACGCTGGTGCCGCAGGCCGTCGCCTGGGCGCGCCGGTCGACATCTTCCCGAGCACACGGCGAGCGCGAATAGCCGGACGGCGCTCACCACGGCTGCTCGTCTGCGGCCGCGGCCGCCCTGGCGGACTGCGTACCCCCGGACAGCACGCGGACTTCGATCATCGGCGCAAGCTCGCGCGCGGCTCAGCCGAGGTCGGCCGCACCCGATGACCGCACCGCACCTCACCGGCCCCCTCACGGCGCGCACCGCGCT
>DASRHM010000030.1:0-28411 GCA_035650575.1 Dehalococcoidia bacterium | reverse complement strand
AGTGCCACCCCCAGATCACCAGGCGCCCACGCGCCAATCACCACCGCCCACTCACCAAGGCCACCACACAAGCACAACCACCATCGGCCAACCACCAGCGACCAACCCAACCTGCCCCACGGCCTCCCGTTCCTCCGGCCTCACGGTGCTGCTCGAGGCAGGGGTGCAGGGGACGCAGCCCCCGCCGGGGGCTTGGGGTGGTTCCCCCAACCCCTTCTCTCTCTTCTTGAAAGTGATGCCGGGAGCGGCGCGCCAGCGACGCGCGTTCCAGTGCGGCGACTGCGCGCCAGTGCCGACGACCAGATCACCAGGCGCCCACGCGCCAATCACCACCGCCCACTCACCAAGGCCACCACACAAGCACAACCACCACCGGCCAACCACCAGCGACCACCCCGACCTCCCACGGGCCTCCCGTCCCTCCGGCCTTACCGTGCTGCTCGAGGCAGGGGTGCAGGGGACGCAGCCCCCGCCGGGGGATTCGGGGTGTCCCCCAACCCCTTCCCTCTTCTTGAAAGTGATGCCGGGAGCGGCGCGCCAGCGACGCGCGTTCCAGTGCGGCGACTGCGTGCCAGTGCCACGACCAGATCACCAAGCGCCCAAGCGCCAATCACCACCGCCGACTCACCAAGGGCCCCGACACAAGCACCGACCACCACCGGCGAGCCACCAGCGCCCACCCCGACCTCCCACCGGCCTCCCGTCCCTCCGGCCTTACGGTGCTGCCGAGGCAGGGGTGCAGGGGGCGCAGTCCCCGCCGGGGGCTTGGGGGTGTCCCCCAACCCCTTCCCCGTTCCCCGAACTGCACCTTCGAGCGGCGCGCCAGCGACGCGCAGCCCGCGGCGCCGCCGCGCGTCCCGCCGGGACTCGCGCAGTGGAGCCCCTCGAACGCCCATGCTAGAATCGACCGAAGACGCTGGGGATTCGTCTAATGGTAGGACAGCGGACTCTGGATCCGTATGTGGGGGTTCGAATCCTCCATCCCCAGCCACACGGCGCATTCGTCTAGCGGCCCAGGACACCGCCCTCTCAAGGCGGAGATCGCGGGTTCGAATCCCGCATGCGCTACCACACCAGACACCGGAGCCCGGCGGTCGCCGGGCTCCTTTTAGCCTCCGCAAGGCACCCGTGGCGTACGACGAGACCTTGGCCGGCCGCATCCGAGAACTGATCGCCGGCGAGCGCGCCGTCGCCGAGCAGCGCATGTTCGGCGGCCTGGCGTTCCTCGTCCGCGGCAATATGGCCGTCGCCGCGAGCGGCCAGGGCGGTCTCCTCGTGCGCGTCGACCCCACCGCATCCGCTGCCCTCGCCCGCAAGCCCCACGTGGCGCCGATGATCATGCGCGGCCGCCCGATGGACGGCTGGCTGCGCGTCGACGCCGAGGGCGTGCGCACGAAGCGCCAGCTCCAGTCCTGGGTGCGCCGTGGCTTCGACTACGCGCGCCTCCTCCCCGCGAAGAAGCGCTAGTTACCCGCAGGCTCGACCGCGTCCGCCGCCCCCGTTCGGCAGAAGCACGCCGCGCGGGTTGCTGTAGAAGAATCGGGCCGGCCGGCCTCGGCCGGACTCCGCCCGCTCGCGCCCACCGGCGAGGTCGCACGACGGACGAGCGCACGATTGCGCCGTCCAACGTGCGCCCCTAGCAGCGCCCCAGCGCGGCGACGACCCGCCGCAGGTCATCGACGAACGCCGCGTACGCCGCCCGCCGCGACTCGTCGTCCTGCGCGCGCAGCACTGACGACGGATGCACCGTCGCTGCGGCCCGCCGCCCTTCCGCGTCGATGAGCTCGCCCCGTCGCTCCGTGACCTTGAACGACGCCCCGAGCAGCGCCTGTGCCGCCGTCGCCCCCAGGCACACCACGACATCCGGCCGCACCGCCTCGATCTCCGCCTCGAGCCACGGCTTGCAGGCGCGGATCTCGCGCCCGCTCGGCTTGCTGTGGATGCGCCGCTTCCCCTTCGGCACCCACTTGAAGTGCTTCACTACGTTCGTCACGTACACCGCGCGCCGGTCGATGCCCGCCTCCGCGAGCGCGCGGTCGAGCAACTTCCCCGCCGGCCCGACGAACGGCGCCCCGCGCCGGTCCTCCTCGTCCCCCGGTTGTTCGCCGACGAACAGCATCCGCGCGCCCTCCGCGCCCGCGCCGAACACCGTCTGCGTGCCGCGCGCCCAGAGGTCGCAGGCGCGGCACCCGGCGGCGGCGGCCCGCAGGTCGTCGATGCCGGCATCGGGCGGGACGATGGCGGCGGCGGTGCCGTCGTCGGTCCTGGCCGTCGTGCGGACGCGTGGTGCCACGCCTCAGGCTAGTGCGACGCGCCTCCGTGCCGTCTTGCGCCGCCCGCCGCCCGCGTTACGCGGCGCTCGCAACGAGTGGGCCGGGAGTGCCTGTGCGGTAGACGAGGGTCAGCGGTCGAGGCCGACCGCGCGCGCGGCCTCGCGCCGGCGGTACTTCATCTTCGTCTCGCGCGGCGCCACGCGCTCGCCGCAGTGCTCGCACACCGTCACGAGCTTCACGTCGTGCCCGCACGTCTCGTGCACCGCAGTCACGCCGTCGTACAGGTGCTTGTTGCCCCACTCCAGGAACGCCTGCAGCACCGTGCGCAGCCCCGCGCCCTTGCGCGTGATCCGATACCGCGCGCGCGGCGGGTGCTCCTCGTAGAACTCCCGCTCGACGATGCCGTGCTCCTCGAGCAGCTTCAGCCGCTCCGAGAGCACGTTCGGCGCGATGCCCCGCAGTGACTGCTGCAGCTCGACGTACTTGCGCGGCCCCAGCGTCAGCAGGTCGCGCACGATCAGCAGCGTCCAGCGGTCGCCGACGATGTCCAGCGAGCGCGCGACCGGGCAGGGGAGGCCGTATGTCTTCGTCATTGCTGCCAGCCTACGTCAGTGCATTGCGATTTGCAAGCGACGGGGGCTTGACGCGCCGGCCACTGTGTCACACAATCGTAGTCACTATCGTGTAGCTAGTCTATCACGGGAGGGCCGCCGCCATGGACATCGACCTCATGCTCGCCGCCATCGACGCCGAGCGCGACCGCGACGCCGCCCGCCTGCGCATCCGCCGTCTCGCGCAGCGAAGCGCGGCTGCCCCTCCCCGCCCGCGCGCGCGGGGCGTCGCCCACCGCCTGGCCGCCCTGCGCCGCCGCCTGGCGCCATCCGCCGCCCGGCCCGTCCCCGAGCCCGACCCCTAGCCTCAAACCCGCCAGCCAACCCGAATCACCGGCCCCGCTCACCCGTCACCACCGGCCCGCGACCAACCCCGCTTCCGCCTAACATCCCGGTTATGTACCTTGTACCGGCCTGTGGGGCCGGATGCGTTTCGCGCGCCTGGTGGCACCCCTTGACCATCGGATCCAACACGGAACTCTGCCCGAGGAGGGACGACGTTGCACATTGTTGTCTGCGTGAAGCAGGTCCCCGACTGGGACATCCCGCCCGCCAGCTTCAAGGTCGATGAGGCGGCGAAGAAGGTCGTCCCGCCCCCCGGCGTCGCGCCCGTCCCCAGTCAGTTCGACGCCATCGCCGTCGAGGCGGCGATGCGCATCAAGGACGCCGGGGCCGACGCGAAGGTCACGATCATGAGCCTCGGCGCCGCCACCGCCCGCGACGTCATCAAGCATGGCCTGGCGATGGGCGGCGACGAGGGCGTCCTCCTCGTCGACGACGCCTTCAACGACCTCGACAGCACCGGCACCGCGACCGTCCTCGCGGCCGCGATCAAGAAGCTCGGCGATGTCGACCTCGTCCTCACCGGCCGCCAGGCCGTCGACTGGGACCTCGGCGTCACCGGCACGCTGATCGCCGGCATGCTCGACGCGCCGGTCGTCACCTTCGCGAAGGCCGTGTCCGTCAGCGACGGCACCGTCACCGTCGAGCGCGTCCTGCCCGATGCCTTCGAGACGGTCGAGGCCACGCTACCCGCCGTCGTCACCGTCAGCAACGAGCTCGGCGAGCCGCGCTACCCCAAGCTCCAGCAGATCATGGCCGCGGCGCGCAAGCAGGTGAACCAGTGGGGCGCCGCCGACCTCGGCCTCGATCCGGCGTCGCTGCAGCCGCGCCTCACGCTCGAGCGCCTCTTCGTGCCCGTCGTCGATACGAAGGTCGAGATCATGGAGGGCGACACGCCCGAAGAGCAGGCGATGGCGCTCGCCCGCCGCCTCAAGGAAGCGAAGCTGATTTAGCGCCGCGCGGCGCCAGCACGGAGAGAGAACACATGCCGAACGGAGTGCTCATCCTGGCCGACGTCGTCGATGGCGCCGTCGCCCCGATCACCGCCGAGCTCGTCGGCGCCGCCCGGCGGCTCAACGCCGGCCCGGTGAACGCCATGGTCCTCGGGTCGGGCGTCGAAGGCGCCGCGGCGCAGGTCGCCGGCGTCGAGAAGACGTACGTGGTCGACAGCCCCGCGCTTGCCGAGTACACGACCGATGCCTACACGCAGGCCGCCGCCGCCGTCGCGCAACAGGCCGACCCCGCGATCATCCTGCTCGGCCAGACGAATGTCGGCCGCGACCTCGCGCCGGCGCTCGCCTTCAAGCTCGGCACCGCCGTCGCCATGGACACGATCGCGCTCGAGATGAAGGACGGGAAGCTGCACACTACGCGCCCCGCGTACGGCGGCAACGCGCGCGCGGTGAACAGCTTCGCCACCGCGCCCGCGATCGCCACCGTCCGCCCGAAGTCGCAGGACCCGGCGGAGGGTGGCGCCCCGGGCCAGGTCGTGAAGGTCGACGCCGCGCTCGCTGAGCCGCGCGCGAAGGTCACCGCGCGCAACGTCGCGACCGCCGAAGGCGTCCGGCTCGAGGACGCGGAGGTCGTCGTCAGCGGCGGCCGTGGCCTCGGCGGTCCGGAGGGGTTCCAGGGCATCGAGGAGCTGGCGCACGTGCTCGGCGGCGCCGTCGGCTGCAGCCGCGCGGTCGCCGACCTCGGCTGGCGCCCGGTCGCCGAGCAGGTCGGCCTCACCGGCAAGGTCGTCAGCCCCACGCTCTACGTCGCCGTCGCCATCTCCGGCGCCAGCCAGCACATGGCCGGCTGCGCAGGCTCCAAGAACATCGTCGCCATCAACAAGGATCCGGAGGCGAACATCTTCAAGGCCGCCCGCTTCGGCGTCGTCGGCGACTTCAAGACCGTCCTCCCCGCATTCATCGAGGCGGTCAAGAAGGTCAAGGCCGAGGGATAGCGCCGAAACCCGCAACATCCGATGGACGGGCGGGGCGGCTGCGGCGGCCCCGCCTTTGCGTTCGCGCACGGAGGGTGCGATGGACCTCGACTTGCGGTTCCGCGGCGATATCGTCGAGCGCCAGGAGCTGCTCAACGGCACCCAGATGGTCACGCTCGACGGCGCCACCGAGGACGGCGCCTGGACGCTCGCCGGCGACGTCTCCTGGAACATCGGCCTCGCCGAGACGCACGAGAGCGACCTGACGCTCGCGTCCGAGGCTGACGGCGAGCTGTTCGCGACGCTCGCCGCGGGCCACGTGCGCGACGCGGCCGGCTCCGGTGACGCCGATTACCTCCTCGACCTCGAGTACCGCGTCGAAGGCGGCTCCGGCTCGCTCGCCGACGCGCGCGGCGAGTTCCGCCTCACCGGCAAGCTCGTGAACGAGACGTTCACCGCCGAGGTCATCGGCGCGGTCGTGCCCGGCGCGCCATAGCGCCCGCCCGCGCGCCGCCCGCTGACACCCCACCGCGACGCCGCGCCCTTGCCCTGCGATTGTCCCGCCCGTCGCGCGGCGCGCAGAATGAAGGGCCATGCCGGAGAAGCCCGCCCCGGACCTCGATGCGCTGCTGCGCTACCGCCAGAAGCGCGACTTCGCGCGCACGCCGGAGCCCGAGTCGGGCGTCCCGCCCCACCAGGCCCGGGACCTGACGTTCGTCATCCAGCAGCACCGCGCGACCCGCATGCACTGGGACTTCCGGCTCGAGGTCGATGGCGTGCTGAAGTCGTGGGCGGTCCCCCGCGGCCCGTCGCTCAACCCGAAGGACAAGCGCATGGCCGCGCAGGTCGAAGACCATCCCTTCGACTACGGCGGCTTCGAGGGCGTGATCCCCTCCGGCAACTACGGCGCCGGTGAGGTGATCGTCTGGGACAACGGCACCTATACGCCCGACGAGGACGGGCAGCTCTCGTGGGGCAACCGCGAGGAGGCGAACGAGCGCATGCGCCAGGCGATCGCGGACGGCAAGGTCTCGATCACCATGCGCGGCAAGAAGATGCGCGGCTCGTGGACGCTCGTCCGCATGGGCGGCAAGCGCAACAGGGACGGCAAGGACTGGCTCCTGATCAAGCATCGCGACGATTACGCGTCCGCGGCGCACGACCTGCTCGAAGAGGACCGCTCGGTGCTCAGCGGGCTTACGGTGCGCGACATCAAGGAAGGCCGCATGCCCCGCGTGTCATCCGACGGCGCGCAGCCCCACCCGGAGGCGCGCGCGGCCGCGATGCTCGACCCGCGCTCCGAGCGCCCCATGCTGCCGACGCTGGTCGCGAAGCCGTTCTCGCGCGCCGGCTGGATCTTCGAGCCCAAGTTCGATGGCGTCCGCACGCTGGCGTTCCTGCGCGATGGCAACGTGGAGCTGCGCAGCCGCCGCGGCAACAGCGTCACGGTGCAGTACCCGGAGGCCGTGGAGGCGATGCGGCGCCAGCGCGCGCGCCAGCTCGTGCTCGACGGCGAGATCGTCGCGCTCAACGAGCACGGCGCGCCCGACTTCCAGATGCTGCAGGGCCGCATCAACCTCTCCCGCCCGGCGGAGGTCGCGCGCGCCGCCACCGAGACGCCGGCGATCTTCTTCGTCTTCGACGTGCTCTACCGCGACGGCTGGGACCTCCGCCGAGTGCCCTGCGTCGAGCGCAAGCGCCTGCTCTGGGAGACGCTCGAGCAGGACGACGCGATCAAGTACGTCGAGCACCTCGCCGACGACGGCGAGCGGATGTACGACGCGGCCCTCCAGCTCGGGTTCGAAGGCTTCGTCGCCAAGCGCGCCAGCAGCGTCTACGAGAGCGGCGCCCGCAGCCAGGCGTGGCTGAAGGCGAAGAGCACGCTCGAGCAGGAGTTCGTCATCGGCGGCTTCACCGAGGGCGAAGGATCGCGCAGCAAGACGTTCGGCGGCGTGCTCGTCGGCTACTACGACGGCGACGACCTGCGCTTCGCCGCCAGCGTCGGCTCCGGGCTCACCGACCGGACGCTCGACGCCCTCGCCGCTCGGTTGCAGTCGCTCCGCAGCGAGCGCTCGCCGTTCGTCAATCCGCCGACGACGGTCGGCGGCCGCTGGTCGGGCGGCAAGGCGGCGCGCTGCTTCTGGGTGAAGCCGGAGCTCGTCGCGCGCGTGAAGTTCAATTCGTGGACGCGCGATGGCTTCCTGCGCGCGCCCGTGTTCGAGGGCATGCGCGACGACATCGACCCGCGGAGCATCACCCGCGAGGAGGCGCCGCGCCCGGTCGTCGACGTCGTGCGCGACGCGCCGCCCGGCGGCGACTCGCCGCTCGACGCGCGCGTCAGGCTCATCGTCGACCAGCTCGACAGCATCGAGAAGCACGACTTCACGCTCGATACCGGCGGCGCGCGCATCAAGCTCACCAATCTCGACAAGGTCTTCTGGCCGGAGACGAAGGACCGCCCGGCGCGCACGAAGCGCGATCTGATCCGCTACTACGCGCGCGTCGCGCCCTGCATCCTGCCGCACCTGAAGGACCGGCCGCTGACGCTGAACCGCTTCCCGAACGGCGTCCACGGCAAGAACTTCTACCAGAAGCACTGGCCCCAGGCGTTCCCGACCGAGTTCCACGTCGAGCGCGCGATGATCTTCTCCGCGCAGAACGACGCCGACGGCGAGTACATCCTCGTCAACAACCTCGAGACGCTGATCTGGCTCGCGCAACTCGCCGACATCGAGATGCACGCGTGGATGGCGCGCGTGAACCCGGAGCCGGACGCGCACGGCAAGCCCACCAAGTTCTGGGGGTCCCAGGAGGAGTTCGACCGCAGCGTCCTCAACTACCCGGACTTCATGATCTTCGACCTCGACCCCTACATCTATTCCGGAAACGAGAAGAAGGGCGAGGAGCCGGAGTTCAACCGCCGGGGCTTCGAGAAGACGCGCGAGATGGCGCTCGCCCTCAAGGAGCTGCTGCAGCAGCTGCGCCTCTCCTCGTTTGTCAAGACGACGGGCAAGACCGGCCTGCACGTCTACGTGCCGGTGCTGCGCCATTACACGTATGACGAGATCCGCGCGGCGACGGAGACCGTCGGGCGCTACATGCTGCAGCTCCACCCCGATGACCTGACGATGGAGTGGGCGACCGAAAAACGGCGCGGCAAGGTCTTCTTCGACCACAACCAGAACATGAAGGGCAAGACGCTGGCGTCCGAGTACTCGCTGCGCCCCTCCGCCAACGCCGGCGCCTCCGCGCCCGTCACGTGGGACGAGCTGCCGCGCATCATGCCGACGGACTTCGATATCGATACGCTGCCGGACCGCCTCGCCCGCACCGGCGACCTCTGGTCGGGCATCCTCGATGCAAAGCAGGACCTTCGCGCGCTGATCGAAGGTTGAGTCGATCCATCGGCGCGTTGCCCTCGCGCCGGGCGTGGCTTACGGTGAGAAGCCGGTTGCCGGAGGCGGCGGGAATGGGCGAGGAGTGAGCGTGGGACGAGCAGCGGGCCGCGATCCGGAGCTCCTGAGCCGCGCGCTCGACCGCCGCACGTTCCTGCGGGCGGCGCTGGGCGCCTCGGCGGCGGGCGCCGCGGCGTGGGCCTTCGGGTGCGCCTCCGGCGGCGGCACGCACCCGCCGACGGCGACGCCTGGCAGCGCAGGAAGCCCCGCGCCATCGGGCAGCCCGTCGGGCGCGGCGATGACGCCGGAGCTGCTGACGTCAGAGTACGTCGCGGGACAGCCGAACCGCTTCGCCGTCGGACTCATCGCGAACGGCAACGAACTCGTCCGCAACGCCGACGTGCACCTGAAGTTCTATACGATCGGCGCCGACGGCAAGACCGGCACGTTCCGCGGCGAGGGCGACGCGACGTACTACGAGCTCAACCAGCCGGGCGCGCACGAGCACGACCAGTCCACCGGCGCGCAGGTCGACATCGAGAGCATCGGGTTCTACGTCGTGAACACGCCGTTCGACGTGGCGGGGAAGTGGGGCGCGCAGATCGACGCAACACCGCGCGACGGCTCGCCGCCGGCGCACGTCGAGCCGCTGTTCGATGTGCTCGACAAGCCGAAGACCCCGGCGCTTGGGACCGTGCCGCCGGCCAGCCAGAACGACACCTTCGCCACCAACCCGGACACGGCGAGCCTCTGCTCGCGCCAGCCGGCGTGCCCGCTGCACGACAAGGTGATCGCGGACGTGCTCGGGAAGGGGCGCCCGCTCGTCGTGCAGTTCAGCACGCCCGCGTTCTGCACGTCGCGCTTCTGCGGACCCGTGCTCGAGGTGCTGCTCCAGCAGGTGCCGGCGTACCAGGACAAGATGGACTTCATCCATATCGAGGTCTGGCAGGACTTCCAGCTCCAGAAGTACCGGCCCGCGGTGCAGGAGTGGAACCTGCCGAGCGAGCCCTACATGTTCCTGATGGACGGCGCCGGCAAGGTGGTGGGGAAGCTCGAGTCGATCTTCGCTGAAGAGGAACTGAAGGACGCCCTCGACCGGCTGGCGGCGACCTAGCCGGTGCGGAGGCGGCGCCGCCTAGGACGCGCGTGGCCCGCAGGCCGGCGAGTCGTCGTACTCGCCTTCCCGCTGCGCCAGGCCGCAAATCACGCAGACGCGGCCGAGCGCGATGTGCTGCCACTCGTGCTGGCGCCGGCGCCGCTCGACGCGCTCCGCCGGCTCGCCGATCGGGCGCTCCGACCGCTTGCGCCGCAGCTTCGCCTGGTCGATGAGGTCGTGATGGCGCCGGGTCTCGTCATCCTCCGGCATCCTGCAGCCCTGCGCGTGGCGCTCCGACGAGGAGGGTATAAGCCCGATGCTGCGCTGCCGGCCACAAGGATAGCATCGCTGCCGCGCTCCGGGGGGCCGGACGCGCGATGGCGGTGGCCTGCGTCGTGCGGCGGGCCCGGCCGATAATCGCGCTGTACCGTCACTTGTCCGGAGGCTCCCATGAAGCGCGCTCTCGTCCTCGCCGCCGCCATCCTGGCCGTCGCGGCCGCCTGTGGCGGCAGAGGCGGGGAGCCGCGCCCCCAGGCGCCGCGCGCGACGGCATCACCGGCGCCCACGCGGACGGCTGCGCCCTCGCCGACGGCGAGCGCCGCCGAGGGCGACGGCGCCGGCGACGTCCTGCCGCTGGTCTTCGGGAACGCGTTCGGCGCCGCTTCGGGCGGGGCGGCGGGCGGCGGCGCCACCCTCGGCCCGGGCGACCCATCGCTCGAGCAGTACCTCCTGACGCAGGACGACCTGCCGGCGGGCTTCATCGAGCAGTCATCGATCAGCCAGCGGGTCAGCGACAAGATCTCGGACAACGGCGCCGTGGACATGTCGATGTCGATCGCCGCGCGCGGGGAGCCGGGCGTATCGACTGACGCGGCGATGGTGATGTCCATGGTGATGCGCTTCGAGGACCTGCAGGACCTCGACCGGGCGTTCGGCCAGGCGAAGGGCGTGAGCGAGCAGGACCTGCAGGACGAGCTCGAGCAGCTCGGCGAGCTGCCGCTCGGCATCAAGCTGACGGACGTGCACCTGCTCGACTCGACCGGGCTGGACAACGGATTCGGGATGACGATGACGATGGACTTCGGCGAGCTGTTCGGCGCGCTGGCGGGCGAGCAGGATCTGGGTGCGGACATCCCGACGACGTTCGTGATGCGCATGTACGTCTTCGGCGAGGGGCGGTACGGCGGCGGCATCATCAGCATGACGTTCGGGGACGGCGCGCCGGCCGGAGTCGATGAGCTCGCGCTGGCGAAGGTGCTGTCGGCACGGGTGGCCGCGGCGCCGTAAGGACGGCCGCGAACCTCGAAATGATCACGTCCTGAGCGTTTTGTCACACGTGTGACAATCTGCTGAGAAGTAGAACATTTGTCTCGTTTGCTTGAGTGGACTACAGGCAAGGAGGCCACCGCAGAACGAGACATAATCATGAGGGACCCCGGCTATGCCCGGGCGCCCGGCGAGTGGCATGCCGGAATTTGGAGCTTCGAGATCCGGCGCGAGGGCGGGGCGCCGGCATTTCGCGCGAAAGATGCATAAAAAGTCGTAATTCGCTTGATATAGAGGCGGGGCGCCGGTACG
The DNA here is from genome assembly GCA_035650575.1 of Dehalococcoidia bacterium. Taxonomy (GTDB): domain Bacteria; phylum Chloroflexota; class Dehalococcoidia; order DSTF01; family JACRBR01; genus DASRHM01. The sequence goes on along the minus strand of DASRHM010000030.1, from coordinate 17,189 downwards.
ATCGAGGTGTGATCAAGTCCACCCGGGAGGCGCTCCGCGAGCTGCTGGCGGCGCACGGCGAAGTGACCGTGGCGCAGGCCGCGGCCGAGCTTGGGCTGAACCAGGCGAACATCCGCCGGCACTTCGAGGTGATGCGCGCGGAGAGGCTCGTCGACATCCGCCTGCACCGCGGGGAGGTCGGCCGGCCGTCGTACGTCTACCGCCTCACCGAGCGCGGGGAGGAGCTGAACGCGCACTACCCGCGCCTGGTCTCGCGCGTCTTCCGGCGGCTGACGGCGATCCAGCCGTCGCCCGAAGGCGCGGACCTGCTCGAAGCGGTGCTCGACGGCGTCGCGGAGGACGTGGCCGGCGCGTACCGGCCGCTGGTGACCGGGGCGACGATCGGCGAGCGGGTGGCGGAGACGAGCGAGGCGCTGAAGGGCGAGGGCATCGTCGACCACTGGCGCAAGGACGCCGACGGGTACCACCTGATGAACACGGCGTGCCCGTACCGGAAGGCGGCGGAGGCGTCGCCGGCGCCGTGCCACGCCGACCGCAAGACCGTCGAGCTGCTGCTCGGCGCGCCCGTGGCGCAGGTGAGCCGCATGGTCGATGGCTCGCCGCAGTGCGAGTACCTGGTGCAGGAGATCCGCAGCGCTCTGCGGGGAGACGGTCGAGAGAAGGAGACGCATGGCTGAGAACGCGCTGCTGGAGATCGAAGGGCTGAAGGTCAGCGTCGAGGGGAAGCAGATCCTCAACGGGGTGGACCTGACGGTCAACCGCGGCGAGGTGCACGCGATCATGGGGCCCAACGGCTCCGGCAAGAGCACGCTGGCGAACGCGCTGATGGGCCACCCGCGCTACGAGGTGACGGACGGGCGCGTGCGCTTCAAGGGCGAGGAGATCCTGACGCTGGCGCCGGACGAGCGTGCGCGGCGCGGCCTCTTTCTCGCCTTTCAGTACCCGACGAGCGTGCCGGGCGTGACGATGGTGAACTTCCTGCGGCAGGCGATGAAGGCCGTGCGCGGGGAGGACGTGCCGGTGCGCGAGTTCCGCACCAGGCTGCTCGACACGATGAAGATGCTGAAGATGGACGAGCAGTTCGCGCGCCGCTACGTGAACGAGGGGTTCTCCGGCGGCGAGAAGAAGCGCGCCGAGATCCTGCAGATGGGGATCCTGGACCCGGATCTCGCGATCATGGACGAGACGGACTCGGGGCTCGACATCGACGCGCTGCGCACGGTGGCGGAGGGCGTGAACGCGCTGATGACGCCGAAGCTCGGCGTCGTGCTGATCACGCACTACCAGCGGCTGCTGAACTACATCAAGCCGCAGTTCGTGCACATCCTGTACCGCGGGCGGATCATCGGCGCCGGCGGGCCGGAGCTGGCGCTGCAGCTCGAGGAGCAGGGGTACGACCCGGTGATCGCGAAGTACGACGCCGCGATGGCGGCGACGACGGGAGAGAGGGCCTGAGCATGGTTGCGAAGATCACGCCGCAGATCACGGGGGCGGAGGGATACAAGTTCGGGTTCAACGACCCGGACGCGACGTACACGTACCGCACCGAGAAGGGGCTCAGCGAGGACGTCGTGCGCGAGATCTCGGCGGCGAAGCGCGAGCCGCAGTGGATGACCGACTTCCGGGTGAAGTCGTACCACCACTTCCTCGAGAAGCCGATGCCGACCGGGTTCTGGGGCGGGAATATCCAGAACTACCACCTCGACTTCGACGACATCTACTACTTCGCGCGCGCGTCGGACCGGGCGGAGCGCGACTGGTCGGACGTGCCGGAGTACATCAAGGACACGTTCGACAAGCTCGGCATCCCGGAGGCGGAGAAGAAGTTCCTCGCCGGCGTCGGCGCTCAGTACGACTCGGAGGTCGTCTACCACAGCATCCGCGAGGACCTGGAGAAGCAGGGTGTGATCTTCGTCGACACGGACTCCGCGGTGCGCGACTACCCGGAGATCGTGCAGCAGTACTTCGGCACGATCGTGCCGCCGGCGGACAACAAGTTCGCGGCGCTGAACAGCGCCGTCTGGTCGGGCGGCAGCTTCGTCTACGTGCCGGAAGGGGTGAAGGTCGAGATCCCGCTCCAGGCCTACTTCCGCATCAACAAGGAAAACATGGGCCAGTTCGAGCGGACGCTGATCATCGCCGAGCCGGGCAGCTACGTGCATTACGTGGAGGGCTGCACGGCGCCGATCTACACGACCGACGCTCTGCACAGCGCCGTCGTCGAGATCATCGTCAAGAAGGGGGCGCGCGTCCGCTACACGACGATCCAGAACTGGTCGACGAACGTCTTCAACCTCGTCACCAAGCGCGCCGCGGCGTACGAGGACGCGGTGATGGAGTGGGTCGACGGCAACCTGGGCTCGAAGCTCACGATGAAGTACCCGAGCGTGTACCTGATGGAGCCGGGCGCGCACGGCGAGATCCTGTCGCTGGCGATGGCGTCCAGCGGGCAGCATCAGGACGCGGGCGGGAAGATCATCCACGCGGCGCCCGACACGACCTCGACGATCATCTCGAAGTCGGTGTCGAAGGGCACCGGCCGCACGAGCTACCGCGGGGCGCTCAAGGTGTACCCGGGCGCCGTGCGCTCGAAGTCGACGGTGCGCTGCGACGCGCTGCTGCTCGACGAGAAGTCGCGCTCGGACACGTACCCGCTGATGGAGATCGAGGAAGAGCAGGTGAACATCGGCCACGAGGCGTCGGTGTCGCGGGTGGGCGAGGAGCAGCTGTTCTACCTGCAGAGCCGCGGCCTCAGCGAGGTCGACGCGACGAAGATGATCGTCAACGGCTTCGTGGAGCCGATCGTGAAGGAGCTGCCGATGGAGTACGCCGTCGAGCTCAACCGGCTGATCGAGCTGCAGATGGAGGGCGCCGTCGGCTGAGGCCGGCGTGACGGGCGCGAGCCGCCGCCGCGCGCCATCGCGCGCGGTCACGCTTCGCGCGCACGGAAGACGGGACGCATGACGCAAGAGACGCCAGTACTGGCACCGGGATTCACCGAGATCACCCGCGCATCGGCCGAGGCGACGAGCGCGCGCCACGACGAGCCGGCGTGGCTGCGTGAGCGGCGCGCCGCCGCCTGGGCCGCGTACGAGGCGATGGACTTCCCGGAGCCGACGGACGAGGAATGGCGGCGGACGGACGTGCGGTCGATCGTGATGAACGGCGTGAAGCCGTACGCGGCGGCGGCGCCGGTCGCCGATGCGTCGCAGCTGCCGGCGCCGGTGCGCGAGGCGTGGGAGGCGGGCGACTTCGCCGCGCGGCTCGTGCAGCAGGACTCGGAGGTCGTGCACATCGACCTGCCGGCGGCGCTGCGGGCGCAGGGCGTCGTGCTCATGGATCTGCACGCCGCGGCGCGCGAGCACGAGGGCCTGCTGCGCAAGCGCCTCGGCGCGGCGGTGCGCGACGGCGAGTGGAAGTACGTCGCGCTGAACGCGGCGCTGTGGAGCGGCGGCGCGCTGCTCTACGTCCCGAAGGACGTGCGCATCGACCTGCCGGTCGTGCTGACCACCGCCGTGACGGCGGAGGGCCTCGCGATGTTCCCGCGCGTGCTCGTCGTCGCCGAGGCCGGCGCGAGCGTGCGCGTAATCGACGAGCGCACGTCGCCGGACGGCGCGCAGAAGGCGTTCGTCAGCGCGGCGACGGAGATCTTCGCCGAGGCGGGCGCGCAGGTCGAGTACTACGCGATTAACCGCTGGGGCCGCGGCGCCTACAACTTCGATACGGTGCGCGCGGTGCTCGGGCAGGATGCGCGATTCCGCGCGATGGCAGTCGGGCTCGGCTCGTCGCTCACGAAGATGCGCATCGACACGGAGATGCCGCAGCCGGGCGCCTCGGCGGAGCTGCTCGGGATCACCTTCGGCGACGGCGACCAGCACTTCGACTACAACACGCTGCAGGACCACGTCGGCCACCACACCGTGAGCGACCTGCAGTTCAAGTCGGCGATGACGGGATCGTCATCGATCGTCTGGTACGGCATCACGCGCATCAACCCCGGCGCGAGCGCGAGCGAGGCGAACCAGACCTCGCGCAACCTGCTGCTGAGCGAGCACGCGAAGGCGGCGCCCATCCCGATCCTGGAGATCGAGGCGTGGGACGTGCAGAAGTGCAGCCACGGCGCCACCGCGGGGCCGGTCGACGAGAACGAGCTGTTCTACCTGGAGGCGCGGGCCATCCCGCGCGCGACGGCGGAGCGGATGCTCGTCGAGGGGTTCTTCAGGGACGTGGTGGACCGCGTGCCCGACGCGCGCCTGCGGACGCGGATCATGGACACGGTGCTCGCGAAGGCGGGCGCGAAGGCGGAGGCGCTGACCTTCGACGAGATGATGGCGGCGGAGTGATGGCGGAAGACACGGAGGTCGCGGGCTTCGCGCGGGTCGGCACGGTGGGCGAGACGGCGCCGGGCCGGATCACCGTGCACGAGGTGAACGGCGTGCGCATCGCGCTGTGCAACGTCAACGGGCGCTTCTACGCGATCGATGACGTCTGCACGCACGATGGCGGGCCGCTGGACCAGGGCGTGCTCGAGGGCGAGCGCGTCGAGTGCCCGCGGCACGGCGCGAAGTTCGACGTGACGACGGGACGGGCGGTCGTGCTGCCGGCGGTGCGGCCGGTGCGCACGTACCCGGTGCGGGTCGAGGGCGACGACGTGCTGGTGAAGGTCGACTGATGGGATACGATGTCGAGCAGGTCCGCAAAGACTTCCCGATCCTCGAGCGGCAGGTGCACGGGCGGCCGCTGGTGTACCTCGACAACGCGGCGACGACGCAGAAGCCGCGGAGCGTCATCGACGCCCTCGTGCACTACTACGAGCACTACAACGCGAACATCCACCGCGGGCTGCACACGCTGGCGGAGGAGGCGACGGCGGCGTACGAGGCGGCGCGCGTGAAGGCAGGGCGCTTTATCAACGCCGCGCACCCGGAGCAGGAGATCGTCTTCACGCGCAACACGACGGAGTCGATCAACCTCGTCGCGAACGCGTGGGGGCGCAAGTTCCTGCAGCGGGGCGACCAAATCGTGTTCTCCGTGATGGAGCACCACAGCAACGTGCTGCCGTGGCAGCTCATCGCGCTGGCGACCGGCGCCGAGCTGCGCTTCATCGACATCGACGCGACCGGGCACCTGGTGGCGGACGACGTGGTCGCGAAGATCGGGCCGAAGACGAAGCTCGTCGCGCTCACGCAGATGTCGAACGTGCTCGGCACGATCAACGACGTGCGCGCGGTCGCCGAGGCGGCGCACCGCTACGGCGCCGTGATGCTCGTCGACGGCGCGCAGAGCGTGCCCAACATGCCGGTCGACGTGCAGGCGCTGGGGTGCGACTTCCTGGCGTTCTCGGCGCACAAGATGCTCGGCCCAACGGGCGTCGGCGTGCTCTACGGGCGGCGGGACGTGCTGGAGGCGATGGACCCCTTCCTGGGCGGCGGGGAGATGATCAAGCGCGTGACGCTGGAGCGCAGCACGTACGCCGACCTGCCGCACAAGTACGAGGCGGGCACGCCGAACATCGCCGACGCGATCGCGTTCGGCGCGGCGATCGACTACCTCGAGGCGCTCGGCATCGACGCGGTGCGCGCGCACGAGGTCGAGATCACCCAGTACGCCATCGACGCGCTGTCGACGGTCGAGGGCGTGACGCTGTACGGCCCGCGCGACGCCGGCGAGCGCGGCGGCGCGGTGACGTTCAACTACCGCGACCTGCACCCGCACGACCTGAGCCAGGTGCTCGACAGCTTCGGGGTGGCGATCCGCGCCGGGCACCACTGCGCGCAGCCGCTGATGCGCTGGCTCGGCGTCGTCGCGACGGCGCGCGCCAGCTTCTACCTCTACAACACCAGGCAGGAAGTGGACGCGCTGGTCGAGGCCGTGCGCGCCTCGGACAGGATCTTCGGCCATGCAGCCACGGCCCGAGCCTGAGCTGGACGAGCTCTACCGCGAGCTCATCCTCGACCACTACAAGAACCCGCGCAACCGCAAGAAGCTGGCGCACGCCGACGTCGTCGCCGAGGGGTACAACCCCGTGTGCGGCGACGAGGTGGAGATGGAGCTGGACTTCGACGGCGAGACGCTCACGGACATCGGCATCGTCGGCCGCGGCTGCTCGATCTCGCAGGCGTCGGGGTCGATGATGTCGGACCTGGTGCAGGGAAAGAGCATCGCGGAGATCCGGCGGCTGGCGGACGAGTTCAAGCAGATGATGACGGACGCCGACGCGCCGGCGCCGGAGGACCTGGGCGACCTCGAGGCGCTGCAGGGCGTTGCGAAGTTCGCGGTGCGCGTGAAGTGCGCGACGCTGCCATGGCACACGCTGGCGGACGGGATCGCGCAGCACGAGCGGGGCGACGGCGCCGTGAGCAGGGAGGAAGCATGATCCCGGTGCGGCGGCTGAACCACGCGGTGCTGTACGTGCGCGACCTCGACCGGGCGGTGGAGTTTTATTCGACGGCGTTCGGGTTCGAGGAGATCGCGCGCGAGGCCGGCGTGATGGCGTTCCTGCGGGCGGCCGGCTCGGAGAACCACCACGACCTGGGGCTGATGGCGGTGGGGCCCGACGCGCCTCGGCCGCCGCGCGGGTCGACGGGGCTGTACCACCTGGCGTGGGAGGTGGCGGCGATCGAGGACCTGGCGCGCGCCTCGGCGGTGCTGGCCGAGCTCGGCGCGCTGGTGGGGCAGAGCGACCACGGCGCGACGAAGTCGCTGTACGGCGTCGACCCGGACGGCAACGAGTTCGAGATCATGTGGATGGTGCCGCGCGCGCAGTGGGGCGCCTACGACCGGCGCGCCGTCGTCGAGCCGCTGGACATGGCGGCGGAGGTGGCGCGCTTCGGCCACGAGAGTGGCGGCGGGGCGTAGCGCCGGCGTGGCACACTGTCAGCAGAAGGAGGACCCGCGATGTCCGTGAAGGGGCTGCTTTCCGAAGACCTGATCATGGAGCGCCTGAAGGATGTCTTCGACCCGGAGATCCACATGAGCATCGTGGAGCTCGGGCTGGTGTACGACGTCGATGTGAGCGATGACGGCGCGGTCGAGGTTACCTACACGCTGACCAGCCCCGGCTGCCCGCTGGGGCCGGTGATCGACGGCCAGATCCAGGACGTGCTCGTCGACCTGCCGGGCGTGAAGTCCGTGACGCCGAAGCTCACCTTCTCGCCGCCCTGGGACCCGCGGACGATGGCGTCGGACGACGTCAAGATGCAGCTCGGGATCTGGTAGGGCGGCGCGCCCTCGCGCGCCTGACAGCAGACAGCAGACAACCGAGAGCAACGCGCGGGGACGCGAGGGCTGCGCCAGGACTTCGGCCCGGCGCCCGCTGATACCATCCCCGCGTGGGGTTCTTTCGCTACCGGGAGCTCGATGAGCTGCGGGCGGACATCGCCGCGCGCGGGGTAGGGGTGCCGCTGGCCGACGAGCTGGCGCCGCTCGCCGGGCCGGCGCGCGTCGGCCGGCGGGCGCTCGCGAACCGCATGGCCGTGCACCCGATGGAGGGCTGCGACGGCAACCCCGGCGGGACGCCGGGCGAGCTGACGGTCCGCCGCTGGCGGCGCTTCGCGGAGGGCGGCGCGGCGCTGCTCTGGGGCGAGGCGACCGCCGTCGTGCCCGAGGGCCGCGCGAACCCGCGGCAACTCGTCGTCTCGCGCGAGACGCTGCCGGAGCTGCGCCGGCTCGTCGCCGAGACCCGCGCCGCCCGCCGCGCGGCGTGGGGCACGGACGATGGCTTCCTCATCGGCATGCAGCTCACGCACTCCGGGCGCTGGTCGCACCCGGCACCGATCATCGCCCGCCACGGCGCGGCGCTCGACGCGCTGAAGCACACCGAAGACGTACCGGCGATCGACGACGCCGCGCTCGAGGCGCTCGAGCAGCGGTTCGTGGAGGCCGCGGCGTTGGCGCGCGAGGCAGGGTTCGACTTCGTGGACGTGAAGCAGTGCCACACCTATCTGCTGAACGAGCTGCTCGGCGCGCGCGAGCGGCCCGGGCGGTACGGCGGCACGTTCGAGAACCGGACGCGCTTCGTGCGCAACGTGTTCGAGGGCATCCGCGCGCGGCTCGGCGACGATCTGCTGCTGGCGACGCGGCTCAACGTCTTCGACGGCGTGCCGTGGCGGCGCGAGGCATCGGGCGCGGGGGCGCCGGCCCCGCGCGAGGCGCCGTACGCGGGCGCGTGGGGCGCGAGGCCCGACGCGCCGGAGACGCCGGCGCTCGAGGAGCCGCTGCGGCTCATCGCCGAGCTGCGGGCGCGCGGGCTGGCGCTGCTCAATGTGACGATGGGCAGCCCGTACTTCAACCCGCACCTGGGCCGGCCCTTCGAGCGCGCGCCGGTCGATGGCTACGCCGCGCCGGAGCATCCGCTCGATGGCGTGGCGCGCCACTTCGCGTTGACGTCGGCGGTGCAGCGCGCGCAGCCGGACCTGCCGGTCATCGGGACGGGTTACTCGTGGCTGCGGCACTTTGCGGCGCACGCCGGCGCGGCAAACGTGGCGGCGGGCGATGTCACGCTGTTCGCGCTCGGGCGCGGGGCGATCGCGTACCCGCGCTTCGCTGCCGACGTGCTCGAAGGCCGCGGCATGCGGCGCGACGAATCGTGCCTGGGCGTGAGCTACTGCACGGCGCTGATGCGCGCGAAGGACCATCCGCTGGGGCAGCGCCCGGCGGGATGCGTGCCTCGCGACCGGCTGTACGCGGAGGAGTGGCAGTCGCTCGTGCGCGGGTCGTCGGTCGCTGGTCGCTGAACATAGTCCGCGATAGCCGCCGTGGTCGGGCCCGGACCGCGCCGTCCGGTGCATACTGTATGGATGCGACGCCTGCTTCCGCTCGCGCCCCTGCTTGCGATGGTGGCGTACGCGTGCGGCGGCGCTCCGGCGACGCACCCGGCCGGCACGTCCCTGTCCGGGACGCCGGCGAGAGGCCTGCCGGCCAGCGCTACCGCCTCGCCGGGCGGGCCGGTGTCGACGCCCGACCCCGATCGCTTCAAGACCGTGCGCGGGCCGATGTCCCAGGCGGATGCGTTTTCGATCGGCAACGCCGCGGCGACGGACGGCGGCGGCGCGTTCAACGCGTTCGCGCTCGTGCTTGCCAGCCGCGAGGTGTACGTCTTCAGTGGTCCGGCTCCGACGGAATGGATCGACGACGAGACGTTGCTCGCGCCGTTCTACGCGCGCACCGCGGACCGCGGCTACCACCTGCTGCGCCTCGACGGCACCGACACCATCGTCAACGAGCCGCCTCCGGCGCCGGGTGCGCCGCCATATCCGCCGCCGCTCAATAGCGCGGACGGCCGCTGGCGGCTCGTGAATGGTGATGCGGCGGCGTACATCGAAGAGGCCGCGAGCGGCCGTCGCATCTCCATCCGCGCGCTCGGCGCCTACCCGACGTACGGCTGGTCGCCGCGCGGCCACGTGCTCGCGATCGGGGCCGGCCGCTGCGGCAACGTGCCGCTGTCATTCGTCGATCCGGACGCCGCCGTGCCCGTGCGCGAGGTCGATCTCGGCGGCGTGACGCCGCGGGGCTACGTCTGGCGGCCGGATGGGAGCGGCGTCGCGCTCGCGACCGCCGGAGGCATCGTCTTCGTGCGCGCCGACGACCTGAGCGTGACGCGGCTCGCGCCCGTCGCACCGGCGACGATCACCTACGAGCCGATCTTGACCGCGTGGAACCCTTCCGGGACGCACCTGTTGTTCTCGTTCTCCTACGGGCGGCCGTGCCCTTCGTGAAGCGAACGCCTCGCGTCAGGCGGCTGTCGGGCAGCGCCGGGGATTAGCTCCAGACCGCATTGCGACGGGGGCGATGGCGTTCCCGCCGAGGCCCTCGGGCGCCCGGCGAACAACTCGCCTGCGGGCACCCCTGGCTTGCTCACGTGCAATCCCGGCGCGGGGGGTTGACAGTGGCGGGCGTCGAATCTAACATCATCTCCGAAAGAAGCTAATCGCTTTAGCAATTGGAGTTCCGTCATGGCCACGAACGACATGATGGTCCCGGCGAGAGAGTTCAACGCCAACAACTTCCTGCCCGAAGACCTCCTCGATTACTGGATACGACCGCTGATCGCCGAGTTCCTGGGGCCGTTCGCGCTGGTGTTCATCGGCGCGGGCGCGATCCTGACGGCGACGTCACAGGGGTTCAGCAACGGCGGCACGCTGGTCGCGGTGGCGCTCGCGCACGGGCTGGCGATCGGGCTGATGGTCGCCGGTGCGGGGCACATCTCGGGCGGGCACTACAACCCGGCGGTGACGTTCGGGCTGTGGCTCGGCGGCAAGATCGGCACGCTGAAGGCCATCGGCTACGTGATCGTGCAGCTCGCGGGCGCCGTCGTGGCGGCGCTGCTGCTGCGCTACATCTACCCGGAGGCGGTGCGCAACGCGACGCATCTCGGCGTGCCGGCGATCGCCTACGCCGATAACAACGCGATCATCGTCGGACGCGCGCGCGGGTTCACGATCGAAGTGATCCTGACCTTCTTCCTGATGTACGTGATCTACGGCACGGCGGTGGACGAGCGCGGCGCGCACGCGATCGCGGCGCTCGCCATCGGCCTGACGATCACGATGGACATCTTCATGGGCGGGCCGCTGACGGGCGCGGCGATGAACCCGTCGCGGCACTTCGGCCCGGCGCTCGTGCAGAACGACTGGAAAGACACGTGGGTGTACTGGGCGGGGCCGCTCGTCGGCGCCGGGCTGGCGGCGATCGCGCACGCGTACATCTTCATCCCGCGGGCGCTGCAAGAGCCGACGGCGCAACCGACGGAGCATCACGGCTAGGGAGGGCGCCAACCGAACTTCGACCACACCGGGACGTTGGTCCCCTTGCCCCGTGCCGGTGCGCTGCCTATCCTCAGGCATCACCGGCCGGGGCGATGGGGCTCGCCCGAACCGCCCGCGAGGGCTGATGGCTCCTGCGTCGCAAGCGCAGGAGTCTTTTTCTTGGGCCGGCGGCGTGCCGGCGCGCCGCGTGCCGCGCACCCGCGGAGCGATGCGAATGCCGGGCGGCCGATGTGGGAGGGCGAGGGCCGGAGATGAACGTGATGTACCTCGCGGTCGGCGGGGCGCTGGGGACGCTGGCGCGCTACTACGCCACCGGCTGGATCAGCGACGCGTGGCCGGGGCGCGGCCTCGGCGTGTTCGTCGTGAACATCACGGGCGCGTTCATCATCGGGCTGTTCCTGACGCTGAGCGAGGACCGCTTCATGTGGCCGCCGGAGCTGCGCCTGCTCGTCGCGGTCGGCTTCCTCGGCGCGTATACCACGTTCTCGACCCTCACGTGGGAGACGCTGCAGATGCTCGAGCTGCGCGACGTCGCCACCGCGGCGATGAACCTCGGCGGCAGCGTGGCGGCGGGGATGCTGGCGGTGTGGGCGGGGAGCGTGCTCGGACGGGCGCTGTGACCCTGGCGCGCGCACCCCGGGCGCTCGGCCGCGGTGACGGCGCCATGCTGGATGTTGGAGCGTGCGGCCTTCCGGCGAGCGGAGTGAATCCGAAGGAGCTACGGGATGGATGACATCACCGGGCCGGCGAAGATGCTGAAGATCTACATCGGCGAGTCGGACCGCTGGCGCGGCAAGCCGCTGGCGACCGCGCTCGTCGAGCGACTGCGGGCCGAGGGCATGGCGGGCGCGACGGTGCTGCGGGGCGTCGAGGGGTTCGGCGCGGCGAGCCGGCTCCACACGGCGCACATCCTGCGCCTCTCGGAGGATCTGCCGCTCGTCGTCGAGGTCATCGACTCGCCGGAGCGCATCGCCCGTGTGCTGCCGATCGTGGACGAGATGGTCGGCGGCGGGCTGGTCACCGTGATCGACGTGGAGGTCGTACAGTACCGGCACGGGACGGCGGGCGGGCCGGCGTCCGGCAGCAGGGAGGGCGAGCGTGGGTGATGCGGAGCGCGTGGTGCGCGACTTCTGCGCGGCTTGGGAAGCGCGCGACCAGCAGCGGATCCTCGACGCGTTCACCGACGACGCGGTGTACCACAACATGCCGATGCAGCCGGCCGTCGGCAAGGACGCGATCCGCGCGTTGCTCGGGTTCATCCTCGGCCCGGCGAGCGGCGTGACGTTCGAGATCACGCACCTGGCCGCGCGCGGCAACATCGTGCTCACGGAGCGCGTCGACACGTTCCAGATGGGCGACAAGATGGTTAGGCTGCCGGTGATGGGCGCGTTCGAGTTGCGCGACGGCAAGATTGCGGCGTGGCGCGACTACTTCGACCTGGCGACGTGGACCAAGCAGACCACGGGCTAGAAGGTTCTCTGCGCTGGGTTCGCAATCGCGATCCCCGGACAACCTGCACGCACGGCGTGCGAGAGCGCACCAGGAGAGGACGCGCATGAAGGCAGCGGTGTACTACGAGACGGGGGCGCCGGACGTCTTCCGGTACGAGGACGTGCCGGATCCACCGCTCCACCCGAAGGGCGTGTTGATCGACGTGCAGGCGATCGCCGTCGAGGGCGGCGACGTGCTGAACCGCGCGGGCGGCGCGATGACGTCGAAGCCGCACATCGTCGGCTACAACTGCGCCGGCGTCGTGCGCGAGGTGGGGGCCGAGGTGACGGACCGCAAGCCGGGCGACCGCGTGACGGCGCTGATGGCGAGCGGCTCGCACGCATCGGTGGTCTCGGTGCCCGCGACGTCGACGTGGCTGGTGCCCGACGGGTGCAGCATCGAGGCGGCCGCCGGCGTGCCGGTGTCGTGGGGGACGGCGCACGACTGCCTGTTCGAGTTCGGGCGCCTGCAGGCGGGCGAGACGGTGCTCGTGCAGGCGGGGACGAGCGGCGTGGGCATCGCCTGCGTCCAACTGGCGCATCGCGCGGGGGCGCGCGTGGTCGCGACATCGTCGAGCGACGAGAAGCTCGAGCGGCTGAAGCAGTACGGGATGGATGCGGGCGTGAACTACCGCAGCGGCAGCTTCGTTGACGCGGTGCGGGCGATCGCGCCGCAGGGCGTCGACCTGGTGGTGGACTCGGTCGGCGGCAGGACGCTCGAGGGCAGCCTGATGTGCCTGGGCTACCGCGGGCGGGCGATCACGGTGGGCAACGTGAGCCGCGAAGGGAAGGCGATCGACGTCAGCGCGCTCAGTGGCACGAACGGCTCGCTGACGGGCGTGTTCTTCGGGCTGGAGACGCTGCGCAACCCGCAGCGCGTCCGGCCGATGCTCGACGGAATCCTGCGGGACGTCGCGAAGGGCGAGCTCGAGGTGGTGATCGACCGCACGTACCCGCTCGCGGAGGCTGCGGCGGCGCACGCGTACATCGAGAGCCGGGCGGCGTTCGGGCGGGTGGTGCTGGTGCCGTAAGATGCGCGTTTGTCTCGCGCTCCTCGCCGCTCGTATACTCCCCCGGACAGGCGATGACGGAGACGAGTAGGCCGTCGCGCCGCTGGTGAGCGAGCCCGGGACGGTGCGAGCCGGGCGCAGCGGCCTCGGCCGAAGATCCCTCCCGAGCCGGCGCGCCGAACGCGAGAGCCAGTAGGGGCGCCCGGAGGCCCGCCGTTAGCGGGGCAGGGCGTGACGGCGCCCGGAACGAGCAGCCCGCCACGGAAGGCGGGAAGCGGGGTGGTACCGCGGGCGAACGCCCGTCCCCAGCAGGGGGCGGGCGTATTTCGTTGTGCGGCGCGCGGCCCCACCGGGCATGAACGGAGAGAAGTGCACGAGATCAGAGCGTAGACGAAGGTCGCGGCGCGCGCGCGGCGGCGCCGAGAGACGCATTTTGAATGGATACCGTGGGACGCGCTGCGGCGCCGCGGGCCCAACGGACCACACTGAATGAGGATCACATGCTGCAACCCGTAACCACGCGCCCGGACTTCGTCGCCGATGAGCGGCGGACGCTGGCATGGTGGCGCGAACGCGACATGATCCGCCGATACATCGCGCGGAACGCGGCCTCGGAGAAGCGCTGGTCGTTCATCGACGGGCCGATCACGGCGAACAACCCGATGGGCGTGCACCACGCGTGGGGGCGCTCGTACAAGGACCTGTACCAGCGCTTTCACACGATGCTCGGCGAGCGGCAGCGGTACCAGAACGGCTTCGACTGCCAGGGGCTCTGGATCGAGGTGGAGGTCGAGAAGGAGCACGGCTTCACGTCGAAGAAGGACATTCTCGACTTCGGCATCGACAAGTTCGTCGAGGAGTGCAAGGCGCGCGTCCAGCGCTTCGCCGCCGTGCAGACGGAGCAGTCGACCCGGCTCGGTTACTGGATGGACTGGGACCACTCGTACTACACGAACTCCGACGAGAACAACTACACGATCTGGGGCTTCCTGAAGACGTGCTGGGAGAAGGGCTGGCTGTACAAGGGCCACGACGTGATGCCCTGGTGCCCGCGCTGCGCGACCGGCCTCTCTGAGCACGAGATCGTCACCGAGGGCTACAAGGAGCTGACGCACGTCAGCGTGTACCTGAAGTTCCCGCTCGCCGACGCGCCGGGGGAGTCGCTGCTCGTCTGGACGACGACGCCCTGGACGCTTGCGGGCAACGTCGCGGCGGCGGTGCACCCCGCGCTGACCTACCTGCGCGTGCGCAGCGGCGACGACGTGGTCTACGTCTCGAAGGGGGCGGCGAAGTCGGCGCTGAAGCCGGGGTCCGAGGTGCTGGGCGAGGTGCCGGGCAGCGCGCTCATCGGCCGCGCGTACGCGGGGCCGTTCGATGAGCTGCCGGCGCAGCAGGGCGTCGCGCACCGCGTCGTCGCCTGGGACGAGGTGTCGGAGGAAGAGGGCACCGGCATCGTGCACATCGCCCCGGGCTGCGGGAAGGAGGACTTCGCGCTGAGCAAGGAGCACGGGCTCGCCGTGATCGCGCCGACGGACGACGAGGGCGTGTACCTCGATGGCTTCGCCTGGCTCACCGGCAAGTACGTGTCGGACGAGGACGCGCGGGACGCGATCTTCGCGTCGCTGCGCGAGAAGGGCGTGCTGTACCGCACGCAGGCCTACAGCCACCGCTACCCGGTGTGCTGGCGCTGCGGCACGGAGCTCATCTTCCGCCTCGTCGACGAGTGGTTCATCAGCATGGACGAGCTGCGGCACCAGATCGCCGGCGTCACGCGGCAGATCCGGTGGATCCCGGAGTTCGGGCTGGCGCGCGAGCTCGACTGGCTGAAGAACATGGACGACTGGATGATCTCGAAGAAGCGCTACTACGGGCTGGCGCTGCCGATCTTCGACTGCGCGGCGTGCGGGAGCTTCGAGGTCATCGGCTCCGAGACGGAGCTGCAGGCGCGCGCGGTCTCCGGCTGGGAGCAGTTCGAGGGGCACTCGCCGCACAAGCCCTGGATCGATGCCGTGACGATCGCCTGCGCGACGTGCGGCGAGACCGTGACGCGCATCCCGGACGTCGGCAACCCGTGGCTCGATGCGGGGATCGTCCCGTTCTCGACGCTCGGCTACCGGCACGACCGGGCGTACTGGGAGGCATGGTTCCCCGCCCAGTTCATCACCGAGGCGTTCCCGGGCCAGTTCCGCAACTGGTTCTACTCGCTGCTGACGATGTCGACGGCGCTGGTGAACCGGCCGCCGTTCCTGACGGTGCTCGGGCACGCGATGGTGCGCGACGAGCACGGCGAGGAGATGCACAAGAGCAAGGGCAACGCGATCTGGTTCGATGACGCCGCCGACTCGATGGGCGTCGACGTGATGCGCTGGCTGTTCTTCCGGCAGAATCCCGCGAACAACATCAACTTCGGCTACGGGCCGGCGGACGAGGTGCGGCGCGGCATGTTCCTGACGCTCTGGAACACGTACGTGTTCTTCGTCACGTACGCGCGCATCGATGGCTGGACGCCGGCGGCGGGCTCGGGCGAGCGGTCCGAGCTGGACCGCTGGGTGCGGTCGGAGTTGCACCAGCTCATCGAGCAGGTGACGGAGCGGCTGCATGACTTCGACGCGGCGGGCGCGACGCGGCACGTCGAGCGGTTCATCGACGGCCTGTCGAACTGGTACGTGCGGCGCAGCCGGCGGCGGTTCTGGAAGTCAGAGAGCGACACGGACAAGCTGGCGGCGTACGCGACGCTGTACGAGTGCCTGACGATGCTGACGCGGCTGCTCGCGCCGTTCGTGCCGTTCCTCGCCGAGGCGATGCACCAGAACCTGGTGCGCGGGTTCGACGAGGCGGCGCCGGAGTCGGTGCACCTCGCCGACTGGCCGGACGCGGACGCCGCAGCCATCGACCGGCGGCTGTCGGAGGAGACGCGGCTCGTGATGCGCGTCGCGTCGCTCGGGCGCGCGGCGCGCGCGAAGGCGCAGATCAAGGTGCGCCAGCCCGTCGCGGAGCTGTTCGTGAAGCTCCCGTCGGCGCTCGAGGAGCAGGCCATCGAGCGCCTCGCGCCGCAGGTGCTCGACGAGTTGAACGTGAAGGCGCTGCGCGTCGTGCGGGATGAGGCGGACTTCCTGCGCTTCGAGGTGAAGCCGAACCTGAAGCTGCTCGGCCAGAAGTACGGGCGCGAGGTGCAGGACATCGCGAAGGCGCTGGCGGCGATGGGCGACCGCGAGCGCGCGGAGGTCGCGCGGCGCGTCGGCGCCGGGCAGGCGGTCGAGGTCGCGGGCAAGACGCTCGCGCCCGAAGAAGTGCTGGTCGCCGGCCGCGAGCGCGAGGGCTTCGCGTCGGCGGAAGAGGGGGGCATCGTCGTCATCGTGTCGTCGGAGCTGACGCCGGAGCTGGTGCGCGAGGGCACGGCGCGGGAGATCGTGCATCGCATCCAGAACCTGCGGAAGGACGCCGGGTTCGAGATCGCGGACCGCATCCGCACGTACTATCGGGCGGAGGACGGCGTGGAGGCGCACGCCGCGCTGCGGGATGTCGTGGGCGCGTGGGGCGACTACATCCGGCAGGAGACGCTGTCGGTGGACCTGTCGGACGACGCGCCGCCGCACGGCGTGCACTCGGAGACCGCGGAGATCGACGGGCAGCGCGTCACGCTCGCGGTCGTGCGCGTGTAGGTGGCGATCCGCACATTACGTAGATGTCACGGATGGGATCGGCTGGCGCATCACTCGCCCCAGCGCGACGGCAACGAGCGCGCACATCGCCGGCATCACCGGCGCGTGAAAGCGTGGGTCGGCGAAGAAGACGATGTGGACCGCCGTCCAGTAGATCAGCGTCGAGAGGAGCAGGACGAACGTGGCGCGGGCGCGGGACGGAACGTGGCGAATCTGCACGATGCTAAGCACAACGCCTAGAGCTGCCACGGCGAGGAGCAC
>DASRHM010000029.1:0-44858 GCA_035650575.1 Dehalococcoidia bacterium | reverse complement strand
TCGGGAACAATCGGGAGCCCGGGAGCGTCGTAATGCATGAGACCGGCTCAGCGTACGCCGCGGACGGTGCGGCAGGTGTGACGTGAATGTGAAGGGTTTGTGGCGGCGCCTGCGCCGGCCTCGCGAGGGCGGACCGCACCTCCGGACGGAGGATCTGTCCGCATTCGCCGATGGCTCGCTGCCGCCGGCGCGCGCGGCGGTGCAACGGGCGCACGTCGAGGCATGCCGGCAGTGCGGGCGCGCGGTCGAGGAGCTGCGGGCGGTGCGCGGGCTGCTCGCGTCGCTCGGGACGGCGGAGGCACCGCGAGCGTTCCGGGTCGTCGAGCATTCCGTGCAGCGCGTGCGGCCCCGCATGGGCGGCGCGTTCGGCGCCTTCGCCGGTACGGCGGCCGCCGCGGCGGTCGTCGTCTTCGGCGTGCTGGTCGCGTACGACGTGGCGCGCTCCGGCCGGGGGCCCGCGGACCGTGCCTCGGAGTCACCTTCGCTCGCGCGCGTGGCGGAGGACGCGGCGTTGACGCCCGGCGCCGGCACGCGTGCGGTCGCGCCGGGCGCAGCGAGCCCCGAGGCGGCGGGGGCCGAGGCGCCGGGCCCGGCGGACCGCGCGCAGCCAAGCGCGGGCAAGGCGTCCGGCCCCGCGACGCCGAGCGCGACCGGCGAGTCGCAGGCGATCCGGCCCGCGGCATCACCGACACCGCCTGGCGGGACGCTCGCCGCTTCGGGCGACAACGGCGGTAGCGGCAGCGACGCCGGGCTGCGCGCCGCGGAGACCATCGCCGGGACCGTGGCCATCGCGGCGGCAGGTGCCGCCGGCTGGTGGTGGTACCAGAGGAGGAAGGCAACATGAGGCACCGAAGACTGGCGGCGGTCGCCGGGGCGGGCGCGATCGCGTTCGTCGTGTTCGCGGCGGCGACGTGCGGCAGCACGACGACGAACGTGCAGAGCGGCAACGAGCAGCACGGCATCAGCACGCAGGGCCAGGGGACGGTCCACGCCACACCGGACGTCGCGCAGGTCACGCTCGGCGTGTCGGTGCTCGATGACAGCGTCGCGGCCGCGCGCGACCGGGCGGCGGCCTCGCTGAACGCGATGATCGACTCGCTCAAAGCGAACGGCGTCGCCGACAAGGACATCCAGACGCAGTACCTGAGCGTGTCGCCGGAGTACGACTACACGAACGGACGGCAGTTGCTGAAGGGCTTCCGGGTGCAGAACTCCGTGACGGCGACGGTGAGGGACATCGGCAGGACGAGCAAGGCCGTGGACGACGCGATCACCGCCGGCGGGGACGACGCACAGGTGCAGGGCATCGCGTTCACGATCGACAAGCCGGAGAGCCTGCAGGACCAGGCGCGGCAGCAGGCGGTCGCCGACGCACGGGCGCGCGCCGAGACGCTGGCGAAGGCGAGCGGCGTCTCGCTCGGCGACCCGATCCAGATCAGCGAGAGCGGCGGGCCGGCGCCCGTGCCGGTTGCGGCGGGCGAGCTGAAGCGGGCGGCGGACGCCTCGACGCCGATCCAGCCGGGCGAGCTCGACGTCACGGTGAACGTCAGCGTGACGTGGGAGATCAAGTAGCGCGAGGCGTGAGGACAGCGGGACGAGGGATGATGGCGGCGCCCGGAATTCCCCGCGGCGCCATCATCGTGCCCGCGCTCCGGCTTCTCTGGCATCGCGGCAGGCGACGGCCGGTCGCTACAATGACGGTACGGCTTCAGCGCGCATCGATTCCGAGCGATACAGGATCAGATGGCAACCGACCGCAAGCAGGACTACTACGACGTGCTCGGCGTCCCGCGGAACGCGGGAGCGGACGAGATCAAAAAGGCGTTCCGGCGCCTGGCGATGCAGTACCACCCGGACCGAAACAAGGAGCCGGGGGCCGAGGCGCGCTTCAAGGAGGTCAACGAGGCCTACGAGGTCCTCTCCGACCCCGAGCGGCGGGCGATGTACGACCGCTTCGGGCACGCGGCGGCGCAGGGCGGCGAGAACCCCTTCGCTCGCGGGTTCGAGGGCTTCGGCTTCGGCGGGCTCGGCGACATCTTCGACGCCTTCTTCGGCGGGTCGGGCGCGCGCGCGCAGCGCGGGCCCGTGCGGGGGGCCGACGTCCGGCGCTCGATCACCCTAACGTTCGAGGAGGCGGTCTTCGGCGCGGAGAAGAAGTTCGACGTGACGACCGCGGAGCTGTGCTCCGTCTGCAACGGGCTGCGGGCCGAGCCCGGGACGCAGCCGGAACGCTGCCCGCAGTGCAACGGCAGCGGCGAGATCCGCCGCGCGCAGCAGAGCATCTTCGGGCAGTTCGTGAACGTGACCATGTGTGACCGGTGCCGGGGCGAGGGGCGCGTCGTAAACACGCCGTGCCGCAACTGCCGCGGCACCGGCCGCGAGAAGCGCAAGCGCTCGCTGTCGGTGAAGGTGCCGGCGGGCATCGACCATGGTTCGCAGATCCGGCTGACGGGCGAAGGCGAGGTCGGGGCGCAGGGCGGGCCGCGCGGCAACCTCTACCTGGCGATCAACGTGCAGCCGCACGAGCTGTTCCGGCGCGACGAGGACGACATCCTCCTCGACCTCGACCTGAACGTGGCGCAGGCGGCGCTCGGGGATGAAGTCGAGGTGCCGACCGTCGACGGGGAGCCGCACGAGATACGCATCCCGGCCGGCACGCAGACGGGCGAGGCGTTCGTCGTGCGGGGGCGCGGCGTGCCGCACCTGCGCGGCGGCGGCCGCGGCGACATGATCGTGCGCGTGAACGTCGTCACGCCGCGCAACCTCTCGAAGGAGCAGAAGGAACTGTTCCGCCAGCTCGCGGAGTCGATGGGGACGACGGTGAAGCCGCAGGAGGACCGCGGCTTCATGGGCAAGATCCGCGACGCCCTCGGCTAAGGATCCACCCTGGCGATGACCCGCTCGCCGTGCGACGGGACGACCACGAGCATGAGGAGCGCGGCCCCCGCGGCGGTGCCGGCGCCCAGCGTGAACGTGGCGGCGGGGCCGACCTCGTCCCAGAGCAGGCCGCCGAGGAGGCTCGCCACCAGCAGCATGGCGCCGGTCGTGGCGTTGTAGAGGCCCATGGCCGTGCCGCGCCGGGCGTCGGGGACGAGGTCCGATACGAACGCCTTGCCGACGCCGTCGGTGAAGGCGATGTAGGCGCCGTAGACCGCGAAGAGAAGCCAGACGACGGCGCCGCTTCGCGCGGCAGCGAATCCGGCATAGACGAGCGCGAAGACGGCGAAGCCCGCGATGAGCAGCGGCTTGCGCCCAAGACGGTCGGACTGCCCGCCGGCCGGAAACGACAGAGCGGCGTAGGTGACGTTGTAGAGCACGTAGGCCAGCACGACTTCGGCGGCGCCGAGGCCGAGGTTCTTCGCGCGCAGGACGAGGAAGGCATCGCTCGAGTTGCCGGCGGCGAAGACGAGCGTGACGAGCAGGAAGAGCAGGAAGCGGCGGTCGTATCCGTGCAGCGAGAGCAGCGGCGGCAGCGGGCCGGTGCGTGGCGCGCGCGCGACCTCGCGCACGAACAGCAGGATCGCGACGGAAATGACGCCGGGCACGACAGCGGCGACGAAGATCGGTCGATAGGCGCTCGAGCCGGCGAACGAGATCACGGCGAGTGCGATCAGCGGCCCGAGGATGGCGCCCGAGGTGTCCATCGACCGGTGCAGGCCGAAGGCGCGGCCGCGCGTCTCCGGCGTCGTGGAAGCGGCGATGAGCGCGTCGCGCGGCGCGGTGCGCACGCCCTTGCCGGAGCGGTCGACGAAGCGCGCGAAGAGCACGAACGGCCAGACCGTGGCGGCGGCGAGCATCGGCTTGGCGACGGCGGCCAGTGCGTAGCCGCCAGCCGTGAACGGCAGTCGGCGCCGCAGGCGGTCGGAGAACCAGCCGAAGACGAACTTCCCGAGGCTCGCGGTGCTCTCGGCGACGCCCTCGATCAGGCCGACGGCGAGGACCGGCGCGCCGAGCGTGTTGCGCAGGAACAGCGGGACGATGGGGTAGACCATCTCGCTGCTGACGTCGGCGAAGAAGCTGACGAGGCCGAGGAGGAAGACGTTGCGCGAGACGCCGGCGATCCGGGGGCGCGCGAGGTCGTCCTGTTCGCCGGTCGCCGCCGCCCGGGTCGCGCTCACGGCCGCGCCCCGTCAGGCGCGGGCGCCACGCAGGAGCCAGCGGGCGAAGGCGTCGACGGCCTCGGCGTAGACCTCGTCGCGGCCACGGCCGGAGGACTTGCGCACCGCGAACCCGTGGTCGGCGCCATCGAGCAGGTACACGTGCGCGCGCGGGACGAGCGCCGCCGCGGCGCGCAATTCGTCGGGGGAGGCGAAGGCGTCGTTCGTGCCGGAGCAGAAGAACGTGCGGACGCGGAGCAACGGGAGATGGGCGTCGCGCGACTGCCCGGGCTTGCCGGGCGGATGCAGCGGGTAGGCGAAGAGGGCGAGGGCATCGACCTTCTCTCCCTGCGCGACGACCTGTGACGCGATGCGGCCGCCCATCGAACGGCCGCCGGCGGCGATCCGCGCTGCATCGCCGCGCGCGTGGGCGAGCGCCGCCCGCCATGCCGCCTCGAGCACGGGCGGGCGGTCGGGCGACCGGCGGCCCGCCTCCATGTACGGGAACTGGAAGCGCAGCGTCGCGACGCCGCGCCCGGCCAGCGCCGATGCAGCATAGCGCCCGAACGGGTCATCGACATTGGAGCCCGCGCCGGGCGCGTAGACGAAGAGCCATCGCGCGTCCGCCGGCCCGGAGCGGACCCCGGTGACGCTGCCCGCGCCCGGGACGGCGATGCGCATCCGGTGCCCGCGCTCAGCCGCCAAGCGCTTCGTCGATGCGGCTGCGCACCTTGTCCACATACGGCTTGAGTTCGTCGGTGGTGGGCGTGCCGTTCGCGACGGAGCCGACGACCGCAGCGACGTTGCGGTCGCGGAAGGCGACCACCAGCAGCGTGAGGTCGACGATGGTGCCGGCGGCGTTCACCTGGCCGGATAGCGTCGCGGCGAACGAGCCATCGGCGACGGCCTCGTAGGGGACCGCGGTCACCCTGACGGCGGACGGGTCGACGAACAGGCCGCCGAACGCCTTCGCGAGCTCGCCCGGCGCGGCGAGGCGGGTCGCCGCCTCCGCGGCGCAGTCGGCGGAGCCGGCATCGGTGGCGTAGATGGTGCCCTGCGAGAAGAAGCTGAGCGTCGTGCCGGCGAGGAAGTCGCCGACGACGTTCGGGGACTGGTTGACGATCGTGCGGCCGAGAAGCCGGCCGCAGCGGTCGATCGAGCCGGCGTTCGCGGGGTCGGCCTGCGCCGCCTGGGCGTTGTCGACGGTCGAATCGGACATCACGACCCAGCCTTCGGGCATGTCGGCGGGCTTGAGCAGGATCGCATCGAGGATGCGCGTCGCGTCGGATTGCGTGAGCTTCGGCGCCGCCGGGCGCTCGGTGGCGGCGGGCGTGGGTGTGGCCTTCGAGCCGCCGCCACCGCCGCAGGCGACGAGGGTGACACCGACGAAGGCCAGGGCGCCGAGCAGGACGAGCGCGCGAGACATGCAATTCCTCCCCATCTCCGCGCGCACGATCTCCAAGCCGGCGCCAACGGTCAAGGCCGGGGCTCGAGAGGAATGAGTGCATTCCTTGACAGCGAGTGTATGATGCAGGGACACGCAGGGTAGCTTGTTCGCCGTTCTCCGCTGTCTCCCCTGGCAGTCCTGAACCACGGACCTGCTGGAGAGACAACGTTCATGAAGCACAACTGGGTCGAGTTCCCGCTCGGGCGCCGCTGCGTCGATTGTGGCCTCACGCAGGAGCGCGGCTCCTACGATCACAGCATTCCCTGCTCGGCGGTGCGCCCGCCGAAGCCAACGCGCACCATGTAGCGCGATCTCCGAAGCCGTCCGGCGTTTCCGCACGCACGCGCTTCGCGCTACGCTGCGCGGCACGGAGGAACGCATGGACTTCGACCTCAAGCACAACTCGCGCAAGCTCGTCGAGGGGCGCGACCGCGCGGCGGCGCGCTCGTACCTGTACAGCATCGGCCTGACGAAGGACGACATCGCGAAGCCGTTCATCGGCATCGCAAACACGTGGATCGGGACGATGCCGTGCAACTTCAACCTGCGCGATCTGGCGGTGAAGGTCGCGGACGGCGTGCGGCGCGCGGGCGGGACACCGTTCGAGTTCAACACGATCGCGATCAGCGACGGCGTCACGATGGGCACGGAGGGGATGAAGACGTCGCTGGTGTCGCGTGAGCTGATCGCCGACTCGATCGAGCTGTGCACGCGCGGCTATATGTTCGACGCGCTGGTGTGCCTCGTCGGCTGCGACAAGACGATCCCGGCCGCGGCGATGGCGCTCGCTCGGCTGAACATCCCGGGGATCATCCTCTACGGCGGGTCGATCCTGCCCGGCCGCTACAAGGGGCGCGACGTGAACATCCAGGACGTGTTCGAGGCCGTCGGCCAGCACGCCGCGGGGGCGATCACCGACGAGGAGCTGGACACGCTGGAACGCGTGGCCTGCCCCGGCCCTGGCGCCTGCGGCGGGCAGTTCACCGCGAATACGATGGCGCTGGCGATGGAATTCATCGGCCTGTCGCCGATGGGCAGCGCCAGCGTGCCGGCGGTCGACCCGCGCAAGGACGACGTCGGCGTGCGCGCGGGGGAGATCGTGATGGACGTGCTGCGGCGCAACGAGCGCCCGCTCGACGTCCTGACGCGTACGGCATTCGAGAACGCGATCGCCGGCGTGGCGGCGACGGGCGGCTCGACGAACGCCGTACTGCACCTGCTGGCGCTCGCGCGGGAGGCGAACGTGCCGCTGACGATCGACGACTTCGACGTCGTGAGCGCGCGCACGCCGCTGCTGGCGGACTTGAAGCCGGGGGGGCGCTACGTCGCCGCCGACCTCGACAAGGCCGGCGGCGTGCAACTGGTGGCGCAGCGGCTGGTGGAGGGCGGCTACGCAGACCCGGCGCAGCGGACGCCCGGCGGTCGCTTCGGCGACGAGGCGGCGCTGGCGGTCGAGACGCCGGGGCAGGACGTGGTGATGCCGCTCGACCGGCCGCTGAAGCAGACGGGCGGGCTGGTGATCCTGCACGGGAACCTCGCGCCGGAGGGCTGCGTGGTCAAAGTCGCGGGGCACGAGCGGCTGACGCATCGCGGCCCGGCGCGGGTCTTCGACCGCGAGGAGGACGCGATGCTCGCCGTCACGCAGAAGCGCATCGGGCCGGGGGACGTGGTCGTGATCCGGTACGAGGGCCCGAAGGGCGGGCCGGGGATGCGGGAGATGCTCGGCGTCACGTCGGCGATCGTCGGCGAGGGGCTGGGCGAGACGGTGGCGTTGCTGACCGACGGGCGCTTCAGCGGCGCGACGCGCGGGCTGATGG
This sequence comes from Dehalococcoidia bacterium, assembly GCA_035650575.1. Lineage (GTDB taxonomy): Bacteria > Chloroflexota > Dehalococcoidia > DSTF01 > JACRBR01 > DASRHM01. The sequence goes on along the minus strand of DASRHM010000029.1, from coordinate 37,497 downwards.
CCGGGCATGTGGCGCCGGAGGCGTTCGTGGGCGGCCCGATCGCGGCCGTGCGGGACGGCGACACGGTGAGCTTCGACATCCCGAACCGGCGGCTGGACGTGGAGCTGAGCGACGACGAGATCGGCGCGCGGCTGCGCGACTGGCGCGCGCCAGAGCCGCGCTACACGACGGGCGTGATGGCGAAGTATGCCGCGCAGGTATCGTCGGCGAGCGAAGGGGCGATCACGCGTCCGGTGTAGCGGCGCTTACGTGCCGGCGAGCCGGGCGACGACGGGCGCCATCGCTTCCCAGCTGTTGCCGGAGAAGGCGACGTACGAGAAGCCGTACTCCTCGCGCCGGCGCTGCAACTCCTCGACGCACTGGTCGACGCTGCCGATGAGCGCGTGCGGCACGGTCAGCGCTTCTTCGGCGGTGGCGCCGAAGCCTGGCGCGACGCGCGCCGCCATGCCCTCGCGGTCGTCGGTGAGGATGCCCGCGAAGACCGTGACGCCGAGCTCGATCTGGTCGAAGCGCGCGCCGGCGGCCTCGCGGATCCAGCGGATCTTCTCGCGCGTCGCCTCCGCCGAGCCGGTCTCGAGCGCGCCGCGGCCGACGCGGCCCTCGGTGAGCGCGAAATTCACGCTGATGATGTCCGCCTCGCGCGCGGCGAACGAGAGCACGCGCTTGCCGCCGCCGCCGATGAGCACGGGCGGGTGCGGCTTCTGCACGGGCTTCGGCGTGCCGGACATGTGCACCGAGTAGAACTCGCCGTCGAAGGCGACGGGCTCGTCGCTCCAGAGGCCCTTCATGATGCGCAGGCCTTCCTTGAGCCGGCGGATGCGTGTGCCCGGGGGATCGTACGAGATGCCCGATCCCTCGTAGTCCGTGACCATCCAACCGGCGCCGATGCCCGCCTCGACGCGGCCGCCGGAGAGCACGTCAAGCGTCGCGAGCTCCTTCGCGAGCACGACCGCGTGCTTGTAGTCGTTGTCGAGCACGAGCCCGCCGACGCGCAGCGCGCTCGTGACGGCGGCGGCGACGGCGAGCGCCGGCATCGGCGCGAGCTGGTCGTCGAAGTGGTCGGGCATGAAGAGCGTCGAGTAGCCCAGGTCCTCGCACTTCCGGGCCTTCTCGATCCACTCGTCGCGCGAGCGTCCGGCGGCGATCTGCGCGCCGAAGCGGAACTTGCGGGCACCGGCCATGTCGACTCCTCTCCAGCGGTTGCGCTGGAGAGCGTGACACGCGCTGGGCCGTGTGTCGAGCGCGGCTAGCGGAGCGCCTCGAGCTGCTCGCGCGCGTCGTGCGCCGCGTCCTGCGCGCGGTCGCGCCAGGAGCGCCGGCGGGAGCGGGCCCGGCGCCAGAGCAGGAAGGCGGAAGCGGCGAGGGCAACGCCCGCGACGACCGGGAGGGCGCCCATGCGCGGCGCCGCGGCGCCCGCGAACTCCTCGCGGTCGTCGGGCACCAAGCCGGGCGCGCGAGCGAGCGGCGAGCCGCCGTCCTCCCCCGCGGGCTCGCGCGCGGCGCGCGGGATGGTCGCGTGGCGCATCGCATCCGTCGTGCCCGCGGCGCCGCCGGCACCGCTCTCCATGCCGCGCACGCCGCGGGACTCGTCGGCGGTCCAGGAGGTGGCGGGCTGCGTGGCGCCGATGCTCGTCTCGGCGGCGGTGCCAGGCTCCATGTCCGTCGAGAGCGGCGGCCCGGGCTGGCCGCCCGCGGGCGGGACGTAGACATCGGGCGCGAACACGCCGCCGGGCTCGCCGCCGGACAAACGGCCGGACAGCGGCTCCCCCGACTCGCGAGCGTCGCGCTCACGCTCGACCTCCGCGGCGATGGAATCGGCTTGTCCTCCCGTGCGCGGCGGCTCGTCGTCGCCGACGTACGACGGATGGGCGGAGGCTTCGCCGGGCTCGGGCCGCGGGTGCGGCGGTGGCACCGGCACGCCCATCGCGCGGCCGGCGGGCGGGCGGCCGCTGCCGGTGACGCTCTGGCGCTCGCCGCCGAGGTCCTCGACGGCGCCCACGCGTCCGCCGAAGCGGGGCGTCGCGCGGTCGCGCTCGGACGCGAGCCGCTCAACCTCTTCCGCAGTGCGCTCGAGCTCCTCTTCGACGGGCTCGCCGACGGTGCCGCCGCGGGTGGACGGCGGCGAGTCGGGGCCGTCCTCGTGGACGTGCGGGAGGCGCTGGCGCTGCTCGGCGAGCTCGCGCTCGACCAACTCGCGCTGGCGCAACTGCTCGTCGGGCGGCACGACGCTCTCGGCGGCGATGCGGCGGAACGGGTCATCCTCCGGCTCGAGGCCGGGTTCACTGAGCTTGTGCTCGTCGAGATGCGACTTGTCGAAGGTGAGGGTGGCGCCGTCCTCGCTCGTGGAGTCGAGATACTCGCCGCTCAGCCAGAAGTCGCGCCGCCACGCCGTGCTGACTTTCAGGTACGACCCGTGGACGTCGGCAACCTCGCCCAGGCGCGCGCCGTCGGCGGTGAAGAGTGGCCGGCCGAGCGCGAGCCGGAGCGTTTCGCGGTCAGGGGTGAGGCCTCGATCGAAGGTCATGCGGTCCTCCTGCGGCGTCCGCCGCTTCGATCGATGGTAGGCGCAGGGCGATGAACCGGGCCGCGAGATCGCGCCGGCGGGCGTGTCAGTTTCGTGCAATTGCGGGAGCGCCTTCCGACACGCACGTCATACGCCCGCCGCCCGGCTTGTAGCGGGCCGGACGCGATGGGCGTGGCACGCTGCGCGAGGAGGGGAACGTGCGAGAGCAGCGCGGGCGCGTCGTCGCGATCACTGGCGCCTCGGCGGGCGCCGGACGGGCGACGGCGCGCCTCTTCGCGCGGCGTGGGTGGCGCACGGGGCTGATCGCGCGGGGCGCGGCGGGGCTCGCCGGCGCGGCGCGCGACGCGGAGGCGGCCGGGGCGCGCGCGTGCGTCGTCCAGGCCGACGTCGCGGACGCTGACGCGGTGGAACGCGCGGCGCAGCGCATCGAGGCGGAGCTGGGCCCGCTCGACGCCTGGGTGAACTGCGCGATGGCCTCGGTGTTTTCGCCCGTCAAGGAGATGCGCGCCGACGAGTACCGGCGCGTCACGGAGGTGACCTACCTGGGCTACGTGCACGGAACGCTGGCGGCGCTGGGGCGAATGCTGCCGCGCGACCACGGGACGATCGTCCAGGTCGGGTCGGCGCTCGCCTATCGTGGCATCCCGCTGCAGTCGGCGTACTGCGGCGCGAAGCACGCGATCCAGGGCTTCACGGAGTCCTTGCGGTCGGAGCTATTTCACGACGGGAGCGCGGTGTGGGTGACGATGGTGCAGATGCCGGCGCTGAACACGCCGCAGTTCTCGTGGGTGCGCAGCCGGCTGCCTGGGCGCGCGCAGCCGGTGCCGCCGATCTACCAGCCGGAGCTGGCGGCGGAAGCCGTCTACTGGGCGGCGACGCACCGCCGGCGCGAGGTGAACGTCGGCGCGCCGACGCTCGCGTCGATCCTGCTCGACCGCGTCATGCCGGGGATGCTCGACCGCTACCTGGGGCTGCGGGGATATCGCTCGCAGCAGACGCAGGAGGCGGAGGACCCGTCGCGGCCGGACAACCTCCGGCGGCCGCTCGACGACGAGCGCGACTACGGCGCGCGCGGCGCCTTCTCGGCCCGGGCGCGCGACGGCCGCGCGGAGCTGTGGGCGGAGACGCACCGCAGCCTGCTGCTCGGCTCGGCGGCGGCCGGCGCGGCGGCGATGCTCACGCGCGTCAGTCTGGGCGGACGGGGCCGAGGACGCGGTCGAGGTAGGGATTCGTGAAGCGCGCCTCAGGGTCGAGGCGGGCGCGCACCCGTTGGAAGGCGGACCATTCCGGGTAGCGGGGCGCCAGGGTTTCGGCGGTCTGGAAATGCAGCTTGCCCCAGTGGGGGCGGCCGCCGTAGTCGTCCATGATGTCCTCGACCGCCTCGAAGTACTGCTGGTACTGCATCCCCTGGTACACGTGGACGGCGATGTAGCACGTGGCGCGGCCGTAGGCGGTGCTCAGCGGGATGTCATCGGGTGCGACGAACCGCACTTCGACCGGGAAGCTGATGTTGAGCCCGCTGCGGGCGACGAACGCGCGCACGCGGTTGAGCGCCTCGGCGGTGTGCTCGATGGGGATCGCGTACTCCATCTCGTAAAAGTGCACGAGGCGCGGCGACGCGAACACTCGGTAGGAGTGCTCGACGTACTCGACGCGGCCCGAGCTCGGGATGAGGCGGCTGAGACGGGGGATCATCGACGGCCGCAGGCGCCCGGCGCGGCAGACGGCGCCGAACGCGACGTTCTCGAGCAGGATGCGGTCGCGGAACTCCCGCCAGCGGCCGCGAGGGTTGCGCGGTTCATCGGTCCGGCGGTTGCGCTTCGTGAGCGCCCAGCCGGTGTGCGGTACCCAGAAGAACTCGAAGTGGTCGTTCTGGCTGACGTGCTCGTCGAGCGACGCGAGCACGTCGTCGACGCGCATCGGCATCTCGACCGCGTGCAGGTTGAAGGCCGGCACGCAGCGCAGCGTGACCGTCGAGACGATGCCGAGGGCGCCGAGGCCGACGCGCGCGGCGTGGAAGATTTCCTGCTCTCCGTCAGAGGAGCAGTCGACAATCGATCCATCGCCAGCGATGAGGCGCATGCCGACGACCTGCGTCGCGATGTTGCCGAAGTTGCGGCCGGTGCCGTGCGTCGCCGTGGCGATGGCGCCGGCGACGGACTGGTAGGCGATGTCGCCGAGGTTTTCCATCGCCAGGCCGACGCGCCCCAGCTCGACGTTGAGCTTGCGCAGGGGGATGCCCGCCTGCACGGTCACGTGGCCGCTCGCCCGGTCGACGGACAGGACGCGCGTGTAGCGGTCGAGGTGCACCAGCCGGCCATCGGTGAGCGCGATGCCGGTGAAGGAGTGGCCGGCGCCCACCACCTTCACGCGCTCGCCGGCGAGGCGCGCGGTGCGGACGATCGCAACGAGCTCTTCTTCGCTGGCCGGATGCTCGACGTGCGCCGGCGCACACTCCTGGTTGCGCGCCCAGTTGTGCCAGCGGCGCCGTTCGGTCGATGCGGGAGCGGCCGTCATGGCGCCGATCGTAGCGCACCCGGACGAGAGGGGCAGCGTGGAACCGCGTATTATCGTGGAGCGATATACTAGGGCTGCGCGGCGGGGCTGCTGAGGGAGGTGGCCAATGCGCGTCACGGCGAGCGAACTCCACGAGTGTCATGTGCAGGCGAGGGACGGGACGCTCGGCCGCGTCCAGGACGTCTACTTCGACGACGGGACGTGGACGGTGCGGTACCTGGTGGTCGAGACCGGCGGATGGCTGCACCGCCGGCGCGTCCTGATATCGCCGCTCCTGGTGCGCCAGGTCGACCTGGCGCGCCGCACCTGCGCGGTGGACCTTACGCGCGCGGAGGTGGCCGGCAGCCCGGACATCGACTCGGCGCTTCCGATCTCGCGGCAGCTCGAGATGCGGTATCGCGACTACTTCCGGTGGCCGGCGTACTGGGCGGCGGGGTTCTACGAGCCGCAGGTGCCGCCGGTGTGGCAGGGCGCGGCGCGCGAGGCGGGCGAGCGCGCGCGCCAGATGATCCGGCACGAGCGCACGATGTCCGCCCAGTCAGGTGCGGCGAACCACCTGCGCAGCGCGGCCGCCGTCGCGCACCACAAGGTCGTGGCGGACGACGGCGAGGTCGGGCACGTCGCCGACTTCGTCATCGACGCGCGCACCTGGCACATCACCCACCTCGTCGTCGACACGCGGAACTGGATCCCGGGGCGAAAAGTGGAGCTGCCGATCGCCGCGGTGCGGCGCCTGAGCTGGACGCTCTCGACGGTCCGCGTAGCGATGTCGCGGGCGCAGGTGGCGACGCTGCCCGAGCACGGCCGCGCGCCGGCGAAGGCGTAGCGGACGGCGCACCTTCCCGGTCCCGGCGGTCAGCCTCCGACCGAGGCGGGCGCGGAGGCCTGCGGGAGCTGATCGGCCGGGATCACGTGCCAGATTTGCATCTCGGGGTTCTGGTACGCGAGCTCGAGCGCGCCATCGAGGCCGGAATTGAACTTCTCGATGCCGGAAGCGGGGTAATAGTTGCGCTCGACGGCGCCGACGACGACGTACTCGACGTCGTACTTGCGGAGCAGCGCGCGAGCCTCGGCGACGTCGTCGGTCGCGTAGAAGGCGTCGACGTCCTGCTTCCGCTGCGAGACGGTGGCCGCGAAACGCTGGCGCTGCTGCGTCTGGTGCCAGTCCCAGCCGAGCACGTCCGGCAGGCCGGTGTAGATCGCGATGCGCGCGCCGTAGTGATAGATCGGCGCGTTGCCCTCGATGATCGTCGGCGTGCCATCGATGTGCTCGCGCGCCCAGGTGATGGCGTCGCGGTCGTACTTCAACTCGTCGCGGCCGCCCTTGCCCGTGCGCTCGTCGCGGTCGGTGTAGACGGCGGTGTCCATGTAGGCCATGCCGTTGTTGCCGGTACCCTGCGCGGGGTCGAAGCGGTCATGGATGCGCGAGCGCGTCCCGAAGTACGGGAAGACGAGCGCGAGCGCGATGAACGCGACGGCCACGCCGGCGAGCGCGTAGCGGGGCGCCTGCACGACCGCGGCGCCGAGGGTGCCGGCGCGGCGCAGGAACGCCTCCTGCGGGCGCAGCACGCCGAAGACGTACCAGAGCCCCCAGGCGCCGACGACGCCCCAGAGCATCCACACGTGCAGGTAGAACTTGAACACGGTGTTCATGCGGCCGATGTCGCCATCGAGCGTCAGGAGCTCGACGCCGCCGCTGAGGCCAAGGCCGAGCGCCGCCATGGCGTACACGAAGAGGACCACGGGGGCCAGCGGGGAGCGGGCGACCAGCTCGCGCCAGGCGGCGATGACGATGATGACGAGGCCGACGCCGGCGAGCATCGTGACGCCCCAGCGCTCCATCGCGCCCGCGTAGACGACGGCGGCGCCGGCAATGGCGACGAGCAGCACGAGGATCGAGGTTGCGAGCGGCGTCGCGGCGCCGCGCCCGAAGACGAGACGGCGGATGCTGCGGCTGCGCCCGAGCGAGCGCTGGAGCCCGAAGAGCACGACGGCGGCGACGGGCAAGAGCAGGATGCCGAACTGGCTCAGGTAGTCGGAGAGGGCGGTCGTCTGGTCGGACTGATGGAAGCCCGCGTAGAACATGTTGTAGTTCTTCGCGAAGGGCGAGAAGAAGGCGAACGTGAGCGCGGCCATCACCAGCGACTTCAGCCCGCCGAGCACGACGACGCGCAGCGTCACGCGGCCTTCCTTCGCGCGCTCGCCGAACATGAGCGCGGCGACGCCGAGGAGCAAGAAGGGCGGGTAGTCCCACGAGTTGATCCACCGCAACGCGCCAACGATCAGCCCGATCAGCACGACCATGGCCCAGCTCGAGAGCTCGCGCCCGCGCCCGCGCAGGTCGGAGAGGCGCGTGAAGTTCAGCACCGCCGCGAGGCCGACGCCAACGGAGGTCATCGCGAAGGGGATCGCCATCAGGTGCGCGTGCAGGTCGGCGAAGAGGAAGGTCCAGAACGGGAACTCCGTGATCGGCGTCACCTCGGTCGGGTCTTGCACGCCGAGCGCGCGGCTCGGCGCCCACCAGTCGTAGCCGTACGCGACCTGGCGGAGCGTCGCCTTGCCGAATAGCACTTCCTTGAAGCCGCCGACGATCGCGACGATGCCGCCGTAGAACGGGATGTCCGAATGCCAGGGGCTGATGCGGCTCAGGTTCTGCTCCAGCACGTCGACCGCGCGCAGGTTCCCCGCGATCATCACGAGGAACACCGCGAGGACGGCGCAGAGCAGCGGGCCCGATGCCCGGATGCGCACGCCGCCCGGGCGGCGCTTCATCAGCGCGCGCGTCGACTCGGCGAGGTTGTAGGCGACTGAGAACGTGGCCGCGCCGGCGAGCGAGAAGAACATCGGCACGATGAGGTTGTAGGCAACCTCCGGGACGATGCCGGTGAGCTTGGTGACCGTCGCGGCGATGAACTGCCCGAAGTAGTAGTAGTTGAGGTAGCCGCCGGAGTACCAGGGGTCGATCGGGCCCTGCGAGAGGTCGGTCGAGCGGATGACGCCGTTGAGGTACGCGAAGTCCATCGGCTTTTCGCCGCCGCGCGCCGGGTGCCAGAGGTCGGGGTTCTGCAGGCGCAGCCAGTACGAGAAGAGGAACAGCGCCAGGAACACGGCCTCGGCGAAGAGGATGAAGCGCCAGCGCGTGCGCACCCATGCGACGAGCTGCGCGCGCCAGGCGATGCCCGCGGCGATGCCGACGGCGATCATGAACACCAGCGCGAGGGCGATCTCCGTGCGCGTGTAATCGACGCCGGCGAAGCTGGCGGGGGCGTAGGCCAGGTACGCGAGGCCGAGGACGCCGAGCGGCTTCGTCAGCAGGAATCCGCGGTCCGGGAGGCCGCGGAAGACGACGACCGCGAGCGGCACGAGCGCGAACGCCGCGACCTCGATCGTTAGCAGCCAGAAGACGAGCGGGTGGTCGTTGACGACGTCGCCGGGATGGAAGATCGATGACCACGTGCCGCCGGCGCGCTGCGTCGCGAGGACGTCCGGGCGGAAGAGGACGCCGTTCTGCCCCATCTGACCGGGGAGCGCGGCGATGGCCGGCACGAACGCGTCGGCGTGCAGGACCTCGCGCGCCTTCTCCGGCGAGTAGGCGCTGGTCTTCCGGTAGATCGTGACCTGCGGGTGGTCGTACACCGAGAACGACTCTTCGGCGCCGGTGTCGTTGAAGGTCATGCCGAAGATGCGCGGGTAGGACGTGAACTCCGCGACTTTCTCGAATCCGAGCGAGCCGTCCTCGAGCGCCTGGTAGTAGCGCGACGTGACGGGCCACTCGGCCGGCACGCGCGTGATCGTGCCGGAGAGGCGGCGGCTGCTGAGCGCGATGTAGTCGACCTGGTCGATATCGCTCAGGAGCTGGTCGACGCGCTGCGGCGTATCGGGATTGAAGTTCTCGAACGTGACGCCGTCGTAGGTGCGCGGGGTGGCGCCGGCGACCTGGTACGGGACCTCATCGTCCCAGTGCTCGTGACCGATGACGGACCCGGCGGGGACGTTCTCGTAGATCCAGCGCGAGGCCTCGGCGCGCGTGACCGGCCTGGTGTAGATGCTGTAGAAGGCGAGTCCGGCGAAGAGCGTCATCAGCACGACGACCGCGATGCCGGCGCCGGCGGCGTAGGGGAGCGCGGGCTGCGCGGGGCGCAGGCGCGCGGCGAAGCGGCCGAGCGCGGCGAACGGGTCGCGGCTCCACGCCCACTCCCAGACGTTGTAGAGCAGCACGCCGGCGAGCGCGGCGAGGGCGGGGTACAGCGGCAGGAAGTAGCGCATGTACAGCGAGAACTGCGCGCCCATGAAGGCGAAGTAGCCGAGGATCCACGCCAGCGGCACGAGCCAGTAGCCCTGCCGGCGCCGGAAGAGCAGCACGACCGCGAACAGCACGCCGAGCCACGCCGTGATGCCGAGCGCTGGGCCCATGCCCCAGGCGATCATCTGCTGCGCGGGCCAGAGCCACTTCGAGCGGCCGATCCACTGGACGTCGGGCGGGAACTGCGCGCTGCCGCTCAGGAGGTTCTGCTGGTTCTGCTGGTCGCGGAGCCAGTGGTGGCTCATCACGTCCGGGTAGGCGTACGGGATCTTCAGGAAGCTGTGCGTCTTCCACGAGAACAGGTCGCTGAGCGCCGGCGTGTTGAACGCGTACGGCATCGCGATGCGGAAGGCGATGAAGCCGACGCCGAGCACCAGCAGCGAGCCAAGGACGAGGCGCACGATCGCGGCGTCGAGGCGGCGGCCGTCCTGATCGCGCGTGTAGCGTTCCTGCCGCCCGTACCAGAGCGGCGCTAGCCACGGTTTGAAGCTCGGCCAGACGGCGATGCCCACCGCGAGCACGACGACCGGCAGCAGCGAGATTGCGGTGATCTTGCAGGCGGCGGCGAGCCCGGCGCCGGCGCCGGCGATCGCGAAGTCGCGCCATCGCCCGTACGTTGCGCTGCGGATCGCGAAGAGCAACGTGAACGCGGCGAAGAACGCCACGAACGGGTCGACGACGAAGAAATGCGCGTTCTGGATCGCGAACGGCGACAGCGCGTAGAGGAAGGCGCCGAGCAGGCCCGCGTTGCGGTTCATCAACTGCCGCCCGATCAGGAAGATCAGCAGGATCGTGCCGACGTCGAACACGCCGGAGAGCGCGCGGCCGACGAGGTTGAACTGGTCGTACGTGTCGCGGTCGTGCGCCATGCCGAGCGTCAGCACGTGCAGGTGCGACGCGACGAACTTGTTCGCGAAGAGCGGCAGGGTGCCGTAGACGAAGGTCGACTGCTTCGAGCCATCGCCGTTCGTGATGTTGTAGGGGTTGAGGCCGGAGTGGTCGGTATCGAAGTAGTTGAAGACGCTGCTCGGCCCGCGGATGCCGGTGCCGATCTGGGTGAGGAAGCGCTCGTCCGGATGGAGGTGGCCGCTGACGCCGGCGCCGTTGTCGTCCCAGTTGACGTGCGTGAGCCGAAGGTAGGCGCCGAAGGCGAGGATGCCGACGAGGACGGCGAGGGTGAGGACGCGCGCCCAGTCAGCCGTGAGAGCCTGGGGCCGCACGAATCCGCCCAGCCGGGCGCCCGCCGATGCACGTCTCGCGGATGCAGGGTCGTGCAGCGGAGAGGTCTGCTCGCTCATTCCATCCTATGTTCGGCCGGCCGCCGGGCGCGGATTGCGAGGGATCATAACAGATTCAGTCCGGGCCTCGGCCAGGCTTCCCGCGCCGGAATCGGCGCGTTGGCGCGCCTTCACGAACCCCAACGCGCGCCGGTGGCCGCGCATCGCACCTCTGATATGATCCCGGGGCTTTGGGCGGTGGAGCGAGCGGGAGAGGCGCATGAACAACCGGCTGGTGCTGGCGGCGGGCGGCGTCGCGGCGGCGCTCATCATCGGGCTGGCGGTCATCCTCATCCTCGTCATCGGCGGGGGCGGCGGAAGCGACAACGGCGGCAACGCGGAGAGCTCCGGCACGCCCTCGAGCGGGAAGACGTCGTCGTCCGGCTCCTCCCAGGACAACAACAGCGCCTCGGCCGGCGAACTGCGGGTGCGCGGGGCGGACCCGCTCTTCCTCGACCCGGCGGTGGCGGAGGACGCGGACTCGGCGGTGTACATCGTCGAGATCTTCTCCGGGCTGGTGCGGCTGGACCACGACCTGAAGGTGCAGCCCGACCTGGCGCAGTCGTGGGACACCAGCCCGGACGGCATGACCTACACCTTCCACCTGAATCCGAAGGCGACGTTCCAGGACGGCCGGCTCGTGACGGCGGGCGACGTGAAGTACTCCTGGGAGCGCGCGCTGAACCCTGACACGGGGTCCGTGACGGCGGAGAACTTCCTGGGGGACATCGTCGGCGCGAAGGACGTCTCGCGCGGGCGGGCGACGGACGTCAGCGGGCTGAAGGCGCTCGACGATGAGACGCTGCAGGTAACGATCGACGCGCCGAAGGCGTACTTCCTCTACAAGCTCACGTACCCGACGGCGTTCGTCGTCGACCAGAAGCAGATCGAGTCCAATCCGCGGCGCTGGACACTGAAGCCGAACGGCACCGGGCCATACAAGCTCAAGGAGTGGAAGCTCGGCGAGCGCATCGTGCTGCAGGCGTATGACAACAACGTGCTTGGCGCGCCGAAGCTGAAGCAGGTGACGTTCGAGCTGTCCGGCGGTTCGTCGCTCGTCGACTACCAGGACGGCAACATCGACGTCACGGGCGTCGGGCTGGACGACCTCGAGAGCGTGCAGGACTCGTCGAACAAGCTGAACGCGGAGTACCAGACGTCGCCACGGCAGTCGCTCGACTACATCGGCTTCAACACGAAGACGGCGCCATTCGACGACCCGAAGGTGCGGCAGGCGTTCGCGCTGGCGGTGGACCGCAACAAGATCGCGGACGTCGTGCTGAAGGACGCCGTGCCGGTCGCGAACGGGATCCTGATGCCGGGGGTGCCGGGCTACACGCAGGAGGACAAGACCTACCCGTACGACCCGGAGCGGGCGAAGCAACTGCTCAGCGAGTCGAAGTACGCCGGCAACATGCCGGAGATCACCCTCGCGGAGACCGGCGCGGGCGCGACCGTCGGGCCGACGACCGAGGCGATCGTGCAGTCGTGGAAGCAGAACCTGGGCGTGGAGGTGAAGATCCAGCAGGCGGACGCGGCGACGTTCTTCCAGGACATCGACCAGGCGCGGTACCAGATGTTCCACCTGGGCTGGATCATGGACTACCCGGACCCGGAGGACGTGCTCGACATCCTGTTCCACACGGGGAGCCGCCAGAACTCGACGCAGTACAGCAACGCCGACATCGATGCGAAGCTGGACCAGGCGCGGACGGAGCAGGACACGGAGAAGCGGCTGGCGATCTACCAGGACGTCGAGCGCGCGCTGGTGCAGGACGCGGTGTGGATCCCGATGTTCTTCGACACGACGCACGCGCTGGTGAAGCCGTACGTGAAGGGCTACGATTTCCCGCCGATCGTCATCGAGCACTACCGCGATGTCGAGGTGGACCGGCCGTAGCGCGCGGCAGGAGACGGGCATGGACGGGCTGGCAGCGTATATCGTCCGGCGCCTGCTGTTCCTGCCGGTCGCGCTGCTCGTCGTCTCCTTCGCGACGTTCTGCATCACGCGCTACGGCCCGGGCGACCCGATCAGCGTGTACTCGGGGCAATACCGCGACCCGGAGGCGTTCGACCGCGTGCGGCACAAGTACGGGCTCGACAAGCCGGTCGTCGAGCAGTACGGCATCTGGCTGAAGGACGCGGTGCTGCACGGTGACCTGGGGCCCAGCTTCCGCTACCGCGACCGCACGATCCCGGAGATCATCGGCCCAAAGATCTGGGTGTCGGTGCGGCTCGGGGTATACGCGTTCATCCTGACGTTCCTGATCGGCATCCCCGCCGGGATCCTCGCCGCCGTGCGACAGGGGACGTGGCTGGACCCGCTCGTGATCGGCTTCTTCCTGATCTTCCAGTCGATCCCGATCCTCGTGACGTTGCCGCTGCTCGTGCTGGGCCTCTCGGTGAAGCTCGACCTGGTGCCGCCTGGCGGCTTCGACGGCATCTTCACCCGCTCGATGATCATCCCGACGATCGCGCTCGGGCTGCCGGGGATCGCCGGCGTCGCGCGGCTGGCGCGCGCGGTGACACTGGGCACGCTGCACGAAGACTTCGTCCGCACGGCGCGCGCGAAGGGGCTCGACGAAGGGACGGTGGTGGTGCGCCACGTCGCGCGGAACTCGGTGGTGCCGGTGATGACGACCGTGATCGGGCTTTCGATCGTCGGCCTGCTCGAAGGCGCGCTGTTCACCGAGACGATCCTGGGGATCCCGGGCATCGGGCGGTTCATCTTCGAATCGGTGAACGGCCGGGACTACAACGTGATCCTGGCGATCGTCCTGCTGATGACGGTGGCGTTCATGCTCGCCAACCTGGTCGTGGACATCGTGCTCGCCGTACTCGATCCGCGGCTCCGCACGTCGGGCACGGGGGCGCGATGATCGACGCCACGTACGCGCCCGGAAGCCCAGCCTCGGCGGAGGAAGCGGCGCGCGCGCCGGCGAGCCCGTTCCTGCGGGCGCTGCGGCGGCTGCTGCGGAAGCGCATCGCGGTCATCTGCCTCGCGCTGATCGCGCTGTTCTACTGCGCGGGGATCATCGCACCGCTCGCCGCGCCGTACGGCTACGCGGAACAGAACCTCGACGCGTCGTTCGAGGGGCCGTCCTGGGCGCACCCGCTCGGGACGGACCGCAACGGCCGCGACGTGCTGAGCCGAAACATGTTCGCGATGCGGACGACGGTGGTGGTGACCATCGCGACGGTGGCGGCGGGCGGGATCGTGCTGCCGGTGACGCTCGGGCTGCTGGCGGGCTATGCGGGCGGCGCCGTCGACTGGGTGATCAACCGCGCCGGGGAGATCCTGGCGTCGCTGCCGGGGCTGCCGATGCTGGTGCTGATCAGCGCGACGATGCGGCCGCGCTTCAACGGCTGGGTGGGAGACGTGGAGGACTGGGTGGGCTGGCACGGGCTGACGTCGTCCGGGTTCGCCGACTACTTCCTCATTTTCTCCGTGCTGTCGCTGTTCGGCTGGGTGGGAGGCATGCGGCTGATCCGCGCGCAGGTGCTGACGCTGCGCGGCTCCCAGTACGTGCTGGCCGCGGAGGCGGCGGGCGCATCGACGCCGCGCATTCTCTTCCGGCACCTGCTCCCGAACGTGCTGCCGCTCGTGGTGGTCGGCGTCTCGGCCTCGCTGGGCGCGGTCGCGGGCTCGGAGATCGGGCTGACGTTCCTCGGCGTCGGGATCCAGCCGCCGCACCCGAGCTTCGGCGCGCTGATCTCGGACGGGGCGAGCAGGATCGTGCTCCAGAACCACCCGGCGCTGCTCCTCGTGCCCGCGGCGATCGTCAGCTCGCTGATCTTCGCGTTCAACCTGCTCGGCGACTCGATCACGGACATCATCACGCCCGGCGCGCGCTGAGGGTCGGGCGCAGGGTGCCGCGCGGCGAGGGGGCGGCCGATTGGGGGTGCGCTATACTTTGAACGCGAAGGAACCACGGCACGGAGCCCCTGAACGCGGTCGCCAGCGGCGGCCGCACCTGTTGTCCGGGCTTCGGCCCTCCTCGCGGCGAGGAAGCTGAGTTGAAGGTATCCACCGAGAAAATCCCGGACTCGCAGGTCCTGATGACCATCGAGGTCGAGCAAGAGCGGCTGGAAGAGGCGCGCGGGCGCGCGTTGCGCCGGCTGGCGCCGAAGGCGAAGGTGCCGGGCTTCCGGCCCGGGAAGGCGCCCCCGGAGATGGTGCGCCGCTACTTCGGCGAGGAGCGCGTGCTCGATGAAGCGCTCGACGCGTTGGTGCCGGTGATCTACCGGGAGGCCGTCGAGGCGGACGAGAGCATCGACCCCATCGCGCGGCCGCGGCTGGTGGTCGAGACGACGGAGCCGCTCGTGGTGAAGGCGACGATCCCGGTGCGGCCGACGATCGCGCTCGGCGACTACACGGCGGTGCGGGTGAAGACGGAGCCGGTGACGGTCGACGAGTCGCGGGTCGAGGAGACGCTGCGCCTGCTGCGGAAGCGCGCGGCGACGCTGGAGCCGATCGAGCGGGAGCTGCGGTGGGACGACGTCGTGCGCATGGAGGTGCAGGCGGAGGTCGAGGGCGAAACGCTTGTCCAGCAGCAGGAGGCGGAGGTCCAGCTCAACGAGGACCGCGACGTGCTGTTCCCGGGGTTCGAGGAGCAATTGCTCGGACACAAGAAGGGCGACGAACTCGAGTTCGACCTGGAGATCCCCGGCGATATGCAGCCGGAGCGGCTCGCGGGCAAGCGGGCGCACTTCAAGGTCAGCATCCAGGAGACGAAGGAAGAAGTCCTCCCGGAGCTGAACGAGGAGTTCGCGAAGCAGGTCGGCGACGGCTACGAGACGGTCGAAGCGCTCCGTGACCGCATCCGCGCGGACATCCAGCAGGCGGAAGAAGACCAGCTGAAACAGCGGTACGAAGAGGAGATCCTGTCGGAGCTGGTGGACGGGGCGACGATCGAATACCCGCCGGTGCTGCTGGAGTCGGAGATCGACCGGATGATCCACGACCAGGCGGGGCACATCGAGCAGGGGCGCGGGCTGGAGCAGTATCTCGCGGCGCTCGGGAAGACCGAAGAGCAAGTGCGGGAGGAATTCCGGCCCGTGGCGGACGGACGCATCCGGCGTTCCCTGATCCTCGCCGAGGTCGCGGACGCCGAGAAGATCGAGGTGACCGACGACGACGTCGAAGCGGAGATCGAGCGCCTGAGCGCGTCCGCCGGCCCGCAGGCGGCGCAACTCCGGCAGCTGTTCGGGCAGGCGGAGGGGCGGGAGACGATCCGGCGCAACCTGCGGACGCGGCGCACGCTCGAGCGGCTCGTCGCGATCGCGACGCAGGACGGCGAGCGGGCGACCGCGACGGCGGAGGTCGAGCAGCCATCGCCGGCGGCGGTCGAAGGGCCGCCGACGGAAGCGCCCGCGACGGTCGCGGCGGATACCGAGGAGGCGCAGGCCTGAAATGGATTTCAGCGGCATCGAAAGGGCAGAGAACGTGATCATCCCGTCGGTAATCGAGACGAGCGCGCGCGGCGAGCGGGCGTTCGACATCTACTCGCTGCTGCTGCGCGAGCGGATCATCTTCCTGGGGACGCCGATCGACGACCAGATCGCGAACCTGATCATCGCGCAGATCCTGTACCTGGACCGCGAGGACCCGGAGAAGGACATCAACCTCTACATCCACTCTCCGGGCGGGCAGATCACGGCGGGGCTGGCGATCTACGACACGATGCAGCTCGCGCACGCGGACGTGGCCACCTACGCCGTCGGCATGACGGCGAGCATGGGGACGGTGCTGCTGTGCGCGGGGGCGCCGGGCAAGCGCTACTGCATGCCGAACGCGACGATCCACATGCACCAGGCGCTGGGCGGGGCGCGCGGGCAGGCGGCGGACATCGAGATCCAGGCCCGGGAGATCCTGCGGGAGAACGACATCATCCGCGGCATCCTCGTCAAGCACACGGGGCAGGACGACGAGCGCATCCGGAAGGACTTCGACCGCGACTTCTACATGAACCCGGAGCAGGCGAAGGCGTACGGGATGATCGATGAGATCCTGACGCGCCGGGAGCAGGGGTAGGCGCCAGCACCGATATATCGGCCGGGGCCGCCCGTTAGACTTCAGAAGGGGTTGGGGCGTCCCGAAAAATCTGTGGAACGTCCGGCCCCGCGATCGCTTCCGGAGGAGCTACTCGTCAAGCCCGGCCGGGCCGTGGTCCGGCTGACAAAGCCGGGCGGGTGGCGTACAATCGGCAGGCCGAGTAGTGAGCGCCCCACGGGGCGCGCGAGGACGAATCGCGAATGGCAAACAGCCGCACCACCCGCGTCCAGTACCACTGCTCGTTCTGCGGCAAGAACCAGGACCAGGTCAAGCGGCTGATCGCCGGGCCCGGCGCGGTGTACATCTGCGACGAGTGCGTCGAGCTGTGCCGCGAGATCATCGACGAGGAGTCGGCGGGGCCGGCGAAGACGAAGGTCAGCGGGCAGCGGATCCCGCCGCCGAAGCAGATCTTCGACCACCTGAGCGAGTACGTGGTCGGGCAGGACCAGGCGAAGAAGGTCCTCTCGGTCGCGGTCTACAACCACTACAAGCGGGTCAACTCCTCGACCGGCCAGAACCCGGACGTCGAGCTCGAGAAGAGCAACATCCTCTTCGTCGGGCCGACGGGCGTGGGCAAGACGCACCTCGCGCGGACGCTGGCGAAGATGCTCGACGTGCCGTTCACCATCGCCGACGCGACGGCGCTGACGGAGGCCGGATACGTCGGCGAGGACGTCGAGAACATCCTTTTGCACCTGATCCAGGCGGCGGACTTCGACGTCCAGCGGGCGGAGCGCGGCATCGTCTACATCGACGAGATCGACAAGATCGCGCGCAAGTCCGACAACCCCTCGATCACGCGCGACGTCTCGGGCGAGGGCGTGCAGCAGGCGCTCCTGAAGATCATCGAGGGCACGACGGCGAACGTGCCGCCGCAGGGCGGGCGCAAGCACCCGCACCAGGACTTCATCCAGATCAACACGGCGAACATCCTGTTCATCTGCGGCGGCGCCTTCGAGGGCCTGGACAAGGTCATCGAGAAGCGCCTCGGCCGCGACCGCCGATCGCTCGGCTTCGGCGCCGAGTACAAGCTGATGGACGCGCAGAAGCGGAGCGACGAGCTGCTGCGCCACGTCACGCACGACGACCTGCTGCAGTACGGCCTGATCCCGGAGTTCGTGGGGCGGCTGCCGATGGTGGTGAGCCTGGAGTCGCTCGACGCGGACTCGCTCGTGCGCATCCTCACGGAGCCGAAGAACGCGCTCGCGAAGCAGTTCCAGCGCTTCTTCGCGCTGGACAACGTGGAGCTGGTATTCACGGACGACGGGCTCAAGGCCTGCGCCGAGGAGGCCATCCGGCACAAGACGGGCGCGCGCGGCCTGCGCACCGTGCTCGAAGACACGCTGATGGAAGTGATGTACGAAATCCCGTCGCGGGCGGACGTGAAGAAGTGCGTCGTCAGCGGCGAGACGATCCGCGGGCGCAAGCGGCCGCTGCTGCTGACGCGCTCCGGCCAGAGCGCGGACGACGGTATCGCGGAGGAGGCGGAGGAAGTGAAGGACGTCTCCGCCTGACGCGGACGCCGGTCGAGCACAGCACGAGGCCCGCAGGCGGTGCGGGCCTCGGTTCATCTCGACCGCGGTGGCTTCAGCCTCGCTGGTCGTCCGGCTCCTCGCGGAACTCAACGCGCTCGCCCCGGCGCTCGTCCAGGCGCTGGGCCTTGCTGTGAGCCACGAGCGGCTTCTCGTCGCGCACCGCCGGATCGCGGGCGTCCGTCACGGCGTCGTCGTGGTCGTCGCGGCCGCCCACGCGGTGCGCGCGCGACGGACGCGCCTCGACGCGGTCGGGGTAGTCGTGCGCGCGCCCCTCGGCGGTTTCGGGCTTGTTCTCGCGCTTGCCGGCCCGCTTCTCGGCGCGCGGTCGGGTCATGCTCGCGCGGCCGTTGCGGGCGGTGTCCGTGTTCTCCCGGTCGACGTCCTGTCCGCGCTCGTCTGGGTCGCGCATGTTGCCGCTCCTTTCGCGTTGACGGCGCAGTGTAGGCAGGCGGCGATCACCGCGGCGTAACAGGCTGCGGCGCGCGCATCACGCGTGCGGCGCCAGGCGGGTTACAGGCGCGTATAATCGGCGCGGATGGAGAGGGCAGCGCCAACGGGGGGCCGCGGCGGCGTGGCAACATCGAAATTCGCCGTGCCGCGGCGCCGGCCGGACGTCATCCGCCGGGCGCGTCTCAACACGATCCTCGACCTCGCCGTGGGCACGCGCGGGACGATCATCGCCGCGCCGGCGGGCTACGGAAAGACGACGCTCGTCGTCGACTGGCTCGAGGAGCAGGATTTCGACGTCGCGTGGCTATCGCTCGACGAGTGGGATGGCGACCTGGCGTCGTTCGCGAGCGCGCTTGCGGGGGGCATCGGCGCGGCGTTCGGGACCGACGTGCCGCTGGGCGACGAACGGTTCTGGCAACCGCGCACGGTCGGCACCGTCATCGTGAACACGCTGGCCGCGCGCGACGACTACGTCGTGCTCGTGCTCGACGACGTGCACCACGTCCAGCAGGACGATGCGGTGATGGCGACGCTCGGGCTGATCGTGGAGCGGGCGCCGGAGAACGTGCACGTGGTGATGACGTCGCGGACGCGGCCGCCGTTGCCGCCGCTGGCGCGGCTGACGGCGCGGCGTGAGGTGACGACGATCGGCGCCGGTGACCTGGCGTTCACCGCGCGCGAGATCCGCGAGCTGCTCGCCGGGCTCGGGCGCGCGGTGTCGGAGGACGAGGCGGAGGCGCTCTTCGAGCGGACCGAAGGCTGGGCGGCGGCGCTGGTGCTCGAGGGCGGGGAAACGCCGCCCCGGTCCAGCGCCACGCTATCGCTCGCGGACTACGTGCACGGCGAGGCGCTGGCGACGGTGCCGGACGAGCTGCGGGCGTTCCTCAAGCGCGTCGTCCCGTTGCCGGTGTGGACGCCGGCGCTGTGCAACGAGGTGAGCGGCCGCGGCGACAGCGAGCGGCTGCTGCGGGAGGCGGCGCAGCGGGTGCTGTTCATCTCGCAGCACGCGGACGACCCTCCGCTGTACCGCTGCCACCAGCTGCTGCGGCAGTTGCTGATGCAGCGCGCGCGGGAGGAGGACCCGGATGGCTTCGCGCGGGCGGGCGCCGAGGCGGCGGACGCGCTCGCGCGCCACGGGTTCCTCAACGAGTCGGTCGAGCTGCTGTTCGAGCTGGAGGCGTGGGAACGGGCGGCGGGGCTGATCGAGCAGATCGCGCCGAGGCTGATCCAGCAGGGGCAGGCGCGGGCGCTCGCGGAATGGATCGACCGACTGCCTGCGGAGACGCAGGGGCAGCGCCCGGGGCTCGCGGTGTGGCGCGCGCGGGCATCGTACAAGCTGCAGGAGTTCGATGAGGCGCTGCGACTGATCGATGACGCCGTGCGCGCGCTGCGCGAACGGTCGGACACCCGCGGGCTCGTGCAGGCGCTGTTCGTGCGCGGCGAGACGCAACGTCGCAAGGGCTACTACCCGGAGGCGCTGGCCACCTTCGGCGAGGCGCGCACGCTCCTGGAGTTCGCGGACGAAGACGACGCACAGCTCGCCGGCGATGCGCTGCGCAACATCGGCGTCACGCACACGATCACGGGCGACCTCGACGCGGCGATCGAGGAGCTGGAGGAGGCGCGGCGGCTGCTGGAGCAGGTGGGCGACCTGCAGGGCATCGGCAACACGTGCGTGTCGCTCGCGCAGTGCTACAGCCGGCGCGGCGAGCCGCACCAGGCGCTGGGCGCACTGCAGCGGGCGCAGTCGGCCTTCGAGCGCGCGGGGAACACGTTCGACCTGGGGCTGACGCTGAACAACACGGGGATGCTGTACTACGAGCTGGCGCAGTACGAGCAGGCCCTGCAGGTGTACGAGCGCGGGCTTCGGCTCGTGCGCGGCGCCGGCGCCTCGGCGGCGTATGAGCCGACGATCCTCGCCGGGATCGCGGAGACGTACCGCGACATGGGGCGCTACGACGAGAGCCTGGCGGCGTACCAGGAGCTGCAGCCGATGCTCGAGGGGCTGCAGGTGCCGTACCTGGTGGCGGCGATCACGGAGGGACACGCGCTCACGCGCATGGCGCTCGGGGAGGGCGAGGAAGCGGCGAGGCTGCTCAAGACCGTCGCGCCGCGCGCGTCGGACCCACCGGACCGGCTCGCCCAGCACGCACTGGCTGAAGGGCACATCGCGCTCGAGCGGGGCGACCCGGCGGCGGCGCTGCGAGCGGTCGATGCCGCGCTGCGGCACTTCGAGTCGATCGACGACCGCCGGGGCATGGCGCTGGCGGCGTTCCTGCGGGCGCGCGCGCTCTACGAGTCGCATCAGCCGCGCAAGGCGCTCAGCGAGCTGGAGCGCGTCGCGGGCCTGACGGAACAGATCGGGCAGCGCCGCTTCCTGCGGCCGCTGGCGGCGCGGGCGGGCGAACTGCTGGAGTACGCGCGCGTGCGGCACATCGCCGAGCCGCTGCTGCGCGAGCTGGCGCCCGAGGCTGAGCGCGCGGAGCCGCGCGATCGCGGCCGGCCCGCCGCCGCGCCCGACATGCTCCCGCGCGTCCGGGCGTTCGCGCTGGGGCGGGGCAGCGTGCTCGTGGGGGAGCGCCCGGTCTCGGACCTCGAATGGCGGAGCGAGAAGAGCAAGGAGATGTTCTTCTTCCTGCTGTGGCGGCGCGCACCGGTGACCAAGGAGGAGATCTTCGGCGCGCTGTGGCCCGACCTGCCGGAGTCCAAGTGCAAC
The DNA here is from genome assembly GCA_035650575.1 of Dehalococcoidia bacterium. Lineage (GTDB taxonomy): Bacteria > Chloroflexota > Dehalococcoidia > DSTF01 > JACRBR01 > DASRHM01. The sequence goes on along the minus strand of DASRHM010000029.1, from coordinate 16,120 downwards.
AGCAACTTCCACTCGAGCCTGTACCGGCTGCGGCGCGCGCTGTTCCACGAGTGCGTGGTGCGCGACGGCGAGGGCGCCTATGCGCTCAACGAGCGCGGCGTCTTCGAGTCGGATGTGCAGGCGTTCATGCGCGCGATGGCGGAGGCCGGCGCCGCGCGCGACGAGGCGGCGCGCATCGGACGGCTCGAGGAAGCGATCGCGCTGTACAAGGGCCCCTTCCTCTCGGCGACCTACGCCGAGTGGGTGGAGCCGGTGCGGCGCGACCTGGAGGATTCGTACGTGGAGGCGCTGAGCGAGCTGGGCGCGCGAAAGCTGCAGGGCGGCGCGTTCGAGGAGGCTTTGGCGCTGTTCCGCGCGCTCGAGGGCGTGGACGCCTACAGCGACGCCGCGGCCTACGGGGTGATGCGCGCGCACCTGGGGCTCAACGACCCGGGCGCCGCGGCGCGGCACTATCGCCGGTACCGGCAGCTGCTCAAGGACGAGCTCGACGAGGAGCCTTCGGAGCGCCTGACGGCGCTCTACCGCGAGGCCGCCGGGGGCTAGATCAGGAGCTGCGGGCGGCGACGGCCTTCGCGCCGGCGGGGGTCTTCGCCGGCGCGGCGCTAAGGCCCTTCTGGCGGCGCTGCTTCTCGAGGTCCACATCGGGGAACTCGGCGTGCAGGCCGGGACAGTAGACGCGCATCTGCACGATGCGGTCGTTCTTGACCGTCATCAGGTAGACCTGGCGCAGCATCCGTGGCTGCTCGTCCGGCGGCGCCTTCCAGGTGACCTCGAGTTCGAGGATGGCGAGACCGCGTGCGCCGGTGATCTCGTTGCTGTCGGTGACCTGGTTGCCGGTGCCCGGGGAGTACCAGACCTCGATGATGCGGGCGGCGGTCTGGGGATCGTTTGCGACCCAGTGGCCGAGGTTGGTCCACGCCTGGAAGTCCACGTTGGGGGCGAACAGACGTGCGACCGAGGTGAACTTTCGGCCCTTGATGGCGTTGAGGAGCTGGGCCGGAACGCTGTTGGGCATGGGAAATCCCTCTACCTCTCCCCGACGCGGGGCCCGGCGGACGGCGCCAGTGTAGCGCAGCGAGTTGTCCGCCGAACCACGGATAGCGGTCGAGCGGGGCAGTTTCAAGACATAATGAGTCGAGACGGGACTATTTCTTCTTCTTATCCTGCTTGGGCTTCTTCGTCTCGCGCTTGCCCTTGTCCTTGTTGCCCATGGCCTACGCCTCCTTGACTCGATTCAGGAGAGGAATTGTGTGCGCTTGAACAGGCGGGTCTTCTCGCGCTCCTGGGCGTCGAAGACCGTCGCCACAGCGCCCGCCGTGCCGTTCACGCTCAGCAGCGCCTGGTTCAACGCGGCGAGCTGGCGGGGCGTCAGCTTTACGGGCCGGCCATCGAAGTCGCGGTCGCGGAGCACGGGCATGTCCGTGAGGATCGTGCGGTAGCGGCGGTACAGGCGGCGGTAGGGGAGGCGGTAGCGCTCATCGAGCCGGACGGATACGCGCCCGGGCGGGAAGCGGACGGGCTTGCCTTCGAGCGGCTCCAACATGGCAGGAGCGTAGACAACGGCGGCGAGACGGGCAACAGCCGGACGCTGGAGCTCATGTAGCCCGGCATGGGGCGCTATTTCGCGCTGGCGGCGGGCCGACAATAGACGTGATGGACGAGCGCTGGGTGCTGATCGACGAGCGCACGGGCCTGCACGTGGGCTGGTACTTCTGGCTGCGCGTGCTGGACGAAGCGAACCGGGCCGCCCGCTACGGCACGCCCTTCGGCCTGCTCCTGCTCGAAGCGGTCGCGCCCCGCGGGCGCGAGCGCCTGGCGGACGACGCGGCGGCGCGGGTGCCGCGCGTGATCCGCAGCACCGACCTCGGCGGCATCGTGGGGCCGGGGCGCGTCGGCGTGATGCTGCCGCATCAGGATGCGGAGGCGGCGGAGCAGGCGGCCGGGCGGATCGTCGAAGAGCTCGTGGCGTGCGGTGGGAACGGCGTGAGCTGGTCGCGCCAGATGCTGTGCTATCCGCGCGATGCGGCCGAGATCTCGATCCTGCTGACGACCGGCTGGCAGCCGCACGAGGCGCGCCGGCGGCGTGACGACGTCAGCGCCTGAGGGCGCCCAGGCGGAGCACGACGCTGCGACTGGCGCCAGGATGGGGGTCATGGCCGAGGACTGGAAAGAACGACTTTCGCGCGCCCGCCAGCCGTACGAACCGGTCCGGCGCAACGCGGGCGCCCGGACGGCGATTGCACAACAGTTCCGGCGGATGATCCAGAGCATCATCGAGCCGGGGTTCCGCGAGGCGGCGGCCTACGCGCGCGACAAGGGCGTGCACTCGATCGTCGAGTGCGAGCTCGGCGGCGTGCAGCCACGCGCGATGTTCTGCCTGCGGCCGTCCGGCCGCTCGGTCCGCTACCAGCTCGACCCCGACGGGCTCGCGGTGCGGGAGATCGAGGGCGTGTACCATCGCCCGATGGGCCAGCGGAAGGTCTGGTTCGACCTGGTCGACCTGCAGCGGCAGCTCACGCCGGGATATGCGCGCGCCGCGGCGGTGGGCATCGTGCAGGACGAGCTGCGCGCGGCGCGCGCGCGGGCGGAGCGCGCCGGGTAACGTCCGCGCGAAATCCCTCCTCTCGTACATCGAGAGCCGTATACGTTGGCCGAGGCGGCGGCGCAGGCTGAGACGCATCGGGAAGGGATATCGCGCATCCACGGGGATCGCCGGATGTCCCGAGCTGCGCGGCTGCGAGAGCCTGCGGATATGCACGAGGAGCGGCCGAAGGTCGTCTGGGTCGGCCAGCCGCGCTCTCCGGCCGGGGTCCCGCGGCCGGACCAGGCGCGGCGCGCCATCGACATCGAGCCCGTCCGTGCGCCGCGGCGGCTCGCCGACTGGCCCCGGGCGTTCGCGCGCATCTCCATCCTCGCAGCGGGCGGACCGCTTCCGGTGGTGCACCTCGAGAGCGCGGCGCTGGCGCCGTTCGGCCGGCTGCTGCGCGCGCGGCTCGGCGCGCCGGTGAGCGCGGCCGCCCGGCCGGAGGACCTGTGCGACGGGCTGACGCCCGGCCTGGCGCGCGCGCTCGACCAACTCGACGAGGCGTTCGTGTTCGGGAGCGACTCGATGGAAGTGGTGGGCGCGGCGACGCGCCGGGTCGTCGTGACGCGGCTGCCTGCGGCGGCGCATCCGCTGCCCCGCGCGGACGGCGCGGCGGTCCAGCGCGTCTGGCGGTGCTTGCGGGCGGCCGACCCGCGGCGGCCGGTCGTGATACTGCCGTGGCCCGAGAACCGCGTTTCGCGACGGCGCTTGCGGGAAGGCATGCTGCCTCGGCTGCCCGCGGGCGTGACCTACGCCATCATCGGCGGGCCGGCGGGCTGGCCTGCCGGGTATCGCCTGAGGATCGCCGGACGCGACGTGATCGGCTGTGTCGCGGACCTCGACCCGTGGGGGATCGCCGCGCTCGCTGCCGCCGCCGACGCCGTGGTGGTCGCCGGCGAGCTGCGGGACGGGCCCGACGGCGATGCGGCGCTTCGCCTTTCGCTCGCCGTCTCGGGAGCGCCAGTAGTGGCCTTCGCGGCGGATGCGGACGTGCTCGACCATGAGCAGAGCGCGTTGCTGGCGCCCGCGAATGATGCCCGGGCGCTGGCGAGGGCGCTCGCGAGCGTGCTGGCGCTTCCGCCGGTGCAGCAACGGGCCCTCGGCAGCGCGTTCGCCGCGCACGCGCTTCGCGCGCACCCTGAGGCGGCGTTCTGGGAGGCCTGCCGCGCGCGCTTCCTGGCGCTGGCCGGAAGGCCGCCCGTCCCCGAGGCGTTGCGCTCCGCCTAGCGCCACCGACTCAGCCCCCGACGGTCGGTGCGCCCGCGAGACACCCTCGCCGGTGCCAGCACCCGGATTCGAACTCAGCTCCCGCGTGCGCGCGCCCGGGTGCCTGCACCCACGGCGGGTCAAGGCGCCGGCCGCGGAGGCCGAACATTACCTGGGGGCGGGGCGTGGATGCCAACCCATCTACGACGAGGGGGGAACGCATGATGTCGAAGCTCAGCGCCGCCGCACTGGCGGCGCTCGCCGCGATCTTCGTGGCCATCGGGACAACCGCGACGCCCGACGCGCAGGCGCAGGGCGGGCAACGCGCGGAGCGGACGGGCGATGTCGTGGTCCGGTTCAAGCCGCAAGCCACGCTCGCGTCGGTGGCCGGCGCGATTGGCAATGCGCGCGCCGAGGCGAAAGCGACCACGGCGCCGTCACGGCTCGTGCTCCTGCACCCGCACGCGGGCCAGCCGGTGGATGACGCGGTCGCGGCGCTCGCCGCGGACCCGAATGTGGAGTTCGCCGAGGCGGACGTCACAGTACACGCGGCGGCGACGCCGACGGACCCGCTGTACGCGTCGTACCAGTGGAATCTGCCGCAGATGAGCCTGCCGGCGGCGTGGGATCAGACGACCGGAAGCACGAGCGTGATCGTCGCCGTGCTCGATACAGGCGTTGATGCGACACATCCGGACCTCTCCGGCCGCATCACGAGCGGGGCGAACGCCGGCTACAACTTCGTCGGCAACAACACGAACACCGCCGACGACAACAGCCACGGGACGTTCGTGGCCGGGATCATCGGGGCGAACACGAACAACGGGCAGGGCATCGCCGGCATCTGCTGGTCGTGCAAGATCATGCCGGTGAAGGTGCTCGATAGCACCGGGACCGGGAGCATGTTCAACCTCGCCCAGGGGATCGACTGGGCGGTGTCGCACGGCGCGAAGGTGATCAACATGAGCCTCGGCGGCGTGGCCGGGGAGACCGCGCTGCAGACCGCGGTGGACAACGCGTGGGCGTCGGGCGCGGTGTTGATCGCGGCGAGCGGCAACGACAACGGTGCGGTGCTGTACCCGGCGGCGTACGGCAACGTCGTCGCGGTGGGCTCGCTGACGCAGGCGGGCGCGCGCTCGTCGTTCTCGAACTTCGGGCCGGAGCTGGACCTGGCGGCGCCGGGGGAAAGCATCGCCAGCACGCTGTGCCTGTGCAACGGCCATCCCGGCGGCTACGGCACGGGGTCCGGCACGTCGTTCGCGGCGCCGGAAGTCTCGGGCATCGCGGCGCTGATGGTCGCGGACGGCACGACGAACAACGCGACGATCGTCAGCCAGCTCAAGTCGAGCGCGACCGACATGGGCGTGGCGGGGTACGATACCAGCACCGGCTGGGGCCGCCCCAACGCGGCCGCGGCTCTGGGCGACCTGACGCCGCCGTCCGTCAGCATCGCCTCGCCCGCGTGGAACGCAGTGGTCTCCGGCTCCCTGACCGCGAGCGTCATCGCGACGGACAGCGGGGGCGTGAAGGTCGTGAAGTTCTGGATGGACGGCGTCTACCAGGGCAACGACCCGACCGCGCCGTACACCTTCCAGTGGAACACCGCGACGCTGACGAACGGCCCGCACCGGATCCTCGTCGAGGCGGACGACCTGTCCGGCAATAAGGCGTGGGCCGCGGGGAACTTCTTCGTTTCGAACGACAGCACCGCACCTTCAGTGCGCATCACCTCTCCGACGTGGAATGCCACCGTATCGGGGACTCTGACCGCCACCGTCAGCGCGACGGACAACGTCGGCGTGAAGGTTGTGAAGTTCTGGATGGACGGCGTCTACCAGGGCAACGACGCGACGGCGCCGTACGGCTTCCAGTGGGACACGACGCTGCTGGCGGCCGGCACGCACCGCATCCTGGTCGAGGCGGACGACCTGTCAGGGAACAAGGCCTGGACGTCGGTGAACTTCATCGTGTCCAACGACAGCACGGCGCCAGCGGTCAGCATCACGTCGCCGACGTGGGGGTCGACGGCATCGGGCATGCTCGCCGCCACCGTGAGCGCGTCGGACAACGTGGGCGTGAAGGTTGTGAAGTTCTGGATGGACGGCGTGTATCAGGGGAACGACCCGACGGCCCCGTACGGCTTCACGTGGGACACGACGACGCTGAGCAACGGCACCCACCGGATCCTTGTCGAGGCCGATGATGCAGCCGGGAACAAGGCCTGGGCGGCGGTGAACTTCACCGTGAGCAACTAAAGCCGAGCGCTTAGGTCAGGCGTCAGGCGGCGAGCGCCGGGAGGGGCTCGCCGCCCGCGTGCGTGTCGGCGTGCGGGACATCGTGCAGGACGGCCCGGATGAGCCAGAGCTGGGCGGCGAGGAGCGCCGTCTCTGTCGCCAGCGCCGCGGCTCCCGCGCCGGCGGGCCCGAAGGGACGGATGAGCGCGGCGTTCAGCGCGACGTTGAGCACGAGCGAGCCCACCGTGAGCCACCAGACGGCGACCGCCCGCCCGCGCGCGTAGAGGAACGTGTAGTTCATGTGCGTCAGGAAGAACGCGGCCTGTGCGCCGACGAGCCAGGCGTATGCCGGGAGGGCGCCCGCATACTCGTGTCCGTACACACGCGGGATCAGCGGCGCGGCGGCGGCCAGCGCCACCAGCATGCACCCCGCCGCAGCGCTGAGGTTGCGCACACTGCGGCGATACGAGAGGCGAAGGGCCCCGGGCGTTGCGGCCTGCGCGAAGCGCGGGAGCAGGATGCGGCCGAACATGACGGCGACGAACGTCGCGCCGAAGGCGACGTTGTAGGCGGCGGCGTACAGGCCGGCGCCGGCTTCGCCGCGGATGGCGGCGAGCAGGAGGGCATCAATGCGGAAGTACGCCATGGCGACGAAGGTTGCGGCGAGCACGGGTGATGCGGCACGCGCGAGCTCGCACGTCAGCGCGACCCGCAGGCGCGGCGCCACGGCGCCGGCCGCGCGCACGAGCGCGAGGAGCGCAAACGCGAGCGAGGCGGCGCTCACGGCGAGGAAGACGACCGCCAGCGCCTGCGCGCTCGCGTCCGCGGTGAGGAACACCGGGATCCCGACAGCGAGCAGGGCGATCCCTTGCCCGCCCCGGACCAGCGCCTCCGGCCGCAGGTCATTTCGCGCCCGGAGCGGCGCGAGGACGAGGAACGTCGCGCTGTCGATCATACCGGCGAGCGCGAGCATCGCGACGAGCGGTCCGAGTAGCCCGGCGAGCCACCCTCCAGCGACCGCCGCGAACGAGACCCCGAGCACGACGGCGACCACCGCGAGCATGTTGGCCACGTACGGGCGGAGCAGGGCCGGCGCGGCGGCGACGCGCGTCACGATCACCGTGCCGAGCCCGAGGTCACCGACCGTCATCAGCAGCACGCCAACGGCGGCGGCGACGACCCAGGCGCCGTAGTCGTCAGGACCGACGGCGCGCGCGAGGATTACGGCGATGATGAAGCGCGCCGCGCGATTCACGGTCTCGGACGCCGAGAGCGTGAGCATGTCCCCGCGGCCGATGCGTCGCGCGGCGGCGGTCCACTTGCGTGGCATCGTCGCGGCGGCGATCACGCTCGGCACTCCACGACGAGCCGGTAGCCCATGCGCACCGGGAGGATCCTGCTGCAGACGTCGTCGACGAGCGACTGCGCGTACTTCGCGTAGAGGCGGCGGACGATCGGGATCGTGGACGTGGCGTACGGGAAGTACTCGCGCGCGCTGACGCGCGCGATATCGAGGCGCGCCGAGCGGAAGATGTCGAGCACTTCGTCGAATTCGTACGCGGTGTCGATCGGCTGGAAGGTCTTGAGCGGGTGTTCCCACGGCAAGAATGCCGGCGAGACAAGCGGGATGCGCAGCCGCTCGGCGAGCCGCCAGAACGGGCTGTACGCCGACATGTTCGGCGTGGTGATGAGGAGGCGTCCGCCCGGCCGCAGCAAGGTGCGCAGCGCAAGCAGCGTCGGTGCCGGCTCTTTCAGGTGCTCGAACACCTCGGTCATCGTGATGAGGTCGAACGCAGCCGGCGGGAATGGCGGCGCGGCGGCCGATCCCTGCACGATGGTCCAGCGACCGTCCGCGCGGGCCGATGCGGCGGCAGCGAGCCCGGGGGACGGCTCGAGACCATACAACGAGAGTCCCGGACGCCGTTCGGCGATCGCTTCGAGCAGGTATCCGTTGCCGCAGCCGATATCGAGCACCGTGCGCAGCGGCCGGATCGTCGCCACGCGCCCGGCGACGTGCCGGTAGAAGTAGCGCGGCATCGATACGTGCTTGACGATGTGCGAGTAGCGCTCGCGGATCTCGTCGTCGTGCAGGTCGTGTCCAGTGCGATACATGACGAGCCCTCCTATGCGGCGATATCCGCCATGCGCGCATCAGGGACTTGCGGGGCGCCGCACCGCCCGAGCGCGCGCTCGTAGACGCGCAGGTATTGCTCGCTGACCGCGGACCAGGTGAGGTCGCGCGTCGCTGCTCGCGCGGCGGTGCCGAGCGCGTCGCGGCGGGCGGGGTCCGCAAGCAGTTCGCGCAGGCTGGCGGCGAAGGACGCCACATCGCCCGGGCGGTGCAGCAGCCCGGTTTCGCCGTGGCGGACCAGCTCCGGGACGCCGCCGGCCGCCGCGGCGAGCACGGCGACGCCGTGCGCCATGCCCTCGAGCACGACGCACGGGGCGTTCTCCGGCCAGATCGAGGGGACCACCAGGACCGAGGCCTCGCGGTAGAACGGCCGCGGGTCGGTGGAGCCGTGCCACTCCAAGTCCGCGAAGCGCGCCTGGAGCGTCGGACGCAGGGGTCCATCGCCGACGACGTCGACGCGCCAGCCGGCCTCCGCGGCGATGCGCGTGAGCGCCGGCAGCACGAGCCCGATGCCTTTTTCGCGCACGATCCGGCCGACGAAGAGGATGCGATTCGATCGCGGGCCCGCGACGCCGTCCATTGCGTCGACGCCGTTCGGCACGACGCCCACCACGCGCGAGAGCGCGCGGCCGACGCGTCCGGCGAGAAACCGGCTCGGGGCGACGAGCGTCGCATCGCGCAGCGCGCGGCCGTGCAGCGCGCGATGAACAGCGAGCATGGGCGCTAGCGCGCGCGCCCGCGGCGGGTAGCGCAGCGTGCCATCGATGTAACTTGGTGCTACCAGGTCCACGGGCCAGTAGTCATGCAGCGTGAGGACGGCGGGCACGGTGCGGGCGGTGTCTGCGACGAGCCACGAGCCGATCCCGTACACGTTGTGGAACTGGACGACATCGGGTCGAAACGCGGCGATCGTCCGGCGCAGCGCCCGGCTCGCCCCCCGGTTCACGTAGTCGAGCGCGAGCTTGCGCACGGGCATGGGCGCGCGGCGGCGCGGAAGGCCGCTCGCGCGCACCCCGTCGTACGTGCCCGCGGGCACCGGCGCGGCGACGAGGACTTCGTGCCCGGCTGCCTGGAGCGCACTGCTGAGCGCCGCGCAGCAGCGCTCGGCGCCGCCCGTGTGGTACGGAGGGTAATGCGAAGAGACCTGCAGGATGCGCATCGTCACCCCTATCGCGCCGGCACGCCCGACAGCACATCGGACAGGCGGCCCGGCACGAGCGCCGCCCGCTCGATGATGAGGTCGCCATCGTCCCCGGGGCCGCTGGCGATGACCACGCGGAGCGGCGTAGCAGTGTCCGGCACGAACGCTTCGACCGCGGCGTAACTCGGGTTGTCCGACAGGTTCAGGTCGTACTGGCCGAGCAGCCCGTTCTTGGGGCCCCCGTAGATCGAAACGCGTGCGGTGCGCGCCGAGTCCCAGTTTGCCTGGCGGAGCGCGACGAGCACGCTCACCGGTGCCCCGCCTTCGATGCCAGTCACCTCCTGGCGGGCGCCGCCGTACTCGTTCGCGTTCAGGACGAGGACCCCGCAGCCGGAGCCCGTGGGCCGCGCCGGCACGAGTTGCACCCAGCCGTTCTCCTCCCAGCCGGCGGCGCCGCCGTCCGTCGACGCGCAGAGGTCTCCGTTCGCGAGCAGGTCCGCTGGCGCGCTTGCCGGCGTCCGGCCGAACCAGCTGGCAACATCGCCGGGGCGCCACGGCGTACGGTCGTACAGCTCATAGAGCGTCACGTAGGAGCCGGGACGGCCGGTGAACGTCGCGACCTCCCGCAGCACCATCGTGTCGGCTAGCTGGTTGCGGACGACGTCGGCCGAGTGGAAGTAGTCGTTCCCGGTCTTGTCGTAGAGGAAGTACTTGATGCCGCGCGCGTCGATGAACTGCGGCGTGAATTCGTCGAGCGGGCGCTGGCCGAAGCCGAACTCGTAGAGCCGGTCCTGGTACTCAGGCCGCCCTTCGAGCACGTTGAGCGTGACCGAAGGCCAGCCGAGGTACAGCATGCCGCCGTCATCGAGCAGGCGTTGGTCGTCGATGTAGTGCGCGGCCTTCTGATGCGACTGGTACAGGTCGCGCAGGCCCGGGTCGGGTGCGCTGGCGTACGTCCAGCCGGCGAAGGAGACGAACAGCGCGAGCGCGGCCGTGCCGGCGTAGCCAAAGCGCGACGTCCACGGCAGCGACGCCACGAAGTAGGCCGCGAGCACGAGATAGGCCGGGGTGACGTAGCTGGGATAGCGGCTGCCATGCGACGCCGACGGGTACTGGATCCCGAACGCGAGCGTGATCCAGGCAGCCCAGATCACGAACGGCGCGATCCGACCGTCGCGTTCGACGACCAGCGCGTAACACCCGCGCGCAAACCCTGCGATGGCGAGGACGAGCACGGGCGTGCCAAGTTGCGTGCGCAGCCCGTTGAAGTAGGCGTGCCACGCGCGGTCGCCGACGCGCCCGTGGGCCAGGTTCGTGAAGGCGTCGATGTATTGCTGCACGAACGGCGGCACGACGTTGCCGTCCCCTGCACCGGCAGACCCCGTGGGCGCCGCGTGAGGGAACCACCGCGCCAGCGCGAAATACACGATCACGGCGGCCGCCGGCAGCACGAGCGCGAGCGCCGCGTTGCGGTTCAGCGCGCGCGCGTACGGACGGCCTTGCACGAGCACGTAGGAGAACGCGAGGACGGGAAGGAACAGGTATCCCGTCGTGTGGGCGAGCATCGCGAGGGCCGTGAACGCCCCGGCGACGACGACCAGACGCGGCCGATCGCGGCTGGCATCGATCGCGGCGAGCGCGAAGATCACGCACGCGAGGACGTACGGGGATTTCTCCGGCTCTGTGGAGTCGAACGAGAGCTTCGGCAGGATCGCGATGAGCGATCCGGACGCGAGCGCCAACGCCCAGCCGAACCGGCGGCGAAGCACTTGCGTCAGGGCGATGATGGCCGCGACCGTGAGTGCCGGCGTCACGATGAGCGTGGTCTGCTCGAGCGAGAGCGTGGTCGCGCGCGACACTGCGGCGAGGAGCGCCGGGATCAGGGGCGGCTGTCCGAACGTGTCGCCCGAGATCACGAGGTCGGGGGCGGCGCGCAGCGTCCCGGAGCGCATCAGCAGCGCGTGCACGAGGACGCTGTGCGCGTCGCCGCTGCCGAACGTGCCGTGGAACGACACGATGTAGCGGAGACGGCTTACGCCGGCGGCCGTGGCCACGATCAGGAGCACGAGCCAGCTGGCGACGGCCCGCGCCTGGGGGTGGTCGACCACACGTGCGGGCGTGCGGCCGGGCGCCGCCTCCAGCGGCGGCGCCGGGGCGATCATCGCACCGGGGCGCGCCGGCACGGCGACGCGCTGCTCGCGGAGGACGAAGGCGTAAAGCGCGACCCCCAGTGACGCGACGGAGCTCGCCGGCCAGAGGAGCGCACGCAGATTCATATCCGCACCGCCGCGGCGATCCGGCGCCAGTCGTGCGCCGCGAGGAACTCCCGGCTCGGAGCGCTCCGCGGCCAGTGGCACACGGCCTCCGCAGCCGCGGCGAACGAGGGCCAGTCGTCGCGGATGACGACATGGGAGTCGATCAGTGACGGCGAGAGCCCTTCGGCGCCGACCGCGGTCGTCACCGCAGGCACGCCGCAAGCCACAGTCTCGAGCAGCTTGAAGCGCACGCCGCTGCCGCTCCGCAGCGGTGCGACGACAGCGTCGGCGGCGTTGATGTAGTCGGCGATACGGTCCACCGGCCCGAGTACGCGCGCGCGGCCCCCGGCCGCATCGATCACGGCCGGATCGACGCGCCCGCGTCCGGCGACGACGAGCCGGTGGCGGTCGTCGAGGCGGGGCATGATCTCGGAGCAGAGCAGGCGCAGCGCTTCAGCGTTCGGCGCGTACTCGAGCTGGCCGAAGAAGAGGAGCAGCGGCGTCGCATCGATGACGCCGAGGCCGGCTCGCGTGCGGGCGCGGGCCGCCTCGTCCGGGTGGAACGCAGCTGCGTCGACGCCGCCAGGTACGAGCAGCAGGCGCTGGCGGGCGATCCCCATGCGCGCGAACTCCTCGAGGTCGCGCGGTGAGATCGCGAGGACCTGCCGCGCGCGCGCGAGCACGGCGCGCTCGTACGCGGCGACGACCGGCCACAGCGGGTGGTGCGCGCGGCGGAACCGGGTGCGCAGGACGTCGAACGCGTCGACGATCAGCGGCGTTGCGGTGAGGGCGCTCGCGAGCGTCGCGTGGAGGCCCTGCCAGACGTATTCGAGCACGATCGCGTCCGGGCGTTCTTCGCGCACGATCGCGACGAGCCGGCGCAAAAAGGGCGGGTCGAGGAGCTGGCGGCGCGGGCCGGCGCCGGCGATGTCGCGCAGGCGGTACGGCAGCGAGCCGGGCACGGGATCCGCGAGGCGCGGACAGACGACGGTCACGTCGTGTACTCCCGCCAGCGAGGCCGCGACCTGGTGCGCCCGGACGCGGCCGCCATCGTTGGCGGGATAGACAGGGAAGCTCGAGAGCACGAGCACGCGCGCCATCAGGCATCGCCTCCCTGCAGCTCGGTGCGGCGCGCGCCGCCGTGCAGCGACGCGTAGACGGCGACCGTGGCATCCGCGATCGCATCCCACGAGCGGGATCGCGCGCGCCGCGCCGCGCCATCCTCCAGACGCGCCCGCAGGGTGGCATCGGTCAAGGCGCGCGTGATCGCCTCTGCGAGCGCTCTCGCGTCGGACGGCGGCACGACCGCGGCGGGGTCGTCGACGAGCTCCGGGAGGCCGCCGACGTCCGTGACGACGATGGCGCGGCCATACGCGAGCGCGTCGCTCGCGGCCGCGCTCTGCGCGTCGAACCGGCGGTACGGGAAGACCACGAGGTCAGCAGCGCTGTAGCAGTCGTGCAACTCCTCGCCGGTGAGATAACGGAAGCGGGCGTGCACGCGGCCGCCGAGCCGTGCGGCCAGTTCGTCCGCGCGCGCCTCGGTGACGGCGGCGTCGCGCCACAACTGGCCGGCTACGAGCAGCTGCGCGTCCGGCAGCCGGTCGGCCACCTGCGAGAAGGCCTCGAAGAGCACGTCGACGCCCTTGTAGCCGCGGATGTGCCCGCAGAACAGCACCAGCGGCGCATGCGCGGGCAGTCCGAGCGCCGCGCGCGCATCGGCGCGGTCGCGCGGCGTCCGCGACTGCGCGGCGATGCCGATCGGGACGATCGCGACGCTCGCTGCGGCGCGGCCGGCGGTGAGCGACCGGGCGTTCGCCAGCGCGTGGACGATGATGCAGTGCGCGAACGGGAGGACGGCGCGATTAGCGACGCGGCGCAGGAGTCCGCGCTCGTGAGGCTCGGTGTTGTGCACCGTGAGCACCACGCGCTTGCCGCGCAGGCGTGCGACGGCGAGCACGGCGGCATACGCCGGCGCGAGGAAGAAGCTCCACCACTGTGCATGGACAATGTCGCCGCGAAGACGGAAGCCCGCGGCGATCCAGCCGACCGGGTTCCACCACGTGAGCGACCGGCGCACTGGCAGCGTGTTGTCGATGCCGGTGTCGGAGCGTGCGTCGGGCGCCCCGCCGGGATAGAGCAGCTTGGGGTAGAGCGAGCGGAAGCTCAGCACGTCGAGATCGACGTCGTCGCGGAGAGCCAGCGCGCCGGCGAGCGACGCCGTGTACGCGCTGACCCCGCGCGCCGGCGGCATCGAGCCGATGAGCGTGATGCGCATCCGCTGCGGCGCCCGGCGTTCCATCAGGCGGCGCGTTCGGCGGCGGCGATGAGCTCGTTGACGAGCGGCAGGACCACCGGCGGCGCGACGTGATCCTGGTCGCGCAGGCGTGCGTTCACCCGGTCGGCCGCGCGCAGGAGCTGCAGCTCGACGCCGGCCGCGCGCGCGAGGTCGAGCAGCGACTTGCTGTCTTTTGGCAGGCACTTCCCGCCGTAACCGCGGTAGCCGCCGTCGAACACGTCGAGGTGGGAGGGGCCGATGCGCGCATCCGCGCCGGCGATGGCGCGTACGCCGTCATAGTCGATCTGCAGGCGCTCGCAGAGGTCCGCGATCTCGTTGGCGTAGATCACTTTGAGCGCGAGGAAGCAGTTGGCCATGTACTTCGCCATCTCGGCCTCGCTTGCCGGGCAGGTGCGCTCGAACGGCGCGCGCGGCAGGAGCGCCATGACCGTATCCGCCAGCGCGGCGCTGCGGTCGGTGTGCCCGACGATCTGGCGGTCGGGGCGAAGGAAGTCCTCGTGCGCCGTCGCCTCGCGCAGGAACTCCGGGTTGAACAGGAAGCGATGCTGCGGGTGGCGCTCCTGCAACAGCTCGGTCGTGCCGGGAAGCACCGTCGACTTGATTACGATGACCTTCGGTGTCGGGACGACGGCGATGGCCTGGTGCAGGAAGGTGTCGTCGAACCCGCGGCCGACCACGTAGGGTGTGGGCACACAGATGAACACGACGTCGGCCGTCGCGATGCCCTCCACGGCGTGATAGCCCTTCGGCGGGTCGTAGACGCGGACGTCGCGACCCTGGGACGCCAGGTAGTCGCGGAGCGCGCCGCCGACGACGCCGGCGCCAATGATCCCAATGCTCGTGATGCCGTCACGCTGCATCCGCGTTCCTTTCCACCTCGTCCGTCGCCTCGCGTTCCGGGTCGAGCGCCTCGAGGAGGGGCAGGGAGCGGCGCGCCGCGCGCCGCGCCTCCGATCCGTTCGCCGCGTGCTCGAGCTTGAGCCGGAAGAGCACTTCTTCGGTCATCTTGCGGTTCCAGCTGATGGCGAGTGCGAGCATGCCCGTGATGAGCATCTGGCCGCCAAGGAACCAGAGCGCGGCACCGATGATCAGCGACTGGATGTGCCCGCTCGAGTCGCCGGAGGAGGCAAGCCAGGCGAACCGCGCGAAGGGCAGCGCTCCTGCCGCGAAAAGGAGCCCTCCGGCGGTGCCGTATACCTGCATCGGGCGGTAAAGCAGGAAGCTGCGCAGAATGACGGCGCCAGCGCGCCAGACGTGGCTGCCGATGCTCTTGATGAGGCGCGACGGGCGCGCGACATGGCGTGCGGCGATCGGCACGTTGAACATGCGCAGGCCCTGGTCCAGCGCGTTGAGCAACGTCTCGTGCGTGTAGGTATGGTCCGAGAGGACGTTGAGCTTGAGCGCCGCTTCGCGCGTGTAAGCGCGGAAGCCGGTCGAGACGTCAATGTCCGGCAGGTGCAGCAGGCGCTGCATGATGAAGTTCGCGGTCTTGTTGCCATACTTGTTGGCCGGCTTCATCGGCAGCTCGTCGATCAGCCGGCTGCCGATCGTGATGTCGGCGTCGCCCGCGAGCAGGGGCGAGATCAGTTCGGGGATGCGGGTCTGGTCGTAGTGGTTGTCCGCGTCGGTGTTCACGATGATGTCCGCGCCGCGGTTCACGGCCTCGATGAGCGCCGTCTTGAACGTCGCCGCGAGCCCGCGGTTGACGCGGTTCGAGATGACGAAGTCCGCGCCGGCGCGACGGGCGATCTCGGCTGTGCCGTCGCGCGACCCATCGTCGATGACGAGCACCTGCACGCGGTCGATGCCGGGGATCTGGCGCGGGATCTCCTCGATCACCGACGCGATCGT
Organism: Dehalococcoidia bacterium; assembly: GCA_035650575.1. Taxonomy (GTDB): domain Bacteria; phylum Chloroflexota; class Dehalococcoidia; order DSTF01; family JACRBR01; genus DASRHM01. The sequence continues at coordinate 422 of DASRHM010000029.1, read as the reverse complement.
CGCGGCCTCGTTGAGCGCGGGGATGGTGACGATCAGGCGCATCTCTGACCTCGATTCCGGCCTCGCCCCAGTGTGCTGTTCGCCGATTCCAGCATCACTCAGCAAAAGCCCGTAGTGGCCCCGTCCCGCCCCCTGCATCTGGCTTCAATGGCGCGTCAGCGGTCTCCCGCCGACGGAAGGGCGGCGGCGAGCGCGGGATCGAGCGGTTCATCGTGCAGCACCGTGAGGCCGGCAGGGTCCACCGCGCGGAGCAACGCCTCCGCCGACATCCTCCCGCCGGCGCTGGCATAGAGCTCGTTCAGCACCGACGCCGGGACGCTTGTCGCGTACGCGCGCAGCGCCAGGCGCTCGCGGTCGACGCGGAAGACGTACACTCTGCCGGCGCCGGTCAGTTCGGAGGCGTGGGGCAGCGTGAACGCCGG
>DASRHM010000028.1:0-4102 GCA_035650575.1 Dehalococcoidia bacterium | reverse complement strand
TCTCCAGCGTCTCGCCCCAGAGGAGGTAGATGTCCGCCATGCGCGCGCCGACCTCGCGCGCCGCCTCGGACGCGCCGCCGAAGTAGAACGGCGGGCACGGCTGCTGGTACGGGCGCGGCAGCACGTTGCCGCCCTGCACGCGAAAGTAGCGCCCCTCGTGGTCCCACTTCTTCTCCAGCCACGCGCGGCGCACCACCTCCATGAACTCCTGCGTGCGCGCGTAGCGCTCGTCGTGCTCCGTGAAGTCGCCGTCCGCCGCCAGCTCCGCCGGGAAGCCGCCCGTCACGACGTTGATCAGCACGCGGCCGCCGGTGAGCTGGTCGAGCGTGTTCGACATCTTCGCGGCGAGCGTCGGCGCCACGAAGCCGGGACGCATCGCGACGAGGAACTTCAGCTTCTCGGTCCGCGCGGCGACCACCGCCGATGCGAGCCAGGCGTCCTGGCACGTCGTGCCGGCGGGCACGAGCGCGAACACGAAGCCCGCGTCCTCCGCAGCGCGCGCGACCTGCACGAGGTAGTCGGCCGTCGCCTCGCGGGTCGGCGGGCCGATGACCTCGCAGTCGCCCATCGTCGGGAGGAACCAGCCGAAGTCGATCGTCATGTCGCACTCCAGTCGCGGGGGAGGGATGTGCGACGAGTATAGGCGGGCGCCGGAGCCGCGTTCAATCGGCCGCCGGCGCGTGCCGGCAGGCCAGGCCCGCGCGCTCGAGGACGACGCGGGGCTCGGGGTGCCGCAGCACGCGCAGCCCCGCGCGCAACAGCGCCGACGCCGCGAGACGCCGCCAGCGCGGCATCGCCCGCGCCATCGCCCGCTCGATCGCGGCGTCGCGGCGCAGCTCCTCGAGCCGCTCTTCGCCCAGGGTCTTCAGCAGGAAGGGGTCGCCGGTCGTCATGTCGAACCTCCGGATGGGCCTGCCATCGGGCATCTTCGCGAGGCGCCGGAGTCGCCGCTATCCGGATCTGGCGCCACCTGGTGAATCACCAGCAATACGGTTATAGTAGTTAACAGCGCGTCACCTGTCAATGCGCTAAGATGGTTATTGAGGGCGCCTCCTGACAGGCGCCGACAGCAGCGAAAGGCCCGCGATGGCCGCACGCCAGCCCGCCCCCGGCCGCCTCCGCCTCGTCGAGGACTTCGTGAACACCCGCGAGGAGGACGACGACGCCATCACGACGCCCGCCGCCCTCGCGGCATGGCTCGCCGAGCGCGGTCTCCTCCGCGGCGGCGCCAGGGCCACGCAGGACGACCTGCGACGCGCGCGCGAGGTGCGCGAGGCGCTCCGGGCCCTGCTGCGCGCCAACAACGGCAGTCCGCCGGACGACGCCGCGATCCGCACGCTGAACGAGTTCGCGGACCGCGCGCGCTACGTCTTGCGCTTCTCCCCGGAAGGCGAAGCGACCCTCGCGCCGGGCGCGGGCGGCGTCGACGGGGCGCTCGCCGAGATCCTGCACATCGTCCACCACGCGATGGCCGACGGCACCTGGCCCCGGCTCAAGGCCTGCCGCATGGACACGTGCGGCTGGGCGTTCTGGGACAGCTCCCGCAACCAGTCCGCCGCCTGGTGCTCCATGCGCGTCTGCGGCAACCGCGCGAAGGCGCGCGCCTACCGCGAACGGCGCGGCGCCGGCGCCTGATCGGCGTCCCATCGCCCTCCGCTATACTTCCGCGCACCGGGAGTGGCGCCCATGCCGACCGTCCTGCTCGTTGACGCCTCCGAGGAGCTGCAGCAGTTCGCGGCGGACGTCGCGGCGGCCGGCTATGCCGTCGCCACCGCCACGGCGGCCGACGCCTTCGCCGCGCCGCGCGAGGAGACCCCGGCGCTCGTCGTCCTCAACCTCATCGGTGCCCGCGACCGCGCGCCGTTCGCCGCGTTGCTGCGCTCGCCGGACCTGCCCCTCGGCGTCGCCTCCCTCGCCGCCGTCCGCGCCGACGACCTGCCGCGCCTCGACCTGACGCTCGGCTTCGATGACTTCATCGTCCTGCCGGCGCCCGCCGCCGAGGTGGCCGCGCGCATCCGGCACGCGATCTGGGTCAAGTCCGGCGTCGAGAGCGACAACGTGCTGCGGCAGGGCGACCTGCACATCGACCTCGCGAACTACAAGGTCTACATCGCCGGCCGGCCCGTCGAGCTGACCTACAAGGAGTACGAGCTGCTGCGCTTCCTGGCGACCAACGCCGACAAGGTGTTCACGCGCGAGGCGCTCCTCAACCGCGTCTGGGGCTACGACTTCTACGGCGGCTCGCGCACCGTCGATGTGCACATCCGCCGCCTGCGCAGCAAGATCGAAGACCGCACCCACACGTTCATCGAGACCGTGCGCAACGTGGGATATCGCTTCCACCTCGGGTAACGCGCGGGGCGGCCGCGCGCGCGTCATCCGGTATCGTTTGTCCGTGAAAGCCACCCCCAAGCCCGCCGCGGCGCCGCGGTCCCGGCCCGGCCTGCTCGGGCGCATCGAGCGGCTCATCGCCCCGCTCGAGCAGGAGGAAGAGGGCGTCGAGGAGGTCCTCGAGGCCTCCGCGAACCAGCGCATCGCGATCGTCGGCATCGTCCTCGCGCTCGTCGGCATGACGGCCGCGATCGTGATCGCCTACACGGTCGGCGGCGTGAAGCTGGTCGAGCGCCTCGGCTATCTGGGCGTGTTCATGAGCGCCGTCATCGGCTCCGCGTCGATGTTCATCCCCGTCCCGGGCGCGCTCGCCGGCATCACGCTCGGCCTGCTGCTCGACCCCGTGCCGTTCGTGCCGCTGCCGCAGCCGATCGTCATCGGCGTCCTCGTCGCCGCCGGCTCCGCGCTCGGCGAGCTGACGGGCTATTCGACCGGCGTCGGCGGCCGCTCGGTGATCGGCAACAGCCGCGGCGGCCGCATGCTCGTGCGCCTCATGCGCCGCCATGGGACGGCGACGCTCTTCTGCGTCGCGGCCGTGCCCAACCCGTTCATCGACGTCGGCGGCATCGCCGCCGGCGTGGCCGGCATGAGCATGCGCCGCTTCGTCTCCGTCATGTTCGTCGGCAAGACGATCAACTACATCGCCGTCGCGTACATCGTCAGCTCCGGGATCGAAGGGCTGCAGCGCATCTTCGCCTGACCGTCCGGCCGCGTGACGCCGCGCGCGACGAAACGACGCCGGTGCCTCGCGGGCGGCCCGCCCCGGTCGCAGGATCGGCGCTTCCGCGACCGGCCGGCTCCCGCTTCCGTCTTCGGGCCCTCCACCGTCGGCGGCACGGCCGCGCCGTTCACCTTCCACCGTCCTCCGCCATCGTCCGGCTCCGCGCCTCAGCCCATCACCTCGGCGCCGCCGTCCACCACCAGCTCGATCCCCGTGATCCATGCGGCTTCGTCCGATGCCAGGAACAGCGCCGCGTACGCGACGTCCTCCGGCGTGCCGTCGCGCTCGACCCGCAGCGCCGGCGGCCGCGGGTCGAGCGGCTCCGCCGATGCCTGGATGTTCGTCGGGCAGATGCAGTTGACCCGCACGTTGTCGCGCGCGTACTCCGCCGCCATCTTGCGCGTCATGCCGATGATCGCGCTCTTCGCGGCGGCGTACGCCACGTTGCCGCCGAGCCGCGCCGCGCGCGCCGCCGCAACGTTGATCACGCAGCCGGACTGCTGCCGCGCCATCTCGCGCAGGGAATAGTGCGCCGCCAGGAAGTGCGTCTTCACGTCGACGGCCAGCAGGCGGTCCCAGTCCCCCTCCGGCGTCTCCCCGGCGCGCTGCTCGCCGCCCAGGTAGATGCCCGTGTTGTTGTAGAGCACGTCGATCCTGCCGAAGCGTTCGATCGTCTGGCGCACCGCCGCCTCGGCTTCCGCCGCGACCGTGAGGTCAGCCGCGCGTCCGGCCGCCGCCCCGCCTTCCTGCTCGATGTGCGCGACCACGCGCTCGATCTCCGCCGGGTCGAGGCCCGCGAGCATCACCTTCGCGCCCTCCCGCGCGAAGAGCACGGGCACCGTCGTCCCCTGCCGCCCGCCCGCGCCGGCGATCAGCACCACCTTATCGCGCAGCCGCATCTCCTGCTCCTCGCTACGGCGGCGGCGCCCCGAGCCGGTCGATGATGTTCGCCGTCAGGCGCCGCAGGCGGTCGTCCGCGAACCTGCCGCG
>DASRHM010000027.1:0-40545 GCA_035650575.1 Dehalococcoidia bacterium | reverse complement strand
GAGCCGGCGCAGCGCGCGCCGACGATGATCGCGTCGTAGTTCTTGCTCATCCCGTCACTCCCTCCGCGTTCGGTTGCCAGAGCGCGCGCGCCAGGACGCTGAACAGCTCCGCGAGCTGGGGCTGGTCCAGCGTCGGGCGCCTGACCAGCGCGTTCACGTCGAAATACGAACCCACCGCCATGAAGAGCCAGGCCGCCGCGCGCGGCGAGACGGCTTCCGGCGCGTCGCCCTGTTCCTGTGCTCGCGCGTATAGCTCGCCCACGAAGCGCTCGAGCTCGGCGTAGCGCTCGCGCGCGCCCGCCATCGCTTCGGCGTCGCCTTCGGCGAGCGAGCGCAGCCGCAGCACCATCGCCTCCGGGTGCGCCTGCAGCTCGGCGATGTACCAGCTCGCGAGATGCGCGATCGCCTCGATCGCGCGCGGGTGCTCCGCGGCGATCCGCCGCCAGCTCTGCGAGATGTGCGCGCCCGTCTCCTCGAGCGCCGCCTCGTACAGCTCGCGCTTGTTCGCGAAGTAGCGGTAGATCGTCGGCTCGCCGATGCCGGCGGCCTGCGCGACGTCGCTCGTGCCGGCGCCGGCGTACCCCTTGGCGGCGAAGACGCGCATCGCGGCCGCCAGGATCGCCTGCCGCCGCGCCTCGGCCGGCATGCGCCGGGCACGGGTGCCGGTGGGGCGCCGGCCGCTCGCGTTCGCCTGCCGGGTACGGTCCGTGGAGGGGGGTCGCCTTGTCACCATAGTGAATGTTCACTACGATAGGCCGCGGTGTGGCGCCTGTCAAGCCCCGAAGGGTCAGGGGACCCAAGCCTAATTGCCCGCGTGCGCCAGATACCGCCGGAAGAAGGCGCTGATCCGCCGCTGCGCGTCTCGCGCCGAGGCGTCGTTGTAGCCGTTCGCGCCGAACCGCCCCAGCAGCCGCACCCAGCCCGGCACTTCGGACGGGTCGTGGTCGTTCAGGAAGCCGTGGCCCGCCTCCGGGTACACCTTCACGTCGTGGTGGATGCCCGCGGCGGCGAGCGCCGACTCGAGCCGGTCGGGCACCCCCCGGATCCCGGGCGTCCGGTCCCTGCCGCCGTAGCTCGCGACGACCGGACACGCCTGACCGAGCCGACGCTCGACATCGCGCGGCAGGACGCCGTAGTTCGCGCTGGCGGCCGCAAAGCCGTGCCCTGGCGCCAGCGCGAGCGCGAAGCCGCCGCCCATGCAGAAGCCGATCACCCCGACGGTGCCGGTGCAGTCGTCGCGGCCGGCGAGCCATTCGCGCGAGGCATCGATTTCGCTCAGCGGGCGTGTGGCATCGCGCACGAACGAGATCACACAGCGAACGCGGTTGCCCCAGTACTCGAGGTCCGGCGCAAGGGCGAGGAACCCCTCGGACGCCAGCCAGTCCGCCTGACGCCGCAGGTCGCGCGTCATCCCGAGCGCGTCGTGGATGACGACGACGCCGGGCCACGGCCCGTCCTCCGGAGGCGACGCGAGGTACCCCGGCATCTCGCCGTGCGCAGTGTGGATCGTCACGTCGGCCATCGCCCGCCTCTCGTGGCGGCGATGATAACGCGCGGGCGGCCCCCCGCGATACGGTGTCAGTGCTGGCCCGGGCGCGCACCCCAGGCGGGCGTGCGCTGCTCCCACGCGCTCTGCGCGAACATCAGGGCGAACGCCAGCACCGCCGCTTCCGCGAGCGCTCCGCTCGCCGCCATCGGCCAATAGCGGTCGTCCGAGAGCCAGTGCAGCCCGCGCATCGCCGGCCACACGCGCAGCACGACCGCCGCGTTCAGCGCCACGAGCATGGCGGTCGGGAGCACGCGCTCGTTTGGGCGCTGCAGCCGCCGCCCGGCGAACTCCGGCAACAACAGCATCCCCATGCCGAGGATGAGCATCGTCACGACGCCCAGCGTGAACGTGTGCCGTGCGGCGTCCGCCTCGAAGCTGTCGGGCGGCCGCCCGTCGTGGAGCGCGTGCGCTGCGTACCACGCGAGCAGGCCGGCGCCGATCACCATCCACCCGACACCCGCCCGGACGAACCAGAACGGCAGGTGCGACGCGGCGGCGACGCGGTCCGCTCGCGGCCGCACGACGCCCGTCCCCCAGGCGAGTGCCGCCACGCCGCCCGCCGCCGTGAGCAGCCCGACGTCGGCTGCCCGCGCGAGCGCCTCCGAGGCGCCGCGAAATCCCGACCACGCCTCCGCGCCGCTCGCCACGGCCGCGCCCGCAGCGAGCGCGAACGCGGCGACCCGCGCCGCGGCCTGCGGTCGCTCGTTCCCCGTGAGCGTCGGCACCGCGCGGGTGCCCACGCCGCCGATGAACATCACCGCGAAGGCGTAGAGCTGCAGCGTGACGAGCGCCTCGTCCTTCGCCGGCGGCAGCATTTCGAGCGAGTCGCGCACCATCTCCGCCGTCAACGCGAGCAGCAGCACCGACTGCGCGGCGAGCGCCGCCGCGCCGAGCAGGAAGAACCACGCCGTCGCCTCCGCGCGGCTCTCGCGCGACAGCAGCGTGCCCCAGACGATCGCGGCGAAGAGCAGCGCCCCCGCGGCGCCGAGCACGGCGCTGGCGACCAGCACGACGTCGCGGCCGGCGCCGTCCGCTGCGGGCAGCGCCGCCGCGCGCAGCAGCACGGCCGCGGCGAGCAGCGGCGCGATCGCGGCGCCGGTGCTCGCGAACGCCAGCGGCCGTCCCGAGAAGCGCGGCATCACCCGCAACGCCATGCCGGCGATGAAGATGGCGACGAAGCCGCCGAGTTGCAGCTGCCCGTGCGCCTGCGCCGCCGGCTGCCAGCTGCGTCCCCAGTCCCACGCGAGCGCGCGCGCGAGCGGCAGCAGCAGCGCCAGCACGAATCCGCCGCCGGCAGCGACGGCCAGGCTCGTGGCGATGAACAGCCGGTACGGGGGCTCGGGCCGGTGTGCCGCCTGCTCCGACACCCCGATGGCGCGCACCGGGATCATCGCCACCTCCGCACATGGAGACGGAGGCCGTCAGGCCTCCGTCCGTCGCATCTCGTCGGGCCGGCGAAGGCTGCGCCCGCTAGAGCCCCTTGTCGGTGATGAACGCGCAGAGGTCCGCCGTGCGGCACGAGTAGCCCCACTCGTTGTCGTACCACGACGCGACCTTGACCAGGTCGCCGCCGACCACGTTCGTCGTGAGCGCGTCGACGGTCGAGGAGTACTCCGACCCCTTCAAATCCATGGAGACGAGCGGCTCGTCCGAGACCGCCAGGATTCCCTTCATGGGACCGGCGGCCGCCTTGCGCAGCGCGTCGTTCACCTCGTCCGCGCTCGTCGCCTTCTCGACGAGCGCGACGACCTCGACGATCGAGACCGTCGGCGTCGGCACGCGGTACGAAACCCCGTCGAGCTTTCCCTCGATCTCCGGGATCACGAGCTTCAGCGCGCGCGCGGCGCCGGTCGTCGTCGGCACGATGTTCAATCCCGCCGCGCGCGCCTCCCGCAGGTCCTTCGCCTGCATGTCGAGCAGCCGCTGCGAGTTCGTATAGGCGTGGATCGTCGTCATCTGGCCCTTGATCAGGCCGAAGCTGTCGAGCAGCACCTTCACGGTCGGCGCCAGGCCGTTCGTCGTGCAGGACGCGTTCGAGACGACGGTGTGCTTCGCCGGGTCGTACTTGTCCGCGTTGACGCCGAGCACGAGCGTCACGTCCTCGTTCTTCGCCGGCGCCGAGATGACGACCTTCTTGACGCCGTCGTGGATGTGCGCGCGTGCCTGGTTCGCGTCCGTGAAGAACCCGGTGGACTCGACGACGATGTCGACCCCCGCCTTCCCCCACGGGATCTGCGCCGGCTCGCGCTCGGCGTAGACCGCGACCGGCTTGCCATCGACGATGAGGCCACCCTCGCCGACCTCTACGCTGCCGGGGTAGCGCCCGTAGTTCGAGTCGTACTTCAGCAGGTGGGCGTTGGTCTTCGTGTCGACCAGGTCGTTGATCGCCACGACCTCGAGCTTGCCCGCATGCCGCTCGTTGATCGCCTTCAGGACCTGCCGCCCGATACGCCCGAACCCATTGATCCCGATGCGGGTCGCCATCGCTCCGTCCTTTCGATTCAGTACCGGATAACTCCAATTGTACGGCCGGGATGCGCCCGATCCAGCACCCCGGACGGGTGCCGGCGGTCGATTCGCACAGGAATGGCGGCCACGGCGCTGGCCGAGCCTAGCCCGCGACGTCGTAGCCGGAGAAGGCGAAGATGCGCCGCTGCACCTCATCGATGTCCGTCACGCCCTGCGCCGAAAGCTCGCGCAGGAACGCCTCGCGGCGCGCGACCTCCGCGAGCAGCTCGTCGTCCGTCATCCCGAGCCGCCGGGCGGCGGCCCCGATCGCTGCCGGCGTCGCGAGCATTTCGAACGAGTCGTCCTCCGGGCGCCAGCGCGCGACGGAGTGCCGGTCGTACGCGGCGCCGAGCGGCTCGAGCACGCACAGCTCGCTGAGCCGCCGCACGCGCCGCCCGGCCTGCGCGCCGACGAAGATCGGCGCCACGAAGGTCAGATGGCCCAGGTGGCGCGGGTCGACGTCGTTCTCCTCGAGCAGTTGCTCGATGACGCCGTCCACCGTATCGGCGTGCATCGTCGAGGCGAGCGAGTAGCCTTCGGCCATCAGCTCGAACGCGCGCTGCACGTACGGTCCCCAGGAGTACACCGGCAGGTGGTCGCTGATCTCGTTGATCAGCAGGTAGATCGTCTCATCAGCCGAGCGGGGCGGCAGCCGGAAGGTCTCACCCCAGCCGCGCGTGAAGTAGACGCCGGTCTCGGGCCGTGTGAACGCCAGCAGCGCCGTCAGGATCGTCGTCTTGCCCGCCCCGGGAGGGTCCGCGGCGAGGATGATCGATGCGCCGCGCTCCATCGCCACCCAGAGCAGCGCGGCGGCGCGCGGCGGCAGCGTCCCGGCGTCCATGATCTCCGTGATCGAGAGCGGCTGCGGGTGGTTGTAGCCGTGCCACCCCCACCAGCTTTCCGGTTGATTCAGCGCCCGCATCGCTGCATCGTACCGGTTCTCCGCGCGGTGGGTGGGCGGCATCGCGACGGCATGCGCAGCGACTGACGCGAAGGCGGAAGATGGAAGGACGAGCCCCGCAGCCGCTCAGCCGACGCGCGCGCTCTGCCCGCCGTCGACCGGCAGCAGCACGCCGGTGATGAACTTCGACTCGTCGGACGCGAGGAAGAGCGCCGCGGCCGCGACGTCCCACGCCGTGCCCATCTTCCCTAGCGGCACCTGCCGGTCGCGCTCCGCAATGAGGGCCTCGCGCGAGAGGCCGCGCGCGCGGCTGATGCCCTCGATCGCCATCGGCGTGTTGATCAGGCCCGGCAGGATGGCGTTCGCGCGAACGCCGTAGCGCGCGTTCGCCAGCGCCAGCGTCTGCGTCAGCGCGTTCAGCGCCGCCTTCGACGTCTTGTACGCGACCATGCCCGTCGCGCTGGCGATCGAGGCGATCGACGAGACGTTGGTGATGACGCCGCTGCGCCGCTCGCGCATCGATGGCAGCGCGTGCTTGCTGACGAGCAGCGGGCCTTCGAGGTTGACGCGCAGGATGCGCTCGAAGCGCGCGACGTCGGTCCCGGCCACGCCGGCGTCCCCGGCGCCGATCCCGACGTTGTTGTGCAGCACGTCGATGCGGCCGTAGCGCTCGAGGCACGTCGCGACGAGCCGCGCGCATTCCTCCTCGCGCGTAACGTCGCACTCCGCCGTGCTCGCCGCGCCGCCCTCCGCGACGATCAGCGCGCGCGTCTCCTCGGCCGAGGTGAGGTCGCGGTCGGCGAGCAGCACCGTCGCGCCCTCGCGCGCGAAGAGGATCGCCGTCGCGCGGCCGTTGCCGACCGTCTCGCCCGGCGTCTGCCCGGCGCCGACGACGATCGCCACCTTGCCTTCGAGGCGCTTCATGCTCCGTCACCCGGTCGTGTGCTGGTTCCCTGGCGCGGCGAGTATAGCCCCGCGAGCGGTTACACTCCCGGGCGGGCCGCGACGTGCGCGGCGGCAAGCGGAGGGACGCCTCGATGCAGGCAGCGGTGTTCACCGGCCCGCGCGCGCTCGAGCTGCGCGAGATGGAGAAGCCCGCGCCGGGCCCCGGCGAGGTGCTGGTGCGCGTGCGAAGCGTCGGCATCTGCGGCAGCGACCTGCACTTCTTCCGCGGCGAGTTTCCGCTGCCGCCCGGCTTCGTGATGGGCCACGAGGCAGCGGGCGAGGTCGAGGCCGCCGGCGAGGGCGTGACGTCGGTGCAGCCGGGCGCGCGCGTGGCGCTCGAGCTGTTCACGGTCTGCCTGACTTGCGAGCAGTGCCGCTCCGGTAACTACCACCTCTGCCCGGAGCGCAAGGCGAACGGGCTGAACGTGCCCGGCGGCCTGCGCGAGTACATGACGGTGCCGGCGTATGCCTGCTACCCGCTGCCGGACGAAGTCGATTTCGAGCTCGGCGCGCTCTGCGAGCCGCTCGCCGTCAACGTGCATGGCCTGCGGCTGGTCGACCTGCGCTTCGGCGACCGCGTCGCCGTGCTGGGCGCCGGCACGATCGGCCTGCTCGCCGTCGCGGCCGCGCGCGAGATGGGCGCGACGTACGTCGCCGTGACCGCGCGCCACCCGCACCAGAAGGCGATGGCGGAGGCGCTCGGGGCCGATGCCGTCTTCGGCGATGACGCCGCCGGCATCGGCGCGATGAACGCGGCGGTGGGCGGCGCGGACGTGGTCGTCGAGACGGTCGGCGGGCACGCGGACACCCTCCAGTCCGCGATGCTGCTCGTCGCGCCGGGCGGGCGGATCAGCGTGCTGGGCGCCTTCACGAAGCCCGTGCAGCTCCACCCGATCATGTTCTTCATCAAGGAAGCGCGGGTCTTCGGCTCGAACTGTTACGGCCGTCCCGGGCGGCACGCGGACTATGAGCTCGCCATCGAGATCATGCGGCGGAACGCCGGGTCGCTGCGGCGGCTCGTCACGCATCGCTTCCCGCTGGCGCAGGTCGCCGAGGCCTACGCCACCGCCGACGACAAGGCGACGGGGGCGATCAAGGTGCACGTCCAGCCCTAGCCGGACGCTACTCCTCGACCGTGCGCTCCGGGCGGTCGCCGCGCTCGCGTCCGAGTCGCTCGCGCACGTCGTCGGCGTCGCCCGCGCCCTGCGGCCCGCGCCGCTCGCGGGGGATCACGCGGTCCGCGGGCGTCTCCCGCGCCATGCGGCTCTCGTCCCGCGCCTCCGGCTCGCCCTGCTCGGGCTCGTCGACATCGACGGTGTCCGGGTTCGCACGGCCGGTCGCCCGCTGCTCGTTGTATCGGTCCACGGCGCACCTCCTGCGCATGTCGCATTCTGCGCAGAGGCGGATTGCAGCGCTGTGATCATCGGGCGGGCGGGAGCAACGCGCAGGCGTCAGCCGGCGAGCACGTGGGCGGCGGCCGCGCGCACCACATCGTCCGGCACGTCGTCGCGCAGGACCGGGCGCCCGAAGTCCTCGAGCAGCACCCAGCGGACGCGCTTCGCCGCAACCTTCTTGTCGAGCGCGGTCGCCGCGACGACGGCATCGACGTCGATCCCCGGCAGGCGCGCCGGCAGGCCGTAGCGCGCGAACAGCGCCCGCTGCCGCTCGGCGACGGCCGGCGGTGTCACGCCCATCGCCTCGCCGATGGCCGCGGCGGCCATCATGCCGGCGCTGATCGCCTCGCCGTGCCGCACGTCGCGGTAGCCGGTGACCGCCTCGATCGCGTGCCCGAGCGTATGGCCGTAGTTGAGGATCGTGCGGCGGCCGCCCTCGCGCTCGTCCTCGGAGACGACGCCGGCCTTGAGCGCCGCGTTGCGCGCCACCAGCTCCGTCATTGCGTCGGGATCGGCGGCCAGGAAGCGGCTGGCGTCGCGCTCGAGCAGGTCGAGCATCGGCGGGTCCATGATCAGCCCGTGCTTGATGATCTCGGCGAAGCCCTCGCGCAGCGAGCGCACGGGCAGCGTCGCGAGCAGCGCCGGATCCTCGACCACGAGGCGCGGCGGATAGAACGCCCCGATCAGGTTCTTGCCGCGCGCATGGTCGATGCCGACCTTGCCGCCGATCGCGGCGTCCACCATCGCCAGGAGCGACGTCGGGCACTGCACGAACGGGACGCCCCGCAGGTAGGTCGCCGCGACGAATCCCGCGACGTCACCGACGACGCCGCCGCCCAGCGCGACGACGGGCGACGTGCGTTCGGCGCGCGCATCGAGCAGCGCGTCGTACAGGCGCTCGACGGTGCGCAGGTTCTTGCTCGCCTCGCCGGCCGGGAACGCGGCGACATGCGGCTCGAAGCCGGCGTCTCGCAGGGCAGCGCATGCGCGCCCGCCGTGCAGTGCGGCGACCGCGTCGTCGGAGATGAGGATCGCAGCGCCGCGCAGCCCCGCCTCGCGCATGAGCGCGCCGAGCGCGTCGAGCGCGCCCGCGCGGCAGTGGACCGCGTAGGCGCCGGAAGCGGCTTCGACCGCGATCACGCCGCGGTCCCCGGGCCGCCAGCGCGGCCGCGCGCCGAGCGGGTCTGCTGGAACGCCGTCAGGATCTGGTGCGCGCACTGGTCGGGGGTGAGGTCGTCCGTCTGGAGGGAGAAGTCCGCCTGCGCGTACAGCGGCTCGCGCTCCGCCCGCAGCGCGATGATGCGCTGCAGCGGGTCGTCGCCGTCGAGCAGCGGGCGCTCCGACGCGCGCGCGCGCGACTCGATGATGCGCCTCGCGATCGTCTCCGGTCGCGCGTCGAGCCAGGCGATCCAGCCGTGGCGGCGCATGGCGACGCGGTTCGCTTCGGCGAGGACGCTGCCCCCGCCCGTCGCCACGACGATCTGGCCGCGGTCCGCCAACTCCTCGATGACCTGCGATTCGAGCACCCGGAAGGCCGCTTCGCCGCCACGCCGGAAGATCGTCGGGATATCGTCGCCCGCGGTCTTCTGGACGAGGTCGTCGACGTCGAGCGCCTCCCAGCCGAGCGCCGCGGCGATCGGCCGCGCGAGGCGCGACTTCCCCGTCGCCATGAAGCCGGTCAGCCAGACCTGGTCGTATCCCATCGTTGGTCTCCGGGCGTCCCGCACGTCGCAGTTTGGCATATGAGGCACGTCCGATCCGAGCATCCGAGACCCGGGGGCGAAGTGCGGCGCCGGCGCGGCTTCGCCGCCCGGGGACGTAGCGGGTGCGCACGGCGGGCCTCTACACTCCGGCGATGAACGAGTTTTCGCGTCTCGCCGGCGCCTACGCCGCCGCCCGCCCGACGTACCCTCCGGAGCTGTTCGCCTACCTCGCAGCGCTGACGGGGAATCATGAGCTGGCGTGGGACTGCGCGACGGGCAACGGGCAGGCCGCGATCGCGCTTGCGGCGCACTATCGGCGCGTCGCCGCGACCGACCTGAGCCGCGAGCAGGTCGCGCGCGGGCGGCCGCATCCGCAGGTCTCCTACTGGGTGGCCTCGGCGGAGGGGAGCGGGCTGCGCGACGGTTGCGTCGACCTCGTCACGGTGGCGACCGGCGCGCACTACCTGGACCACGCCCGGTTCTACGCGGAGTCGCGGCGCGTGCTGAAGCCGGGCGGCGTGCTGGCGGTCTGGGGCTATCACCTGTGCCGCCTGGACCACCGCGAGATCGACGCCGCGCTCGAGTCGTTCTATGCGCTCGTGGAGCCCTGGTTCCCGCCGGGGCTGCACTACCTGACCGCGCGCTATCGCACGATGCCGTTCCCCGAGGGCGAAGTCGAGGCGCCAGCGTTCACGATGCGCGCCGACTGGGACCTCGGCTCGCTGCTGCGCTTCATCGCCACGTGGAGCGGCGCGCGCCGCTACGCCGATGCCCACGGCGACCCGCTGCCGGCGCTGGCGGAGCGCATCGCCGCGCACTGGGGCGATGCCGGCGCCCGCCGCCCCGTGTTCTGGGACCTGGCGCTGCGCGTCGCGCGGTTCTAGCGCCTACTCACGCAGGGCGCGGGGGCCGGTGGTCGCCTGGAAGGCGCGGAAGTTGCGCACCGTCTCGCCCATGCTGTCGCCGCCGAACTTCTCGAGCGCCGCGGTCGCCAGCACGATGGCCATCATCGCCTCGACGATGACGCCGGCGGCCGGCACGACGCAGACGTCGCTGCGCTCGTAGTGCGCCGGGATCTCCTCGCCGGTCGCGAGGTCGGCGGACGGGAGCGAGCGCGGGAGCGTGGCGATGGGCTTCAGCGCCACGCGCACCACGACGTCGGCGCCGTCCGTGATGCCGCCCTCCGTGCCGCCGGCGTTGTTCGTGGCGCGCTGCCAGGGACGGTCGCCCCACCGCTCGCGCGGCAGGATGACATCGTGCACGTGCGAGCCGGTGAGGCGCGTGAGGCCGAAGCCGCCGCCGATCTCGACGCCCTTGACGCTGTGGATGCTCATCAGCGCCTGCGCGAGGCGGCCATCGATCTTGCGGTCCCAGTGGACGTGGCTGCCGAGGCCGACCGGGACCTGCTCGGCGCGCCCCTCGACGACGCCGCCGAGCGTGTCACCCGCGTTTCGCGCCGCATCGATCGCCGCGATCATGCGCTCGGCGCTCGCGGCGTCGGCGCAGCGGACGGGCGAATCCTCGAGCGCGTCCCAGTCGATCTCCTGCGGCACGACGGCATCAACGGTGCCGATCTGGACGGTATGGCTGCGGAATCGGGTGCCGAACTCCGCGAGGATGCGCTTGCAGACGGCGCCGACGGCGACGCGCGCGGCGGTCTCGCGGGCGCTGGCGCGCTCGAGCACGGGACGCACGTCGTCGAAGTCGTACTTGAGCGCGCCGGCGAGGTCGGCGTGGCCGGGGCGCAGGCGCGTCACCTTCTCGACGCCGCCCTCGACCGGCGCGACGGCCATGACCTCGGTCCAGTTGACCCAGTCGCGGTTGGTGATCGAGAGCGCGATCGGGCTGCCCAGCGTCCTGCCGTGGCGCACGCCCGAAATGATCTCCGCCCGGTCCTGCTCGATCTTCTGCCTGCGGCCGCGGCCGTAGCCCTTCTGCCTGCGGGCGAGGTCGCCCGCGATGTCGTCTTCGCCCAGCGGGAGTCCCGCCGGCACGCCCTCGATGATCATCACGAGGCCCTTGCCGTGGGACTCGCCGGCCGTCAGGAAGCGCAGCATCTAGTCGTCCTTGTAGAACACCGCCGGCACGCCCGAGGGCCCGACGGCGTCCGGGTCGATGGGCAGGGCGTTGCCGCGGTCATCGAGCGAGAAGCGGCCGCCCAGCCCGCGCACGATCTCCTCGGGCGTCATCTCGTCCCAGTCCAGGTTGTCCGCGACCTCGCGCGAGGCGATGGTCGAGAGGATGCAGCGCTGGGCCGCGCCGTGCTCGTCGCGGTAGGTGCTGTAGACATCGACCTGGGCGTAAGGCAGGCGCACGTTCGGGATATCGTACAGCAGCATCTCGGCGAGGCGGGCGGTGACGGCCATGGCCTCCTGCAGGGGGCTGCTGGTCTCGCGCCGCTCCGCGCCCATCCCGGCGTACTGGCCCTCGGCCGAGGCGTTGACGCGCACACGGTCGGGGGAGATGTCTACCAGCTCGGCGCCCTGGACGCCGTGCCAGGCGGCGGGCGCGGCGCCGCGCGGCATGCGCATCGTCTTCCAGCGGGCGACCTCATCGGCGACGAGCATGCGGATCGCTTCGACGTCCCCCTCCTCGACGCGGCGGCGCCAGTAGAGCTGCGCGCGCGTGCCCTGCAGGATCACCCAGCCGACGGCGAGGAAGAGCAGGAGGATGACCGCGATGGCGACGGCGATCCCCCAGTCGGAGGCGGCGAGCAGCGGCAGGGGTGCGGTCATGCCTGATTATGGCACGGGGCGGTGGGCGGTGATCCGTGGTTGGTGATTGCGTTGCCGCCGTCACCCCGCGCGGGAGAGCGACTGCTCCGCCGCCGCGCGCATGGCGGCGGTGTCGGCGTCCTGCCCGGTCCACAGGCGGAAGGATTCGGCCGCCTGGTAGACGAACATGCCGAGGCCGCCGGCGGCGGTGGCGCCGCGGGCGCGGGCGCCGGCGACGAGCGCGGTCTCGATCGGGTTGTACACCAGGTCGAAGACGGTGCTCCCGGCGCGGAGCAGGTCGAGCTCGACCGGGGTCTCGCCCTCCGTCCCGGAGCCCGCCGTGCCGACGGGCGTGCAGTTGACGACGAGGTCGCCCTCGGAGACGGCGCGGCGGTACGAGCCATCGCCCCAATACGCCCACGTGATCGTCGTGCCGGGCGGCGTGCTCTGCTTGAGCGCGAGCACGAGGCTGTCGACCTTGCGCGGCTGGCGGCCGACGACGTACACGAGGCTCGCCCTTGCCTGGATCAGCGCGAGGGCGACGGCGCGCGCGGCGCCGCCGCTCCCGAGCAGCACGCAGCGCTTGCCGGCGGCCTCGAACTTCGCGTCCTCGCGCAGGGCACGCGCGAAGCCGGCGACGTCGGTGTTGTGGCCGATGAGCTGGTCGCCCTGGTGCACGATGGTGTTCACGGCGCCGGCCTTCGCGGCATCGCCGACGGCGCCGTCGATCAGCTCCAGCACGGCCTGCTTGTGCGGGATGGTGACGTTGGCGCCGAGGAAGTCATCCCCGCGGAGCGCCGCCACGCGCCCCTCGAGCAGGTCCGGCGGCGTGTCCCACGCCTCGTAGGTGGCGTCGATGCCGGCGGCGCGGAACGCGGCCTCGAAGATCTGCGGGCTGCGGCTGTGCCCCAGCGGGTGTCCGATGACTCCGGCGCGCTTGGTCACGTTACGGCTCCTGGCCCTGATACTGCTGCACGTTGCGCAGGTGCTCCTCGAGCGTCTCCGCGAAGACGTGCGTCCCGTCGTTCTTCGCGACGAAGAACAGGTAGTTCGTGCGCGCCGGGCGGATCACGGCCTGGATCGAGTCGAGGCCGGGGTTCGCGATCGGCCCCGGCGGCAGGCCCGGGTTGCGGTACGTATTGTACGGGGAGTCGTACTGGAGGTCGTCCTCGGTCAGCGCCTCCTTCCAGTAGCCGTACTGCCGGACGCTGTCGGGCTGTTGCGCGATGGCGTACTGCACCGTCGGGTCGGCCTGGAGGGGGATGCCGGCGCGCAGGCGGTTGAGGAAGACGCTGGCGATGATCGGGCGCTCGGACGGCACGGCGGCCTCGCGCTCGACGATCGACGCGAGGGTGACGACCTGGTCCAGCGTGAGGTCCTGGCCTTCGAGCTGGATCGTGTCGGCGACGTTGTCCTGGAACCCCTGCAGGAGCCGCTGGACGACCTGCTGCGCGTCGGTCTGGCGGTTGAAATCGTAGGTCGCGGGGAAGAGGAAGCCCTCGAGCGAGGTGGACTCGACGTCCGCGAGGAACGGCGTGTCGTAGGGGGACTTCACGAGCGCATCGAGGAAGGCCTGCTTCGGGACGACGCCCTGCTTCTCGAGGATGTCGCCGATCTCCTCGGCGCGCAGGCCCTCCGGGATGGTGACCTGGCGCGAGGCGGTGCGTCCTTCGGCGATGCGGCGGACGACCTCGACGGCCGGGATGCCGGGGTCGAACTCGTAGTCGCCGGCCTGGAGCTGGTCCTGCACGCCGAGCACGCCGACGAGCACCTCGAACAGGCGGCGGCTGCGCACGATGCGGGCGTCGGCGAGCGACTGGCCGATGTCGCGCGCGCTCTCGCCCTTGCGCACGGTGATGATCACCGGCTGGGGCTGACCCGCGATCTTCGGCGATGCGATCGCGTGCTCGCTCTCGGAGCTGAAGACGGCGCCGGGCGTGTGATACACGAACCACGCGAGCCCCGCCGTGAGGGCAAGCGCGAAGATCGCGGCCGCGACGCCGACGGCACGGACGAGCATCAGCCCTGCGCCCCGTGCGCGTCGATGTAGGCCTGGAGGATGATCGCGGCGGCGACGTCATCGACGCGCGGCTTCGCGCGTCGGCGCGCGGGGTGCACGCCGGCGGCGTTGCGCACGCGGCGCGGCTTCGCCGTCGCGGCGGCCTGCGCGCGCCCCGCCTGCACGGAGGTCAGCCGCTCGTCCTGGTAGACGACGGGCACGGCGAGCGCTTGCGCCAGCGCCTCGCCGAAGACGCGCGTGCGGCGCGCCTGGTCGCGCTCCTCGCCGGACATGCTGAGCGGCAGGCCGACAACGACGGCGCGCGCATCGTGCTCCTGCGCGATCGCCGCGACGCGCGCGACGTCGGCCGCGCGGCTCGTGTGCTCGATGACGCGGAGGGGCACGGCGACCGCGCCCTCGCTCACGGCGACGCCGATGCGCCGCTCGCCGACATCGATGCCGATCATGCGGGCGGGCGCGGACATGCTACGTCGCGCCTCCGGCGAGGCCGTCGTGCGCGAGGCGGCGCGCGAGCGCGAGGGCGTCGTCGAGCTTCGCCGCGTCCTTGCCGCCGGCCTGCGCCATCTCGGGCCGGCCGCCGCCGCCGCCGCCGGCGACCGCCGCCACCTGCTTGATCAGGTTGCCCGCATGGACCTTCTTCGCGAGGTCGGGCGTCACCATCGCGAGGAAGCTGGGCCGCTCGTTGAGCACCGCGCCGAGCACGACCACCGCGCTGCCCAGCCGCTCGCGCAGCAGGTCGCCCATCTCGCGCATCGCCTCGGCGTTGGTCGCCGGCACGCGCGAGACGAGCACGGCGGCTCCATCGACCTGCTCCGCGGCCGACAGGAGCGTCTCGACCTCCGCGCGGCCCGCCTGGCGCTCGAGCTGCTGCAGGCGCCGGCGTTCGGCGTCGAGCTCGGCGCGCAGTGCCTCGATGCGCGCCTCGATCTCTGTGGGGGCGGCGTTGAGCTGCCGCGCGAGGCGCGCCGTGCGCTCCTGCTGGTCGATCACCCAGGCGTCGGCGAGCGGGCCGGTGAGCGCCTCGATCCGCCGGAGGCCGGCGCCGACGCTGCCCTCGCTGGCGATGATGAACGTGCCGATCTCGCCCGTGCGGTGGCAGTGCGTGCCCCCGCACAGCTCGCGGCTGAAGCAGCGGTCCGCCTGCGGCTCATCGCAGATGTCGACGACGCGCACCTTCGCCGTGTACTTCTCGCCGAAGAGCGCCATGGCGCCGCTGGCGATGGCATCGTCGTAGGACTCCTCGTGCGGGTGGACCTCGATGTCCTCGCGGATCTTCTCGTTGACCAGCCGCTGCACCGCGGCGAGCTGCTCGGGCTTCGTCGCCTCGATGTGGGTGAAGTCGAAGCGCAGGCGGTCGGGCGCGACGAGCGAGCCCGCCTGCCGGACGTGCGACCCCAGCACCGCGCGCAGCGCCGCATGCAGGATGTGCGTCGCGGTGTGGTTGCGCTGGCAGGCGCGGCGCCGCGCCTCGTCCACCTGCGCCGTGACGGCGTCGTTCAGGGCGACCGTGCCTTCGACGACGCGCCCGCGGTGCACGATCAGCCCTTCGGCGGGCGACTGCGTGTCCTCGACGGCGAAGCGCATGCCCGGCGCGATGATCTCGCCGGTGTCGCCCGCCTGGCCGCCGCCCTCCGGGTAGAAGGGCGTCTCGTGCAGCACGAGCTCGCACTCTTCGCCTGCCTCCGCGCGCTCCTGCAGGCCGGCGGCGCCCACGATCGCGGCGACGGTCGATGCATGGCGGGTCGTGTCGTAGCCGAGGAAGCGCGCGCGGACGCCGCTGAGCTGCGTGTAGGCGGCGACGCGCGCCGCCTCGAACTCGAACTTCGCCGCGGCGCGCCCGCGCTCGCGCTGCGCCTCGAGCTCCGCTTGGTATCCGCCGACATGCACGGAGAGCCCGTGCTCTCGTGCGAGTTCGATGGTCAGCTCGATGGGGAAGCCGTACGTGTCGCTGAGTAAAAATGCCTCGGGACCGGTAATCGTGTTGACCCAGTTCTGTGCATCCGCGGCGATCATGGTCTGCTCGCCCGCATGCGTCCGCTCAATGATGCCATCGATTAGAACGCGACTAGCGGTCTCAACGCCGATGTCAGTCGGCTTCGGCAAGCCGTAATCCTCGAGTAAACCTCGAAGCTTGTGCTGGTTGTGCTCGGCAACCTTGGCGGCCCGAACATATGCGATGGCTTCGCGTAGACGATTGCGAATCGCGTCTCGACATCGAACCATGGAGTCGAAGACTTCCCTTCCTCGGCGCATCGCCTCGCCGAAACGTATCTCTTCGGATCTGAGCAGCTCGATCGTGAATCCGCGGCGATCATTGAGTTCGGGATAGGCGTAGTTCATCGTCTCGATGACCGAGGCAGCGATACCCTGAATCACGAAGCCCGGCTGACGCCGCCGCTGAACGAGCTGAGAGAGAAAGTACAGCGCTCGCCTGATCAAGCGCCGCAAGACGTAGCCCCGGCCATCGCTAGATGGCATGACACCATCGGTGATGAGGAAGATCGCCGCCCGAACGTGTTCCGCAACGATTCGTATCGCACGGTCGATTGACTCGTTCTTCCCGTATTCTGTCTCGGCATAGGTTGCAATCTTGGTGATAATTGGCCGGAAGATGTCCGTGTCATACACGGTGTCCTTGCCCTGCAGCACGGTCGTGACGCGCTCGAGCCCCGAGCCGGTGTCGATGTTCTTCCGCGGCAGCGGGGTGCGCTTGCCGTCCTCATCCTGGTACAGGGTCATGAACACGAGGTTCCAGACCTCGAGGAAGCGCCCGCAGTCCGGCTCGAGGTTCGGCTTGCACTCGCCGCGCGCGCAGTGCTCGCAGCCGGGTCGCGGGCCGCGGTCCACGAAGATCTCGCTGTTCGGCCCGCACGGCCCGATGCCGTCCCAGTCGCCCGGCGGCCAGTAGTTGTGCGCGCGGTCGTAGCGGTGGATCCTCTCCTCAGGGATGCCGATGGCGCGCCAGAGGTCGTGCGCCTCGTCGTCATCGAGGTAGATCGAGACCCACAGGCGGTCGCCGTCCAGCTTGAAGCGCTCCGTGAGGAGCTCCCAGGCCCAGGCGATCGCCTCCTTCTTGAAGTAGTCGCCGATGCTGAAGTTGCCCAGCATCTCGAAGAACGTCAGGTGGCTGAAGTCGCCGACCTCGTCGATGTCGGTCGTGCGGAAGCACTTCTGCACCGTCGTCATGCGCGCGGCGGGCGGCTCCGCGAGGCCCATGAAATAGGGCTTGAAGGGCACCATGCCGGCGCTCGTGAAGAGCAGTGTCGGGTCGCCGTGGGGGACGAGGGAGGCGCTGGGGATGTGGAGGTGGCCGCGTTCCTCGTAGAACGAGATGAACGTGCGGCGGATCTCGTCCGAATTCACGACCGGCATTGTATCTGAGGCCCTGGCGCGGTCGAGCGCGGTCGAGCGCGCGGGGTCGGCCACGCCGTCGACGCGCCGATACTGACGAAAGATGGGGAGCTTCGAGGTAGCCGCCCCGCCCCGCGCGCTGTCGCGCATCCCGCCGGTCCTGGCGCTCGCCGCGGGCGTGGCCGCGTTGTGCCTGCTCGGCACGGCCATCGCGGCGGGGACGCTGCTCGTGCGCGGCGCGCGGGCGGACGTGCCGGGCGGCGAATTCGCGGCGACCTACGCCGCCGGCACGCTCGCGCGCACGGGCCTGCACGCGTCGTTGTACGACGCGCAGGCGCAGGCGTTCGTGCAGCGCGTCGCGCAGGACGCCGCCACGCGTCCCGCGACGGCGTTCGTCGCGCCGGCGGGCGTCGCCTGGCTCGCGGCCCCGCTCTCGAATCTTCCCTACGGCATCGCCTACGTGCTGGTGGCGCTGCTCGATGCGGCGCTCATCGCACTGGGCGCGAAGTTGCTGTCGGAGCACCTCGCGCGCGTGCCCGCGTGGCCGCGCCGCGTGCTCGTCGGCGGGTTCGCGCTGTCGACGCCCGCCGCGCTCTCCGCGGGCGGCGCGCGCCTCGATGGCGTCGTCTTCTTGTCCCTTCTCGGCGGCTACCTGCTGCTCCGGCGCGACCGGGAGGCGATGGCGGGCGTCGCGCTCGCGCCCGCGCTCGTCGCGCCGGGCGCGCTCGCCGGCGTGGTGCTGATGCTGCTCGCGTGGCGGCAGTGGAAGACGCTGGCGACGCTCGGCGGCTGCGCGCTCGTCGCCTGCGCGCCGGAGCTCGCGGGCGGCGCGCGCAACCACGTCGCCCTGGCGCTGCGCGACGCCTGGCGGCCGCTGCTGTCCGGGGAGGTCAGCGCGAGCGCGGGGCTGCGCGGCCTGCTCGCCGGCGCGCTGGGCGCCGACCACGCGGCGCTCTGGGCGCCGGGGGCGCTGCTGCTCGCCGTGGGGGCGCTGCTCGCCGTGCGCGCGCCGTGGCGCCTCGCGCGCGACGGCACGACGCCGGCGGACCAGTCCTACGCGCTCGCCGTCTTGCTGCCGCTGCTCCTCTGGCCGGCGCCTTCGCCGGCGGCGCTGCTGGTGCTGTTCATTCCGGGCGCGATCGCGCTGCGCGGCTTCTTCCGGCCGGATATCCCGGACGCGGACGCCGCCGACCGGCAGGAGGCCGCGCTCGTGGCGATCCTCGCCGGGTATGCGACGCTCTCGGTCGCGTGGCTGCTCGCGACGCGCGGCGTGACGCTCTGGGTGTTCATCAGCGCGGCGGCGCTGGGGGGCTGCGCGTGGCGCTGGCCGGGCGCGCAGGCGCCCGCGCGCGCGTAACCCGTCGCCGTTCGAGCATCACGGTGTACGATTGCCCTGCGCACACCGCAGGGAGGGTATCGATGCGGCTGGAAGGAAAGACGGCGCTCATCACCGGCGCGGGCAGCGGCATGGGGCGCGTCGCAGCGACGCTGTTCGCGAAGGAGGGCGCGAATGTCGTCGCGACGGACATCTCGCAGGAGGGGCTCGAAGTCACCGCGCGCCTCGTCGCCGAGCACGCGCACGGCAGCGTCACGGCGGTCACCGGCGACGTCACCTCCGAGCACGACGTGCGCGCGTGGGTCGCGCAGGCGGTGGAGCGCTATGGCGCGCTGCACGTGCTCTACAACAACGCCGGCATCTTCCCCGACGAGGACCGCAGCGTGCTCGAGATGGACGAAGCGACGTTCCGGCGCGTGATCGACGTCAACCTCAAGGGCGTAATGCTCTGCTGCAAGCACGCCATTCCCGAGATCGCGCGCGCGGGCGGTGGTTCGGTGATCAACGTCGCGTCGTTTGTGGCGCTCGTCGGCTGCACGGTCCCGCAGGACGCGTACACGGCGAGCAAGGGCGCCGTGCTCGCGCTCACGAAGTCGCTGGCGGTGCAGTTCGGGCCGCAGCGCGTGCGCGTGAACGCGATCTGCCCCGGGCCGGTGCTGACGCCGCTCCTCGCCGACCTCTTCCCGAACGAGGAGGAAAAGAACAAGCGGCTGCGGCGCATCCCGCTCGGGCGCTTCGGGCTGCCGGAGGACATCGTGTACGCGGCGCTGTACCTGGCTTCGGACGAGGCGTCGTGGACGACGGGGACGGAGTTCGTGGTGGACGGCGGGATCACCGTGAACTACTTCTAGCGCCCGGCCGCGCGCAGACCGAACCCTTCCTGTCGCCACGCCCGCCCGGCAAGCCGCGTCCGGCGACGACCTCACGTGATCGGCGACCACCTGCGCCCTGCGACCACCCACACCGACCTGCGCCCTTGCTCGTCCCGCGGACACCCCCGGGGCGAAGACGCCGCGCGGCTACAATGGCCGCATGGATGCGCATGCGCTGCGGACACTCGAGTTCGACAAGGTGCGCGCGAAGCTCGCGCGGCACGCGTCGTTCTCCGCCGGGCGGGACCTGGCGCTCGCCCTCGAGCCCTCGACGGAGCATCGCGAGGTGGTGCGGCGCCAGCGCGAGACGGCGGAGGCGCGGCGCCTGCTGCAGCTGAAGCCGCGCACCGGCCTCTCCGGCGCGCACGACGTGCGGGCGCTGGCGCAGAAGGCCGCGCGCGGCGGCGTGCTCGACCCGCCGCAGCTGCTCGAGCTGGCGGAGACGCTGGCCTGCGCGCGTGACCTCAAGCACACCGTCGCGCGGCTCGATGAGTCGCTGCCGTTGCTCGCCGAGGCGGTCGATGCCATCGAGCCGCTCGGCGCGCTGATCGAGGACATCAACCGCTGCATCGACCAGCGGGGCGAGGTCACGGACAGCGCCTCCCCGGCGCTCGGCGCCATCCGGCGTGAGGTGCGCGCGCTCCACGACCGGCTCTACCACCGGCTCGAGGACATCCTGGCGGCGGCGATGACGAAGGGCGTGGCACAGGAGCCGATCATCACGCTGCGCGACGGGCGCTACGTGATCCCGGTGAAGTCCGACATGCGGGGCCAGCTCAAGGGCATCGTCCACGACGTGTCGGGCACCGGCGCGACGGTCTGGCTCGAGCCGATCGCGGTCGTCGAGCTGGCGAACCGCTGGCGCGAGACGCAGCTCGAGGAGGAGCGCGAGGTCGAGCGCATCCTGCGCCGCCTGAGCGCCGACGCAGGCGCGCGCGCGGACGCGATCGTGATGGACGTCGAAGTGCTGGCGCGGATCGACCTGGCCGTCGCGAAGGCGCGCCTCGGCGACGAGATGGGCGCGCATGAGCTCCCGTACGAGGGCGAGGCGCAGGGCTGGATCGCCGAGGCGCCGGCGCAGCTGCACCTGCTGCAGGCACGGCATCCGCTGCTCGCCGGTCGCGTCGTGCCGACGACGATCACGGTCGGCGGCAACTACCGCGTGCTGCTGATCACCGGCCCGAACACCGGCGGCAAGACCGTCGCGCTGAAGACGGCGGGGCTGCTCGCGCTGATGGCGCAGGCCGGGCTGCCGGTTCCGGCCGATGCCGGCTCGCGCGTCCCCGTCTTCGACGATGTGTTCGCTGACATCGGCGACGAGCAGAGCATCGAGCAGTCGCTGTCGACGTTCAGCAGCCACATGACGAACATCATCCGCATCCTGCAGGCGGCGGACGCGCGCAGCCTCGTGCTGCTCGACGAACTGGCGGCCGGGACCGACCCGACGGAGGGCGCGGCGCTCGCGCGCGCGGTGCTCGGGCGATTGCTCGAAGCCGGCGCCCTGGTCGTCGCGACGACGCACCACGGCGAGCTGAAGGCGTTCGCGCATGGCACCGAGGGCGTGATGAACGCGTCGGTGGAGTTCGACGTCGAGACGCTGTCGCCGACGTACCACCTGCAGATCGGCTTGCCGGGGCGAAGCAACGCGCTGGAGATCTCGCAGCGGCTTGGCATGCCGCGCGATGTGATCGACGACGCGCGCTCGTCGATCGCGCCGGAGCAGCTTCAGGTCGAGGAGATGCTGTCGGACATCAAGCGCGAGCGGGAGGGCGCGGCGGCGTCGCGGCGGGCGGAGGAGGTCGCGCGGCGCGAGGCGGAGGAGATCCGCGAACGCCTGGAAGACCGGCTCGACGCGGTCGAGGCCGAGCGCGCGCGCGTGCTGCGCGAGGCGCAGGAGGCGGCGGAAGAAGAGCTCGCACGTGCGCGGGCGCTGCTCGCGGATGCCGAGCGCATGGTCGAGCGGGAGAAGCTGGAAGCGGCGGCGAAGAAGCTGCGGAAGGCGGAGGACCGCGAGCGCCGGCTCGCCGCGCTGGCGCAGCCGCGCCGGCCCGTGCGCGAGCGCGAGCGGCGCCGCCATGCGGCGCGCGTGCCGGCAGGACCGCCGCCCGAGGAGATCCAGGAGGGCGACCTCGTCTGGCTGCGCGGCCTCGACCGCTTCGGCGAGGCGCTTGGCGAGCCGGAGAAGGGCGAGGTGCTGCTGCGCATGGGGCCGCTGCGCACCCGCATCAAGCTCGCGCAGGTGGAGCGCGTGCAGCGCCCGGCGCGCACGGGCGCGCACGCGGCGCCGCGCATCGAGCTGGCGCCCGCGCCCGCCGTCTCGCCGGAGATCGACTTTCGCGGGCAGACCGTCGATGAGGCGATGCCGGCGATCGAGCGCTACATCGACGACGCGTTTCGGGCGGGGTTGCCGCAGGCGCGCATCATCCACGGCAAGGGCACCGGCACGCTGCGCCGCGAGGTGCGCGACTTCCTGTCGAAGCACCCCCTCGTCACGTCGTACGAGGAGGCGCCGCGCGAGCAGGGCGGGGAAGGCGTCACCATCGCGCACCTCGCCGTGTAGGCGTCGGTGCGGTGAGGCCCTCGCGCCCGCTACTCCTGCGCCCCGGGTCGCAGCTTCTGCCACACCGTGAATACCCGCTGCGCCGCCGTGAGGTTCGACATCACGGCGAGCACCCACAGCGCCCACAGCACGACGCCGTGCCCGACGATCAGCGCCGCGGCCAGCAGGATCACGCGCTCGGCGCGGGTGAACAGCCCCTCGCGCAGCTGGAGCCCTTCGCCCTCGGCCCGCGCGCGCACGTAGCTCACGAGGATCGAGCCGACGACGGCGGCGTAGATCAGCAGCGACTCCTGCCCGTGCCCGCCGACGTCGGTGTAGTGGAACAGCAGCCCGGCGAGCACCGCCGCCTCGGACAGGCGGTCGAGCACGGAGTCGAACACCGCGCCGAAGCGCGTCACCGTGCCGGTCCTGCGCGCGAGCGCGCCGTCGAGCAGGTCGAGCGCGCTGGCGCCGAGCATGACGATGCCGGCCGGCAGGAAGTGTCCGCCCGCCGCGAGCACGCCGGCGAGCACGTTCCCGGCGAAGCCCGCGACGGAGATCATGTTCGGCGTCACGCCGATGGCGGCGAGCGGCGCCACGACCGGGTCGGTGATGCGCGTCGAGACCTTGTGCGGGACGAGGGTGAACGATGGCACGCGTCGCTCCCATCTCGGTCGGCGGGTCGCCTGGCCGCTGGTCGATGGTTGCACATCCGGGCTTCGGCGCAACCGCCGCCCCTGGGTGGCGCCGATCGTGTTCACGCACAATCGGGCTGTCTATCCGCCGGACGCGGCCGCTCCAACCTCCGCGATCGAACATCGGCCGAAGGCCGCGCAGCGGCTCGGCTCACGCCGGGCGCGTCGCTCCGCGGCAGGCACCGCGGCGAAACGCTACCCGGGCGTCCACCCCGCGCGCTTCGCGAGGAAGTACTCGAGGGAGTCCGCGAGAGCGAGCCATGACGCCTCGATGATGTCGGTGCTGGCGCCCACCGTGGTCCAGAAGCGCTCGCCCGCGCTCGACTCGACGAGCACGCGCACGGCGGCGCTCGTACCTGCGGCGCTGTCGATGATGCGCACCTTGAAGTCGACGAGCTTCACGGCGTAGATCGCGGGGAAGAACTCGACGAGCGCCTTGCGCACCGCGGCGTCGAGCGCGTTCACCGGGCCGTTGCCTTCCGCCGCCGTCTGGCGCAGCTCGCCGCCGATGCGCACCTTCACCATCGCCTCCGCCTGCATCTCGCGGTCGTGGCCGGCGGTCGCGGTGGCCCGGCGCTCGACGATCCAGAAGTCCTCCAGCTCGAAGGGCGGCACGTAGTCGGGCCGGTTGCGCCGCACGAGCATCTCGAATGACGCCTCGGCGCCCTCGAACTGGTAGCCCTTCGCCTCCTGCTCGTTGACCTTCTCCTGGAGCACCCGCGCCTCGTCGCGCGACAGCTCCAGCTCGTAGCCGATCTCGCGCAGCTTCTGCATGACGCCGCGGCTGCCACCGAGCTCCGAGACGAGCATCCGCCGCTGGTTGCCGACCGCTTCCGGTGGCACGTGCTGGTAGCTCTCGTCCGCCTTGAGCACGGCCGCGACGTGCAGCCCGCCCTTGTGCGTGAAGGCGCTCGTCCCGACGTACGGCTGGTACGGGTCGGGCACCATGTTCACGATCTCGCTGACGTAGTGGCTGACCTCGGTCAGCATCGCGAGCTGCTCGTCGGAGACGACCTCCATGCCGTACTTGAGCTTGAGGTTCGCGATGATGCTGATGAGGTTGGCGTTCCCGCAGCGCTCGCCGTAGCCGTTGACGCACGCCTGCACCTGCCGCACGCCCTCGGCGACGGCGGCGAGCGAGTTGGCGACGGCGAGGTCCGCGTCGTTGTGGGTGTGGATGCCCAGCGGCACGTCGAGCTCCGCCTTGACGGCGCGGACCGCCTCGACCAGGCGCTCCGTCGTCATGCCGCCGTTCGTGTCGCAGAGCACCAGGCAGTCGACGCCGGCGCTGGCGGCGGCGCGCAGGCAGCGCAGGGCGTAGCCGCGGTCGGAGTAGAAGCCGTCGAAGAAGTGCTCGGCATCGAAGAACACCGTGCGGCCGTTCGCCTTCATCAGGCGCACCGAGTCCGCGATCATCGCGAGGTTCTCCTCGTGCGTCGTCTCGAGCACCGCGCGCACGTGGAGGTCGCTCGCCTTGCCCACGATCGTGACGCCCGGCGTGCGGGCGTCGAGCAGCGCGCGCAGGTTGGCGTCGCTCTCGGCGTCGCCGCCGGGGCGGCGCGTCGAGCCGAAGGCGGCGAGGCGCGCGTGCTGCAGGTTGAGCGACTGTGCGCGGACGAAGAACTCCGCGTCCTTGGGATTGCTCCCGGGCCAGCCGCCCTCGACCCAGTCGACGCCCAGCTCGTCGAGCTTGCGGGTGATCTTGAGCTTGTCCTCGACGGAGAGCGACATGCCCTCCATCTGCGCGCCATCGCGCAGCGTCGTGTCGTAGAGTTCGAGCTTCATGGGTGCCATCTCCTGGATGCGTGCGGCGCCGGGCCGCGGCCTGACGGTGGGGGACCGTCAGCGGCCAATCGCGCCCCGCGGCGATGAACCGCGGGATCGTGGCACCTCAGGAGTCTCGTACGAGCGCATGGCGCCGCATCCTACCACACCCGCGCCCGCTTTACCGATGTCGATCGCGGGGTTACGATCCGAAGATCGGGCGGAGGACGCCGGACCGGCAAGGCGTGCGCGCCTGAGATGCCTGTTCCGGCTCCCTGATTCGGGCCCGGTCGAAGCGGCGGCCGCGGCGCCGCCGGCGGAGGCGGGGTGACCGAAGAGAGGCAGCCAGACGGGCACGAGCCGGCCGGAGCTGATCCTGCCCGCGGCCCCCAGGATGCGCCGCCCGAGTCGTCCCGCGTCCGCATCGAGCGGCGGCGCACCCAGATCCCCGAAGTCGAGCGCACGGAGCTCGTGCACGGCGCCAAGCCGGGCTCCCGCTACGCGCGCCGCGTGCGCGCCGGCGAGCGCCGCTTCGAACGCATCGAGGAAGAGGGGACGATCCGCGCCACCGAGCGCGCGACGGCGCCGCGCACGCCCGCGCAGCAGTTCTGGCGGAACGTGCGGAAGGTCGCGCTCGGTTCGCCGATCGCGTCGGAGGCGGCGGAGGAGCAGCGGCTCCCGAAGGTGAAGGCGCTCGCCGTCTTCTCATCGGACGCGCTCTCCTCGAGCGCGTACGCGACGGACGAAATCCTGCTCGTGCTCGCGGCGGCGACGACCGGCGCGCTCTCGGCGTCGATCCCGATTGCGCTTGCGATCGGCGTGCTCCTGGCGATCGTCGCCTTCTCGTACCGGCAGACGATCCGCGCGTACCCGAGCGGCGGCGGGTCGTACATCGTCGCGCGCGAGAACCTGGGCGACGTCGCGGGGCTGAGCGCGGCGGCGGCGCTCTCGGTGGACTACATCCTCACCGTGTCGGTGTCGATCGCCGCCGGCGTGTTCGCGATCACGTCGGCGGCGCCGGGCCTGCACCCGATCAGCGTCGAGCTTGCGGTCGGGTTCGTGTCGGTGATCACCCTGCTGAACCTGCGCGGCATCCGCGAGTCCGGGACGATCTTCGCCGTCCCGACGTACCTGTTCATCTTCGCGTTCATCATGCTGCTCGTGGGCGGGTTCGTGCGCTGGGGCGCCGGCCCGGCGCACGAGCCGTCCTCCGGCTGGCACCCGATCGAGGGCGGGAACCTGACGTGGTTCCTGGTCTTGCGGGCGTTCGCCTCCGGCTGCGCCGCGCTGACCGGCGTCGAGGCGATCTCGAACGGCATCCCGGCCTTCAAGAAGCCGGAGTCGCGCAACGCCTCGACGACGCTGATGTGGATGGTGGTCATCCTCGGCACGTTCTTCATCGGCCTGACGATCCTGGCCCACCACTTCGGCGTGCAGCACGCGGACAAGATCTCGGCGCCGGCGCAGGTCGCGCGCGTGGTCTACGGGCACACGCCCGTGTTCTACTACATCCAGATCGCGACGGCGCTGATCCTGATCCTGGCGGCCAATACGAGCTACGCGGACTTCCCGCGGCTGGGCTCGATCCTGGCCCGCGACCGGTTCCTGCCGCACCAGTTCACGTTCCGGGGCGACCGGCTGGCGTTCTCGAACGGCATCATCGTGCTCGGCGTGGTCGCGTCGGCGCTGCTGGTGGTCTTCGACGCCGACGTCGACCGGCTGATCCCGCTGTACGCGTTCGGCGTGTTCGTGTCGTTCACGCTCTCGCAGGGCGGGATGGTCGTGCACTGGCTGCGCCTGAAGGAGACGGGGTGGAAGGGCAGCATGGTCGTCAACGGCGTCGGCGCAACGGCGACGGCGATCGTGGCGGTGATCATCGGCGCCACGAAGTTCAGCGAGGGCGCGTGGATCAGCATGATCGCGATGGTCATCCTCGCGTTGTTCTTCTACGCCATCCACCGCCACTACTCGGGCGTCCGCAAGAAGCTGGAGTTGCCGCCGGACGTCATCCTCGACGCCGCGAAGCGCCACCGGCAGGCGGCGCTGGTGCCGGTCGACGAGATCAACCGCGCCGTCCTGCGCACCGTCGACTACGCCCGCACGATCTCGCCGAACGTGACGGCGCTGCACGTCACCGACGATGTCGAGGCCGGCCGGGCGCTGCGCGAGGAGTGGGAGCGCACGGTGCTCGACGTGCCGATGGTGGTCATCGACTCACCGTATCGCTCGTTCGTCGCGCCCGTGCTTTCGTACATCGAGGCGCTGGACCGCGCCGACCCGGGCCAGTACGTCACGGTGGTGCTGCCGGAGTTCGTGACGGCATGGCCCTGGCAGCGCTGGCTCCATAACCAGTCGGCGCGGCGGCTGCGGAACGCCCTGCTGGAGCGCCCGAACACGGTCCTCGTCGAGGTGCCGTACCATCTGGCGTCGCCGGCGCCCCAGGAGATAGAAAGCGTGTCCTGAGGCGTTGGTATAGTGCGCAGGTTATGTGGACTGGGCGCCTCCGTTCGCTCCGCTGGAACGTCATCGCACCGGTCGCCGTGCTGGTGGCGGCGCTCGCCGCCGTCGCATGGTTCGACCTCGCCCGCGGCAGCAGCGCCGAGCCGCCGCCGCTGCTGGGGGAGGTCGGCACGCCGGTGCGGGGGACCTTCGTGCCGCCGACCGCGACCCCGGTCGGCGCCCGTCCGACCCCGAAGGCTCGGCCGACCGTCGAAGGGGCGCCAGGCTCCCCGGCCGAGCGCGATGCCCGGCGCCGCGCCGACCTGCTGCTGCTCGTCGCCGGCCTGAACCAGCTCAAGGCCAAGGACGGGACGTACCCCTCGACCGATGACAAGCTGCAGACGCTGTGCAACTACAAGGAGTTCGACAAGGGCTGCAGGCTGGGCGAGGTGATGCGCTCGCCGCTGCCGCAGGACCCGCTCGGCGACCCCATCAGCAACGGCTACTGGTACCAGTCCGACGGCCAGTCGGCGAAGGTCTATGCGTCGCTCGAGGAGGACATCGCGGCCGAGCAGCAGTGCCCGACGGACAACGTCGACCTGCAGAAGAAGGCCAATCTGATCTGCATCACCATTCCCTGACGGAAGCATTACGGCCGCCCGCGAAGCGCAGGATTGCGCAGATACGGGGCGGCGGACCGTGTTAGCTTGTCGGCAGGGACGCCCGGAGGGGACGCCATGTCACTCGACCTCTTCAACAGACGCGCGCGCGAGGACCGCGAGAAGCACGGCGACCGCCTCCCGCCAGGCCAGAAGCTCACCGACGGCTGGCCCGTGCTGCACTACGGCGGCATCCCGGCGATCGACCTCGCGACGTGGAAGTTCTCGGTCGTGGGCGAGGTGGAGCAGGAGGCGCACTTCACCTGGGACGAGTTCATGGCGCTGCCCCAGACCAACCTGCGGTCGGACATCCACTGCGTGACGCACTGGAGCAAGTTCGACAACGACTGGACCGGCGTGCGCTTCGTCGACCTCATGCAGCACGTGAAGCTGAAGCCCGCGGCAAAGCACGTGATGGTGCACAGCTACGGCGGCTACACGACGAACGTCCCGCTCGAAGAGCTGATGGACGACGACGTGATCTTCGCCCACGCGCACAACGGTGCGCCGCTCGCGAAGGAGCACGGCTGGCCGCTCCGGCTGGTGGTGCCGAAGCTCTATTTCTGGAAGAGCGCGAAATGGGTGCGCGGGCTGGTCGTCATGCCCGACGAGCGCCCCGGCTTCTGGGAGATGTACGGCTACCACATCCACGGCGACCCGTGGACCGAGGAGCGCTACTCGTAGGATGACCGAGCTCGACCTGACGGACCGCCGGCTGCTCAACGCGCTGCAGAGCGACTTCCCGCTCGTCGAGCGCCCGTTCGCCGCCGTCGCCGCCGCGCTCGCGCTCGACGAAGCGGACGTGCTCCGGCGCGCGCGGCGCCTGCGCGAGAGCGGGGTGCTGCGGCACCTGAGCCCGATCTTCGACGTCTTCCGCATCGGCTATCGGAGCGCGCTGGTCGCCGTGTCGGTGGCGCCGGAGCGGCTCGAGGACGCGGCGGCGGTGATCTCGGCGCATCCGGGCGTGAGCCACAACTACGCGCGCGAGCACGACTTCAACCTCTGGTTCGTGATGGCGCTGCCACGCGACCGCGACTTCGACGCCGAGGTCGCGGCGCTCGCCGCGCGCGCCGGCGCGACGCGTCACCACGTGCTGCCGGCGCGGAAGCTGTTCAAGATCGCCGTCGAATACGACATGGTCGGGAAGCAGACCGACGCCAAGCCGCGCCCGCGCGCCGCGCGTCCGCCCCGCCGCGAGCTGACGGACGACGAGAAGCGGATCATCGCGGTGTGCCAGGACGACCTGCCGCTCGAGCCGCGACCGTGGGCGCCGGCGGCGCGCGTGCTCGGCCTCGATGAGCCCGCGCTCGTCGCCCGCCTGCAGGCGATGCACGAGGAGGGGATCCTGCGGCGCTTCGCCGCGGTGCTGCGCCACAACGAGGCGGGCTTCAGCGCGAACGGCATGGCGTGCTGGCGCGTGCCGGAGGAGCGCATCGAGGAGGTCGGCGCGCTGCTCGCCGCCGACAGCCGCGTGAGCCACTGCTACTGGCGTCCCACCTTCGCCGACTGGCCCTACCCGCTGTTCTCGATGGTCCATTGCGAGACGCGGTCGCAGGTGGCGGCGATCGTCGCCGAGCTGGCGGAGAAGACGGGCGTCGGGGAGTACGAGATCCTCTGGAGCGCGCGCGAGTTCAAGAAGGAGCGCGTGCGCTACTTCGTCGAGGCAGCGCCGGCCGCCGCGGCGTCCTGACCGCGCGTCAGAGGTCGATCTGCAGGTCGACCGGACGGCCGCGGTATCCCGTCGCCTGGGCGAGCGCGCGCACCGCGGCGAGCCGCGTCGCCTCGTCTTCCTCGCCCTCGGAGATCGCGATCAGCTCGAAGAGCAGCGGCGTGTGCTCGTGGCGCGCGAGGTAGCCGCCGGCGACGGCGATCGCCGCGCGCCGCACCTCGCCGCCCGCCGCGATGTCCCAGGCGGCGCCGCGCACGAAATGCGCCACGGCGTCGAGGTGCCGGGCCGCGTCGTCCCACTGCACGCACAGCACCTCGAGCGCGGCCCGCACGAGGGCGGCGTCCTGCGAGCTTCGGAGCAGGTGCACGAGCGCGCCGCGCACGGCTTCGTCGCGCTGCCGCGCGAGGGCGCCGACCAGGCGCCGGGTGTCAGCGGGCGCGAGCGCGCCGGCATGCAGCGCGGCCTCCGCGGCTGCGACGTCGTCCGGCGTCAGCGCCCCCGCACGGCGCTCGAGGTCATCGATGTCCACGCAGCCATGCTAGCGGCTGCGCGCCGTCAGCCGGCGGCGGCGGGCGCGGACAGCGCGGCGAGGATCTTGTCCGTGGAAGGGATGCCGCGCTCCGAGAAGCGCACGATGCCCTGCGCGTCGATGCCGACGACCGTGCGGTTGACGATCGTGAGCAACGGGAGCGGGTACAGCGCATCGTAGGCGCGCGCCACCTTGCCGCCGTTGTCGAGCAGGAGCGGCGTCTTCAGGCCGTACTTCTCGGTGAACTTCTTGTGTCCGCCGGCGCTTCCGGGGTTCACGCCGAAGACCGCGACGTTCGCGGCGCGGTAGCGGTCGTAGTCGTCGCGGGCCGCGCAAAGCTGCTTCGTGCAGCCGGGCGTGTCGTCGGCCGGGTAGAACATGAGGACGACCGCCGACTTTCCGCGGAAGTCTTCGAGCCGCACGCGATTGCCGTCGGCATCCTCGAGGTCGAAGTCGGGCGCCGGTGAGCCGATGTCGAGCATCTACGCCTCCCTCTTCTGCGCGCCGCGCGGTCCAGACAGAGTCTACGCGCGGACGCCCCGCCCGGCTTCATGGCGCGGCCCGCGAGGCGTGACGTTTTTCACGGATTGGCGCTATTTGCGAAGTAATCGGTTCGTTAACCCCTTCCGCTAATCGGGCGGCCGTCCCTAGAATGCCGCCGAACCGCACCGAGAAAGCACCGAGGAGCGAGCACCGCCATGACCTATGTCATCACCGACCCCTGCATCGGTACGAAGGACCGTTCCTGCGTCGACGTCTGCCCGGTGGACTGCATCCATGACGACGGCGACGAGGACAAGATGCTGTACATCGACCCGGACGAGTGCATCGACTGCGGCGCCTGCGAGCCGGCCTGCCCGGTGACGGCGATCTTCGCGGAGGACGACGTGCCGGACGCCGCGAAGCCGTTCATCGAGATCAACGCGCTCTGGTACAAGGACAAGGCCGCGGCGCGCGCAAAGGTCGACGCGATCGCCGGCTAGGGCACGCACCACGAGCACTCTGCGAAGGACGGCCATTCGGCCGTCCTTCGCGCGTCTCTGACCGCGCGGTTCGGTGAGAGGTTCGTCAGAAGCGAGCGCGTAGCGTCGCCAATCGCGGGAGCAGGCGGTGGATGTGCCCTCGCTGCCGCATGCTTCCCACCTGGTGGCGGGGGTGGCGCGTCACCGCGGGGTGGCTGCGCCGCCCTGCGCCCTTGCGGGCGTGACGGCGGCAGGCGTAGCGGCTTCGGGCGCCGGGACTTCTTGCGGGCGCCGCCGCTGGACCCGCACCGCGGCCTCGCCGCCCAGCAGCATCAGCCCGCACCAGATCACCACGTCGCCCGGGCTCGCGACGAGCCCCCGGCCGCCGGCCGGGATGATGATGCTGTCACCGAGCGCGGCGGCGCGGCCGCCGCCGTCCGGCACGAGCACGTCCTTCGAGCCGCGGAGCCACTGCCCCGAAGCGTGCCCCGCGGCCACGTCGGCGCCCGCCGCCCGGGCGACGGTCGAGCGCTCGATCGGCATCAGCCCGCCGTTCGCGACGATCGCGGCGAAGTTGGCCGACAGCCCGACGAGGATCACCCAGGCGCCGAGCCAGCGGCGGAACGGCCAGAGCGCGACGGGCACGAGCGCCGCCGTCAGCGGCAGCATGACGCGCACGGCGATGCCGGCCGGGGCCGTGTGGATCGCGACGAACTGGAGGACCATGAGCGCGAGCGCGAACGCCGCGCCCGCGGCAAGTTTCCGGTCGATGTGCTCCCCCCGTCGGTCAATGGCCCGTTCGCGGGCCACCCCTCTGGGAGTATCGGCGGGGGACGCCGCGACGCTCAGGCGCCGGGCGTGCGAATGCCCCGCAGGAGCGGGGCATCACAGCCGTTGCCAGACGGCGGGGCCTAGCCCCAGTACCACGGAGCGACGGCGACGAGGGCGGTCGCGACGATGGTGACGGCAACGAGCGCGGTCGGGATGAAGCGGGACATCGGGTACCTCCAGTAGGTGCGTTAGCTACTGGAGTAGTCGGCAGGGAAGACCCTGAACTTGAGGGCGGGACGCCCCTGACGCGGAAGCTCCGGACGGGTGGAGCGCCGCCCGCACGGCGTGTTGTCCGTGCCCAGACCCTGTGATATGCTTCGCGGCGATCGCGCAGAAATTCACAAAGTTTGCCGCGGGAGACGCCTGGTGATCGAGCAGTTTGGGCGCGCCGGCTTCCTCATCGTCTTCGCGATCGCCTTCCCGCTGATCCCCATCGTCGCCTCGGTGGTGCTCGGCGTGTTCCACCTTCGGCCGAAGCGGCCGGACCCGATCAAGGAGTCCGTCTACGAGTGCGGCATGGTGCCGGTCGGGGACGCGCTCGTCCGCTACAACGTGCGCTACTACCTGTTCGCGCTGCTCTTCGTCGTGTTCGATGTCGAGGCGGTGTTCCTCTACCCCTGGGCGGTCGCCTACCGCCAGCTCGGCGTCTACGCCTTCGTCGAGGCGCTGATCTTCATCGGCATCCTGTTCGTCGGCTACGCCTATGCATGGCGCAAGCGCGCGATGGAGTGGGTCTAGTGCCGTACCCGGCGACCGTCACGCTGCCGGGCACGTTCGTCGCGGAGCGCATCCGCGCGCGCGTGCCGGACGGCGTGCGCGAGGTCACCGATGGCTGGGTCGTGCTCGAACCGGCGCGCGCGTATGACGCGATGGCGGCGCTGCGCGACGACGACGAGCTGGATGGCAAGTACCTGGTGCAGCTCTGCAGCGTCGACCGCATCACGCACATCGAGGTCGTGTACCACTTCTCGTCGCTCGCGCAGAACCACATCTTCGAGATCAAGGTGCCGGCGGACCACGAAGCGCCGGAAGTGCCTTCGATCACGAAGCTGTGGATCGGCGCGACGCTGCAGGAGCGCGAGGTGTACGACCTGATGGGTGTGCGCTTCACGGGGCACGAGGGGCTCAGCCGGCTGTTCCTCTGGGACAAGTTCCCGGGCCACCCGCTGCGCAAGGACTTCATGGCGCTGCCGGGCGGGCAGAAGTCCGGCTTGAGCCAGTTCCCGAAGCAAGTGCCGGGCCAGACCGGCGGCGAGTTCCGGCCGCGCATGCCGGGCACGGGCGCCTAGATGCCGCGGACAGGACGCGCGTGACGATCAAGTCCGACCTGATCGAAGTCAACATCGGCCCCCAGCACCCGAGCACGCACGGCGTGTTCCGGATGGTGGCGCTGATCGACGGCGAGCGCATCGTCGACGTGAAGATGGTCGTCGGCTACCTGCACCGCAGCATGGAGAAGCTCGCCGAGGAGCGCACCTACACGCAGAACATCCCGTTCACGGACCGCATGGACTACCTGGCCGCGATGACCAGCAACCTCGGCTACTGCCTCTCGGTCGAGAAGCTCGCCGGCATCGACGTGCCCGAGCGGGCGCAAGTCCTGCGCGTGATCTTCGCCGAACTGCAGCGCATCGCGAGCCACTGCATGGCGACGGGCGCCTTCATCAACGACTGCGGTGCCTGGCAGACGCCGGTCATGTACACGTTCCGCGACCGCGAGAAGGTGCTGGACCTGTTCGAGATGACGTGCGGCGCGCGCATCACGACGAACTACATGCGCATCGGCGGCGTGGCGTTCGACATCCCGGACGAGTTCCTGCCCGCCCTCGACAAGCTCGTGAACGACGACCTGCCGTACCGCTTCGAGGAGTACGACCAGCTCCTGGTCGGCAACGAGATCATCCTCATGCGGGCGCGCGACGTCGGCGTCGTGACGCCGGAGATGGCGATCAACGCCTCGCTCAGCGGGCCGATGCTGCGCAGCGCCGGCATCGCCTGGGACCTGCGCAAGGCGGACCCCTACTGCGGCTACGACCAGTACGAGTTCGATATCCCGGTCGGCTACAACGGCGACGCCTACGACCGCATGGTGCTGCGCATCGAGGAGATGAAGCAGAGCCTGCGCATCATCCGCCAGGCGATGCACGCGCTCCCCTCCGGGCCGCACAAGACCGAGGTGCCGCTCGCCATCCGCCCGCCGGCCGGCGAGGCGTACAGCCGCATCGAGTCGCCGAAGGGCGAGATCGGGTTCTACGTCGTGAGCGACGGCGGCGCCGCCCCCTACCGCTGGCACGTGCGCGCCCCGTCGCTGATCAACCTCAGCGTGCTCAAGGAGATGACCGTCGGCCAGACGATCGCCGACGCGATCGTCACGCTCGGCAGCATCGACATCAACGTCGGCGAGGTGGACCGGTGAGCGCGCTGCTAACCATCATCTCGCGCAACTGGTACGACATCCGCGACCTCTCGAACCTGAGCAACGCCATCCTCGAGCGGATCCGCGATGCGGGCGGCCCGGGCTGGCTGGTGTACGTCGTCTCGGCGCTGCTCGGGGCGGGCGGCATCGTCGCGTTCATCGGCGGCGCGGCGATCATCAACATCTGGATCGAGCGGCGCGTGGTCGGGCGCATGCAGTCGCGGCTGGGGCCGAACCGCCTCGGGCCGTTCGGGCTGCTGCAGCCCATCGCCGACGCGATCAAGCTGATGCAGAAGGAAGTGCTGCAGCCGCGCGTGGCCGACGCGCTGGTGTTCTCCGTGGCGCCGATCGCGTTCACCGTGCCGGGCATCGTCGTGCTGGCGGTGCTGCCGTGGGGGCGCAACATGACGCTCGCCGACCTCGACGTCGGCGTCGTCTTCATCCTCGCGATGTCGTCGCTGGCGGCGCTCGCGGTATTCACCGGCGGCTACGGCTCGAACAACAAGTACGCGCTCTTCGGCGCCATGCGCGTCATCGCCATGCTCGTGACGTACGAGATCCCGAGCGTGCTGGCGCTGCTCGGCCTGGTGCTCTTCACCGGCACGATGAACCTCGCCTCGATCGTGCTCTTCCAGGAGAAGTACTGGTTGCCGCTGGTCCTCGTGCAGCCGCTCCCGTTCCTCATTTACTTCATCTCATCCTCGGCGGAGCTGAACCGCACGCCCGCCGACCTGGCGGAGGCCGAGTCGGAGATCGCCGGCGGCTACCACGTCGAGTATTCGGGGATGAAGTTCGGCCTGTTCTACGCCGCGGAGCTGATCAACTGCGTCGCCATTTCGGCGATCATGGCGACCGTCTTCCTCGGCGGCTGGTGGACGTACAAGCTCGACGAGATCGTGCCGGGGTGGATGCTGTTCATCGGCAAGATCTATGCCGTGTACTTCCTCTTCGTCTGGACGCGCGGTACGCTGCCGCGATTCCGCATCGACCAGCTCCTGGCGTTCGCCTGGAAGTGGATGACGCCGATGGCGTTCATCAACATCGTGGTAGTCGCCGCCGAGGTGCTGATCTGGACGGAGACCGGCTGGAGCGCCGGGCTGCTGCTGCCGGTGTACGTCGCGGTCAACGGCGCGTTCGCGGTGGCGCTCATCGTCGGCTGGGTGCGGTTCATGGGCCCGAAGTTCTCGCGCTTCCCGGACCGGCCGCGCTTCTACTCGGGGATCGACGTGCCGTCGCTGCCGGCCTACCGACAGCCGGCGCCGGAGGCCACGGGCATCGGCACGGCGCCGTCGAGCACCGGCGTTGCGTAACGGACAGGCCGCGCGGGGCCGCGCGCGGGCAGAGGGGATCGGCGGGTGATCGACCAGACCGCCGTCGTCGTCGCGTTCTATGTCATCGCCGCCAGCACCGTCGCCTGCGCGCTGATGGTCGCGGCCGTCCGCAACCTGGTGCACGCGGTGCTGTTCCTGGTGCTCACCTTCGTCGGGGTCGCGGGCATCTACGTCGTGCTCTCGGCGGACTTCGTCGCGGTCGCCCAGGTGCTGATCTACGCCGGCGCCATCTCCGTGCTGCTGACGTTCGCGATCATGCTCACGCCGGGCGCCGACCGGAGGAACAGCGAGACGGTGTACCAGGGTCCGGCGTTCGTGCTCGCCGGGCTGCTGCTCGCGGTCATCGTCTTCGTCGTCTACGACACGGACTGGCGGATCGCCGGCCGCGGCGAGTTCGCCGTCACCGCGGCCGAGCTCGGGCGCGCGTTCTTCAAGCCCTACATCGTGCCGTTCGAGGTCGCCTCGGTGCTGCTCGTCGCCGCGATGGTCGGCGCGATCGTGCTCACGCGCGAGGAGGCCGACGATGCCTTCTGACCGCGTGCTCGCGACGGTGCCGCTCGAGCACGTGCTCATCCTCGGCGCGATCCTCTTCGTCGTCGGGCTCTACCTGGCGCTCGGGAAGCGCAACGCGATCGGCGTGCTGATGGGCATCGAACTGATGCTGAACGCCGTCAACGTGACGCTGCTCGGCTTCTCGCGCTTCGTGGTCTCGCCCCGCCCGCTCGATGGCCAGGTGTTCGCGGTGTTCATCATCACCGTCGCCGCGGCGGAGGCGGCGGTGGCGCTGGCGCTCGCGGTCGCGATCTATCGTCACCGCGAGACCGTGAACCTCGACGAGATCGACCTGTTGCGCTGGTAGGGAGCGAGGAGCGATGTGGTCGAAGCTGATGGACGTGAAGAACGGCTACGCCGCGGAGGTGTGGAAGGAGCTGTTCGACGCGGAGGGCGTGTCCAACCGCATCGTGCCGCCGATCGGTGGCGACGCGCCGATGTCGCAGCCGCGCGAGATCTGGGTACCCGACAGCAAGACCCACGTCGCCGAAGAGATCATGCGGAAGATCTAGAGGTGTTGACCGGCGTGATCATCCGGCCTGTGCTGCCCACCCGCCCGCCCTCGGAGAGGGCGTCCGCCGTCCGCGCGCGGCGCCTCGGACCGGACCGCACCGCGCAGACGACGCTGTCCCGCCGGACGGTGCGCTAGTGCTGCTCCCCACCATCCCGGAAGGCGTCGCCTGGGCGATCCTGCTGCTGCCCGTCGGCTCGCTGCTGACGATCGCGTTCCTCACGAAGCCGTTCCCGCGGCTCTCGGGCTGGGTGACGATCGCGGCGGTCGGCACGGCGTTCCTCTTCGCGCTCTGGGCGCTCGACAGCGTGATCGACAGCGACGGCCACGCGCTCGCGTTCCACTCGCACCACTGGCTGCGCATCGGCACGCAGAACGACGTGCTCGCGCGGCTCGGCGGCCCGAACCTCGATATCTCGCTCGCGCTCCGCATCGATGGCCTGAGCGCGATCATGCTCGTCACGGTCACTGCGATCTCGCTGGTCGTGCAGGTGTACTCGCAGGGCTACATGCACGGCGATGGCGGCTACTCGCGCTACTTCGCGTACATGTCGCTGTTCACGGCGGCCATGCTCGGCCTCGTCCTCGTCGACAGCATCATCTTCGTCTACGTGTTCTGGGAGCTGGTGGGGCTGGGCTCGTACCTGCTCATTGGCTTCTGGTTCGAGAAGCCTGCCGCGGCGAACGCCGCCAAGAAGGCGTTCCTGACGACGCGCCTCGGTGACATCGGCTTCCTCCTGGCGATCCTGCTGATCTGGTCGAAGACGAACACCTTCAACATCCCGGTGCTGCAGGACATGGCGCAGGCGCACGAGATCAGCGACGGCGTGCTGACGCTGTTCGCGCTCGGCATCTTCGCCGGCGCCGTCGGCAAGTCGGCGCAGTTCCCGCTGCACGTCTGGCTCCCCGACGCGATGGAGGGACCGACGCCCGTCTCGGCGCTGATCCACGCCGCGACGATGGTCGCCGCCGGCGTCTACCTCGTCGCCCGCATGTTCCCCGTGTTCCAGGCGTCCAACGAGGCGATGACGACGGTCGCCTACGTCGGCGGCTTCACCGCGATCTTCGCCGCCTCGATGGGCATCGTGATGACCGACATCAAGCGCGTGCTCGCCTATTCGACGATCAGCCAGCTCGGCTACATGATGCTCGCGCTCGGCGTCGGCGGCTACGTGGCGGCCATCTTCCACCTGTTCACGCACGCCTTCTTCAAGGCGCTGCTGTTCCTCGGTTCCGGCTCCGTCAACCACGCGACGGGCACGTTCGACATGCGCAAGATGGGCGGCCTGCGCAA
Organism: Dehalococcoidia bacterium; assembly: GCA_035650575.1. Lineage (GTDB taxonomy): Bacteria > Chloroflexota > Dehalococcoidia > DSTF01 > JACRBR01 > DASRHM01. The sequence goes on along the minus strand of DASRHM010000027.1, from coordinate 3,061 downwards.
GTACATGCCGATCACGTACGCGACCTTCCTCGTCGGGTCGCTGAGCCTGGCGGGCATCGTCCCGTTCGCCGGGTTCTGGTCGAAGGACGAGATCATCGGCGCCGCGTGGCACGACGACAAGTTCCTGATGCTCGTCGCGCTGGCGGTCGTCTTCATCACCGCGTTCTACACGTTCCGCGCGGTCTTCCTGACGTTCGAGGGCGAGTACCAGGGTGGTGAGCCGCCCCAGCACGGCGGCGCCGAGGAGCCGCACGCCGCGCACCCGGCGCAGCCGCACGAGTCGCCGCTCGTGATGGCGCTGCCGCTGCTGGTGCTGGCCGTGCCCGCGCTGCTCGCCGGCTTCGTGAACTTTCCCACGGACTCGACGCGTGCCCTCGCGCACCTGCTCGAAGGCGCGCTCCCCGAGTCATCCGCGGCGCAGCTCCACCCCGAGAGCTTCAACTTCGCGCTCGCCGCGATCTCGCTTGCGCTCGCGCTCGCCGGCATCGGCCTGGCGTGGGTCGTGTACAGGGCGAAGGTCGTCACCGCCGCCGAGCTGCGCCCGATCTTCGGGCCGCTCGCGACGCTCGTCGAGCGCAAGTACTACCTGGATGACCTGTACGAGGGCCTGATCGTGCGCCAGGGGCTGTACAACACCGTCTGCGCCGCCGGCCAGTGGTTCGACGCGCACGTCGTCGACGCCGTGGTCAACGGCGCGGGACAGGTGACGCGGCGCGCGGGGGAAGCGCTGCGCTGGGTGCAGTCCGGCGAGGTGCAGGCGTACGGCTCCGTGGGCTTCGCGGGGCTGCTCATCGTGGCGTTCCTGATGCTCGTGCTGGTGGAGAGGTAGGGCGCGCTGGACGGCTTGCTGGTCTTCACGGTCTTCTTCCCCGCGGTCGCCGCGGCCGTTATCGGCCTGACGGTCCCGCGCGAGAGCGTCACGCAGCCGCGCTGGCTCGCGCTCGTCGCGACGCTCGTCGTGCTCGGCACGTCGCTCGCGCTGCTCGTGCGCTTCGACCGCAGCCCGGGCGAGGCGGCGGCAAACGCGTTCCAGTTCGCCTCGCAGGGCACGTGGATCGACGCGGGCAAGGCCGGCTTCGACGTGCAGTTCCACATGGGCGTCGACGGCCTGGGCATGACGATGGTCGTGCTGACGACGCTGCTCTTCGTCGTCGCCACGCTCGTCTCCTTCGGCGTCACGCTGCGGACGAAGGAGTACTTCATCTGGCTGCTGATCCTCGAGACGGCGGTGCTCGGCGTCTTCACCTCGCTCGACCTGATCATGTTCTTCCTCTTCTGGGAGCTCGAGCTGGTGCCGATGTACCTGCTCATCTCCGTCTGGGGCACGGGGCGCAAAGAGTACTCGGCGATGAAGTTCGTGCTCTACACGGTCGCCGGCTCCGCGTTCATGCTGGTCGGCTTCCTGGTGATGGGCTTCAGCGCCGGCCCCGTGCACACGTTCGACATGGTGCGCCTGCAGCAGAGTACGATCGGCGACAGCATCCTGCCGCTCTGGGTGATCTTCGGCTTCATCTTCATCGCGTTCGCCGTGAAGCTGCCGATGTTCCCGCTGCACACGTGGCTCCCGGACGCGCACACGGACGCGCCGACCGCGGTCTCGGTGATCCTCGCCGGGGTGCTGCTGAAGATGGGCGGCTACGGGATCCTGCGCATCCTGGTGACGCTGATGCCGCAGACGGCGAAGGATTACGGCGTCTGGCTGGCCTCGCTCGCCGCCGTGAGCGTGATCTACGGCGCGCTCTTGACGTTGCGCCAGAAGGACCTGAAGCGCCTCGTCGCGTACTCGTCGGTGAGCCACATGGGCTACGTGCTGCTCGGCATCGCCGCGCTCGGGCACGTGAGCATGAACGGCGCCGCGCTGCAGATGTTCACGCACGGCACGATCACCGGCCTGCTGTTCGTGATGGTCGGCGTCATCTATGACCGCGCGCATACCCGCGACCTCGACCAGCTCTCCGGCCTCGCGCACACGATGCCGCTGGCGGCGACGGTGATGGTCATCGCCGGGCTCGCCGCGCTCGGCCTGCCCGCGCTCTCCGGCTTCGTCGCCGAGGTGCTCGTCTTCCTCGGCAGCTTCGACACGTACACCGCGCCGACGATCATCGCCGTCTTCGGCATCCTGCTCTCCGCCGGCTACATCACGTGGATGATCCAGCGCGTCTTCTACGGCCCGAAGACCGAGCGCTGGGCGCACCTGCCCGATGCCAACAACTGGTGGGAGCGCGTGCCGATGGCGGCGCTCGTCGTCGTCATCGTCGGCGTCGGCATCCGGCCGTCGATCGTGACGAGCGTGCTCGACACGGGGATCATCAACATCGTGAAGGTGCTGGGATGATGCGGGAGGGCGCCGGTGCTCGCTGACCTCGACCGCTTCGGCCCGGAGCTGGCGGTGATGGCGACCGCGGGGCTCGTGCTGCTCGCGGACCTCGTCACGCCCGTGCGCTACAAGAAGGCGCTCGCCGGCCTCGCCGTGCTCGGCCTCTCGGCGGCGGCGCTCTGGCTCGTCATCCTCATCCTGCGCGACCGCGAGGCGTCGTTCTTCAGCGACTCGATGGCGCTCGACAACTTCAGTATCTTCTTCGTCTTCCTGTTCATCGGCGTCTCCGGCTCCGTCGTGCTCGCGTCGCTCGACTACGTCGACCGCTTCGGCCGCCACCAGGGCGAGTTCTTCGCGCTCGTGCTGTTGGCGACGGCAGGGATGATGCTGCTCGCCGGCGCGCGCGACCTGGTGACGATCTTCGTCTCGCTCGAGCTCACGAGCATCTCGCAGTTCATCCTGGCCGGCTTCTTGCGCGACGACCGCGGCAGCGAGGCGGCGCTCAAGTACCTGCTGCTCGGCGCCGTGGCGTCCGCGGTGATCCTCTACGGCATGGCGTTCCTGTTCGGGCTCTCCGGCACGACGCGCCTGGTAACGACGGACGGCTCGCCGAGCATCGCTTCGACGATCGCCTCCGGCGACCCCGGCATCCGCTCGGCGCTGATCCTGAGCATGGCGTTCCTGGCGGGCGGGTTCGCCTTCAAGATGGCCGTCGTGCCGTTCCAGATGTGGACGCCCGACGTC
>DASRHM010000026.1:0-12861 GCA_035650575.1 Dehalococcoidia bacterium | reverse complement strand
CGGCCTCGCCACAGTGTGCTGTCCGCCGATTCCAGCATCACTCAGCAAAAGCCCGTAGTGGCCCCGTCCCGCCCCCTGCATCTGGCTTCAATGGCGCGTCAGCGGGCTCCCGCCGACGGAAGGGCGGAGGCGAGCGCGGGATCGAGCGTCTCATCGGGCTGCACGCTGAGCCCGGCGGGGTTGATGGCGCGAAGCAACGCCTCGGCGGGCATCGCGCCGCGGGCGCTCTGGTAGAGGCGGTTCAGCACCGATGCCGGGACGCTCGTCGCGTACGGGCGCAGCGCCAGGCGCGCGCGGTCGACGCGGAAGACGTACACCCGGCCGGCGCCGGCCAGCTCCGCCGCGTGCATCAGCGTGAACGCCGGGTTCGCCGTGAAATAGTCGACGTAGCGCGTGCTGCTGAAGGCCACGTCGTCGCCGGCCAGGACCAGGTAGTCGGCACGCCGGTGCGCGATCTGGTCGACCAGATCCTGCTGTGAGAGCGCGGTGTAGTAACGCTTCGCGGGGTAGCGGTCGACACTGATCCAGTCGTTCGGTGCGTCAGTGGGGCGGAGGAGGCGATCCTCCCAGCGGAAGAGCGTAGAGCGGGGTCGCAGGTAGGGTTCGCGCCCCGGATGCGGCACGACGTTGACCGTCGGCAGCTGCGCGACCGGGTAGCGCGCGCCGGTGAGCACGTAGAGCTGCGAGAAATAGAGGCGACTCGACACGACCGGCGTGCCCGCGGGGACATTCGCGGCGATCCATGACGCGGTCTCGCGGACGAGCGTGTTGTTCCAATCGGCGCTCGCCGCCGGGGGATCGGCGCGATGGTCGCGGACGGCGGCGACGCCCTGGAGGCCGAAATAGCCGGCGGCGACCGTGAGCACGACCGCCGCGGCGATGCCACTCGGCGCGCCCTCGACCTGGGATATGAGCCAAGACGCCAGATCGACGGCGACGACGGCCGCCACGAGGTACGCGAAGTAGACCATCGGCAGCAGGTCGCGCAGCGCGAAGCCGCGGTTCGCGGCGAACGTCGCGAACGGCAGCCAGAGCGCGAACCCGAGCGCAAGGAGCCGGTATCGCTCATCGCCGGGGGCGCGCGCCACGAGCAGACAGACAGCGGCGGCTGCAAGCGGCCATGGCGCGACGTTGCCCGCGACGACGTCCCGCAGGTACGCCGGCACGGTATGCAGGAAGTCCTTCGGGAAGGGCCAACTCGTCGTTTCCATGACAACGACGAACGCGCCGATCCACGCGGCTGCAAGGGCGGCGCCCAGCGCACGCATGCAGATCGAGAGCCGGCGCGGGACCGCGCGGGCGACGAGCCCAAGCGCAATGAAGAGGGCTGCCAGCGCCAGGAGGCCTGGGAGCGCGAATGCGACCGCCGTAAGGGGCGAACCGGACCACATGTAGACCCGCCGGTCGACCAGCCAGACATAGGGCCACCACCATCCCGCGAGAACCGCGAAGGCGGCGTAGAAGGCGGCGAGCATCCGTGCGTCACCGCGCGTAGCGGCGCGCCCGTCGAGCAGGAGCGCAAGCACCGGCAGCGGCAGCCAGAGGAGCGCGGCTTCCTTGGTAAGGAACGCCAGGGCGAGACTAGCCCCGGCGGCCCCACCCAGCCGCCATGAGGGGCGTCGGCGGGCCTCCGACCATGCGAGGAGCGTCAGCAGCAGGAACAGCGTCTCCGTGCCGTCGAGGTACAGGGTGGCGCCGAGGCCCGCGAGGAAGCGGTTTGAGGCGACGATCGCGACGGCAGCCACGCCGTAGCGGCCGCCGAACATGCGCCACGCGAGCGCGCCGAGAGCGAGGGCGTCGAGGACCGTGACCACCTTCGTGAACCAGTACGCGGCGCCGAAGCCGCCGCTCAGCTTCATCGGCATGGCGAGCAGCGCTGGGAAGAGGAACGGGCGGTGCTGGATGAAGTCGTGCGTGGTGTAGCGCGGACCGATGCCCTTCGAGAGGTTCAGCGCCTCCGAGAGGTAGAGCGACTCGTCGGACGTCATCGGTGCGCGATGGGCGACGAGCGTTGCCAGGCAGCCCACGACGGCGACGCCGGCGACGAGGGCGAGCGCGAGCGCTGCGAGGCCCGCGCGCACGCGCGGCGCGCTGACCTCGAAGCGGCGTGTCCGCCCGGCCATGCCGTTCCCTATCGCTGCCACTTGGTCCCCATTCAGCCGGCGTCCGAACCCGGCTGCATGTTCGATGCGGGAGGGCCGGGGCCGAAATGGGGAGTCCCCTCGAACGAGAGAGGCGGATCCCGCAGAGACGAAGGACGGCCCCGGCGTTTATCACCGGGGCCGTCCTCGAAGTTGCCGACTGGAAGGCTTAGCTTCGGCGCCGAGCCACGGCAAGCGCGCCCGTCCCGAGCGTCGCCGCGCCGGCGATGCCGAGGAGCACGAGCACCAGGATCGAGTGATCGCCGTTCGCGCTCGAGGTGCCGTCGCCGGCGTTCGGCAGGCCGGCCGGGCCGTTGTTGACGCCCAGTTCATTGCCGTTCGGGTTCGCGCCTGTGGCCGGGACGGCCGGCTGCTCCACCGGCGCAGCCGGCGGGTTCACCGGGACGCTGGTCGGCGTCGGCGGAACGGTCGTCGGCGTCGCGGTGCGGACCGGAACCGCATCGGTCGCCGCGCCCGAGGTCGCGGTGGTGGTGATGCCCGCGACGACCGCCGTCGCGACGACGAGCACGGCCGCGGCCCCAATCATCAGTCCCTTCGACTTCAACACGTGGTTGCCTCCCCCTGGATCGCTCCGGGAACCGGCGCGCGCCTGCGGCGCCCTAACCGGTGCCCCCCTGACTTGCCTGTGTGATGTTCGGCGGGCGGGCGGCCTGGCTTTAGGCGCCAGAGCGGCGAATCAGGGCGCAACCTGACACAACGGCTCGCATGCAGCGTTGGGATTAGGGAACGGCCAGCGCGCATCGTCCCCGGGAGGACGGCTCCAGCGCCGGTCACCACGACATAAGGAGACCGATGCGGACGCCAGCAAAGGCGAGCATCCTGCTCGTCCTAGGCATCTTTGCGCTCATTTGTTCTGGCTGTCTCGTTGTAATCCCGTACGCGAGCCAGCCGGCGGCAGGATACGTCGCGGGGTCGGGGCAGCCGCTTCGGGTCGCGGTGCTCGACGAGACGTGGGGCGATGACTGGCGACCCGCGCTCGAGCGGAGCGTCGCGGCCTACGCGGAGGCGATGCCGTGGCTCCAGTTCCAGTCCGACCCGGCAGGGGCCAATATCGTCATCCGCGTGTTCCGATATCGCGACGAGGCGCCGCCCGCGTTGCCGGGGTACGTCTTCCAGCCGGGGGTGGGGGGCTTCGCAGCGGTCTACGACACGCAGGGCGCGGCGTGCAACTTCCCGCCGGCGCCGGCGCCGGTCAATTGCTCGGGCGAGATCGCGACGGCGGCCGTGTACCTGAACGACATCATCCCGCCGGGGCCAGATATCGAGGCGCGCCGTGACCGGCTGATCCGCCACGAGCTGGGCCATGCGCTGGGGTTGACGCGCCACAGCCCCGACCTCGACGTGGCGGACCTCGCTCGGCGCTACGGATGGCCGCAGTGATCAACCGCCGACGAGATCGCGCAGCGTCATCGCGTCGCGCGGCGCGTGGCCACCGACGTCGTTGTTGAAGTAGACCCACGCGCAGCGCACCGGCAGCGCATCGATGCGCTCGCGCCAGCGGGCGAGTTGCGCGCGCGGATACGCACCGCCGTACTTCTCGCCCGGGCCGTGGAACCGCACGTACGCTTCGCGCGACGTCGCGACGACCGGCGTGGACGACTCCCCCATGTGGTAGATGCAGAACGAGGCGTTATGGGCACGGAGCAAGGCGTACACGGCGTCGTGCCACCAGCTCTCATCGCGGAACTCGAACACGTGCTCCAGGTCGCGCGGCAGGAGCGCGAGAAAGCGCGCGAGCCGCTCGTCATCGCGCGCGAACTTCGGCGGGAGCTGGTACAGGACGGGCCCGAGGCGGTCGCCGAGCAGGCGCATGCGGCCGAAGAAGGTCGCGAGCAGGTCCTCGCTGTCGTTCAGCCGCTTGCTGTGCGTGATGAGCCGGCTGCACTTCACCGCGAACGTGAAGCCCGGCCGCGTGCGCTCGCGCCAGGCGCGCACAGCATCCTCCGAGGGCAGGCGATAGAAGCTGTTGTTCAGCTCGACGGTGTCGAAGCACGGCGCGTACTGCTCCAGCCAGCGGGCGGCCGGGACGCCGGGCGGATAGAAGCTCCCGCGCCAGTGCGGGTAGCTCCAGCCGGAGCAGCCGATGCGATATTCCACGGGCGCATTGTCGCGCGCAGGGCATCGCGGCCGGCCTTGCGATGCGGCGCTGGGCCGTCACGAAGGGCTCTCGGCCTCCGCTATCATCCGGCGATGGACATCATCCCGGGCGTCGACATCCGGGCCGGGCGCTGCGTGCGGCTGGTGCAGGGCGACTACGCGCGGGAGACGGTGTTCGCCGACGACCCGGTCGCGGTGGCGCGCCGCTGGGTCGAGGCCGGGGCACGCCGCCTCCACCTCGTCGACCTCGATGGCGCGCGCGAAGGGCGGCCGGTGAACGACGGGCTGATCGCAAGGATCATCGCCGAGACCGGCGCGCGGGTGGAGGTCGCCGGGGGCGTGCGCGATGAGGCTTCGTTCGAGAGGTGGTTCGCCGCGGGGGCCGAGCGCGTGGTCGTCGGGACGCTCGCGGTCGAGGACCCCGACACGGTCGAGCGCATGGCGGCGCGGCACCCGGGAGGCGTCGCGGCCGCCGTCGACGCGCGCGATGGGCGGATCGCGGTGAAGGGCTGGCTCGAGACGACGGGTACGCCGGTCCCGGAGTTCATGCGCCAGATGCGGGCGCGCGGGGTGCGGCACTTCGTCTACACGGACACGCAGCGCGACGGGACGATGGAGCACCCGGACTTCGGCGCCTTCCGCGCGGCCGTAGAAGCCGCGGGGCTCGAGCCGGAGGACGGAGTGTTGCCGGTGATCTTTGGCGGCGGCATCACCGACCTCGGCGACATCGAGGCGCTCGCGCGCGAGCCGGCGATCGAAGGCGTGATCATCGGCCGCGCGCTCTACGACGGGAGGGTCGACCTGCGGGCGGCGATCAGCGCCGTTGGCGGAAACGGACCGCGGCTCAGCGGGTGAGGATGATCACGCTGGGGAGCACCAGCGCGAGGACGAGCAAGAGCGTGATCAGCACCATGACGAGCGCGGGCGGCGGCCAGAAGCGGTGGCGCCCCGGCTCCCACAGGTAACCGTGGCCCTCGGAGAGGTCCCAGTCGGGGTCGTCCGGCGTGATCGCTTCCTCGTCGCCGTCCCAGCGCTCGGACATGCGCTCAGGCGAGCGCGCGGCGGAAGAGCGCAAGACTGCGCGCCCATGCGTCCTGCGCGGCCTCCGGGCGATAGCTCGGGCGGGTGTCGTTGAAGAACGAGTGCGGGGCGCCATCGTAGACCTTCACCTCGACGCGGCGACCGTGGTCCTTCAGCGTCGTCTCGAACTTGCGCACCGTCTCGAGCGGGATCCCCTGGTCGTCGGCGCCGAACGCGCAGAACAGCTCTGCGTCGATCTTCGCGAGCTGCTCGGGCGGCGGCTGCATGCCGGCGTAGAACGGCGCGGCCGCGGCGATCTCCGGCGACGCGGCGGCCAGCGCGAGCGTGAGGCTGCCGCCCATGCAGAAGCCGATGCAGCCCAGCCGCTTCGGCGCCACCCGCGGCAGGGAACGCAGATAGGCGACGGCGCCGGTGAGATCCTTCATCGCCTGCTCGCGGTTCATGTGCATGACGAGCTTGCGCGCCTCGTCGGGTTCGCTGGCCGATTCGCCGTGGTAAAGGTCCGGCGCGAGCGCCACGAATCCTTCGCCGGCGAGGCGGCGCGCGACGTCGCGGATGTGGTCATCGACGCCCCACCACTCTTGGATCACGATGACGCCAGGGTGCGCGGCGTCGTCATCCGGCCGGGCGAGGAACCCCATGCCCGGGACGCCGTTCGCCGGGTACTCGACGGACTCGCTGTAGACGCCGGCCATGCTGTCCCTCCTCGTATGCGCGGGCGGCTGCAACAGGGTGTCACATCGGCTGGAGGGTGCAAGTCAGCCGGCGCCGGCGCCGTTGCGCCGCACCCCCGGCTCGCCGGCGAGTTGGGGGTCGAGCATGTAGCCCAGGCCGATGAAGTTCTTCAGGAGGCGCGGCCGGGACGCGTCGTCTTCGAGCTTCTTGCGCAGCCGGCGCATCCAGACGCGCAGGTACTGCAGGTCGCCGCGGTACTCCGGGCCCCAGACGGACGCGAGGATGTCCGCGCTCGGCACGATCCGGCCCGGGTTCGCGGCGAGCGCCTGAATGATGCGCCACTCGGTGCGCGTGAGCGGCACGAGGTCGCCGGACCGTCGCACGAGGCGCCGCTCGAGGTCCACCTCCACCTCACCGATGCGCAGGGTGCGCCCGCCGCCGGTGGCGGGAACGCAGCGGCGGAGGACGGCGCGGATGCGGGCGGCGAGCTCTTCCCAGCTGAACGGCTTCGCCACATAGTCGTCGGCGCCGCCGTCCAGGCCGCGCACCTTGTCGGCGTCGCTGTCGAGGGCGGTGACGACGATGATCGGGACATCGCTGCGCGCGCGGAGCTCCCGCATGGCGCCGAGCCCGCCGACACCCGGCATCACCACGTCCAGGAGGACGATGTCCGGGTGTCGCTCATCGAAGAGCGCGATCGCGTCCTCGGGCGTATCGGCCGTGATCACGGCGAAGCCGAGCGGCGGCAGCGCGAGCGAGACGAGGCGCAGCACGCCCGGCTCATCGTCGACCGCGAGGACAAGAGGGTCGCTGTTCAAAGGCACCGCGCTCCGGCATCAGACTCGGGGACAGCGTAGGGCGTGCCCCCTCGCCATCGCCCAACACCGGCGAGAAGCACCGTTGCGGGCGGGTGACATCGCACAGGTGCGCTGCGGGCAGCGGGCGGCGATGCTACACTTGGGCTGCGTGGGCCGCTAGCTCAATTGGCAGAGCAGCTGACTCTTAATCAGCCGGTTGAAGGTTCGAGTCCTTCGCGGCTCACCAGGCGACACTCCTCCGCACGGCGCCGGACCCGGCGCCGTGCGGCATTTTCCCCGGAAGCACATGCTGGCGCGTTCCACGCGGCCCGGCCGGCGCATCGTCCGACTGGACGGCGGAGTAGCCGATGCCGGGCGGCTACGTGGGCGGGAAAGCGCCGGCGCCGCGGCGGCTCAGGTGAGCTCCAGGCCCTGCAGGTTGCCTTCGGCGCGCCAGTCTTCGAGCAGCTTGACGAACGCGATCGGGCCGCCGCCGTACGGGCCGTTCTGGCCCGCGCGCTCGGCCGGCTTGCCCTCGTTGTTGTAATAGCCGGGCGTGCACGACTCGAGGAACTCGCGGTTCATGCGGGCGAGGCCGATGATCGTCTGCACCCACGCTTCCTCGGCCTCCTCTGACGCCTCCACGGAGTGCACCTCGTGGTCCTGCGCGTGCTTCACGATGTAGGCGATGTGCTTCGCCTGCTCGTTGAGCATGTGCGGGAAGTTCACGGTGAAGCCCGACTGGGCGTTGCTGATGATGAAGCAGTTCGGGAAGCCGCGGCTGTGCATGCCGTGCAGCGTGCGGATGCCGTCGGCCCACTTCTCCGTGAGCGAGACGCCGCCCCGGCCGTAGAGCTCGTAACCGGAGCGGCGCGTGTAGTCGGTCCCCACCTCGAATCCGGTCGCGTAGATCAGGCAGTCCACCGCGAATAGTTCGCCGTTGGCGACGACGCCGGCCTCCGTGATGCGCTCGACGCCCCGGCCCTTCGTGTCGACGAGCGTCACGTTCCGGCGGTTGAAGGTGTCGAGGTACTCATCGTGGAAGCAGGGGCGTTTGCAGAACTGGCGGTAGTACGGCTTGAGCGCCTCGGCCGTGTCGGGATCCTTGACGATCGCCTCGACGCGGGCGCGGATCTCCTCCATCTTCTCGAAGTCGGCCATCTCCATCGTCTTCGCGAGGCCGTCGGGCGACACATCCGGCGCGTCGTCCTCGCGCACGCGGATGAGGAGCTTGCGGATGATGTCGGTCCAACCGTCGCCCACGAGGTCTTCGTCCTGGAAGCCGCCCGAGACCAGGATGTTGAAGTTGTCCATGCGCCGCTGCTGCCAGCCCGGTTCGAGCGACTTCGCCCACTCGGGGTCGGTGGGGCGGTTCGCGCGCACATCGATCGACGACGGCGTGCGCTGAAAGACATAGAGATGCTTCGCCGCGGCGCCGAGGTGCGGGACGCACTGGACCGCCGTCGCGCCGGTCCCGATGATGCCGACGACCTTGTCGCGCAGGCCGGTGAGGCCTCCGTTCGAGTCGCCGCCGGTGTACGCGTAATCCCATCGGCTCGTGTGGAACGCATGCCCCCGGAACGTCTCGATGCCCGGGATGCCGGGGAGCTTCGCGCGGTGCAGCGGGCCGTTGGACATGACCACGAAGCGCGCGCGCATGCGGTCGCCGCGGTTCGTGAAGACGACCCAGCGGCGGGCGTCCTCGTCCCAGCGCATCTCCGTGACTTCGGTCTGCAGGCAGGCGTTCCGGTAGAGGTCGAACTTGCGCGCGATCGCCTGGCTGTGCGCGAGGATCTCGGGCGCGCGGCTGTACTTCTCGACCGGCATGTAGCCGATCTCCTCGAGCAGCGGGAGATAGATGTAGGACTCGACGTCGCAGGCGGCGCCCGGATAGCGGTTCCAGTACCACGTGCCCCCGACGTCGCCGCCCTTCTCGATCAGGCGGAGGTCCTCGACGCCCGCCTCCCGCAGGCGCGCGCCGGCGAGGAGGCCGCCGAAGCCGCCGCCGACGACCACGACGTCCACGTCGTCGGTGAGCGGCTCGCGGGTGAACCCGGGCTCGACGTAGGGGTCCTCGACGAAGCGCGCGAAGTCGCCGCTGACCTCGATGTACTGGTCGTTGCCGTCGGCGCGCAGGCGCCGGTCGCGCTCGGCGCGGTACTTCTCGCGCAGGGCCTCCGGGTCGAACGGCAGGCTCTCGGTGGTCATCGTCATCCTCCGCGGGGCCGCGAGGCACAATCGTGGGGAGAGTCTAGCATCGCGCCGGGCGAGTGCCGGGCGGGGTCACGCGCGGCGGCGGCCCCAACGCGATGCGAAGCGCCCAGAGCCGGCCCGTGCGGGTCCGCCCTCCGAGGGCCGGACGTCCCGAACATCCCGAATGTCGACCGCTGTGAAGCTGGCGGCTTGTCATTTGTGAAGCCGCTGGGGTACGATCCCGTACCTCCTGTAACGCGTGCCTGGCTTCACAAACCGGGCTGGCGCTGAGGGATCGGCGCCCGTCGGAGCGGCATTTTTTCCGCTCAGGCAGCGTGGCGGAGAGTCAGAACCAGCGCCAACGGGTATCGAAGTGAAACTGCCGCACCACAAAAGCCGCCGGCGCTCTGTGAGCGTTCCCCCGACCGATGGTCGCGGGCAGGACTCCCTCCCGCGCGCCCCGCGCTCCCTGCCGTTCGGGCCGCCGCTCGAGGGGCCGGGCCTCTACGACCCCCGGTTCGAGCACGATGCATGCGGCGTCGGCTTCGTGGTGGACGTGACGGGCGCGAAGAGCCGCGACATCATCGATACGGCCCTCGGCGCGCTGTGCAGCCTGGACCATCGGGGCGCGCAGGGCGCCGAGGTCAACACCGGCGACGGCGCGGGCATCCTGATCCAGGTCCCCGATGCGTTCCTGCGCGCGGTGACCGCGTTCTCGTTGCCGCCGGCCGGCGCGTATGGCGTGGGCCTGGCGTTCCTGCCGGTCGACCCGGACGCGGCGGAGCGGGCGCGCGGCACCGTCAAGGACATCGCGGCGGCCGAAGGCCTGCGCGTCATCGGCTGGCGGAAGGTGCCGGTCGATGACTCGATGATCGGCGCGACCGCGCGGGCGTCGATGCCGAGCTTCTGGCAGTGCTACGTCTCCGATCCCGCCGGGACGACGGGAATTGACCTCGACCGCAAGCTGTTCGTGCTGCGCAAGCGCATCGAGCACGAGGCGCCGGAGGACCTGCCGATCTACTTCCCGTCGCTGTCGAGCCGCACGCTCGTCTACAAGGGCATGCTGACGACACCGCAGCTCGAGGCGTTCTTCGCCGACCTGCGCGACCCGCGCCTCGAGTCGGCGCTGGCGCTGGTGCACAGCCGCTTCTCGACGAACACGTTCCCGTCCTGGCCGCTGGCGCATCCGTACCGGTTCATCGCGCACAACGGCGAGATCAACACGCTGCAGGGGAACCGCAACTGGATGCGTGCGCGCCAGGCGCAAATCGCCACGCCGCTGATCCCGGAGCTGCAACGGGCGTTCCCGATCATCACCGAAGGGTCGTCGGACACGATGAGCTTCGACGAAGTGCTGGAGCTGCTGCACCTGAGCGGCCGCCCGCTGTGGCACGCGGTGCTGATGATGATCCCGGAGGCGTGGGAGAACCACGCGACGATGTCGCCGGCGAAGCGCGCCTTCTACCGCTACCACGCCTCGCTGATGGAGCCGTGGGACGGCCCGGCATCGATCGCGTTCACCGATGGCACGGTGATCGGCGCGGTGCTGGACCGCAACGGCCTGCGCCCCAGCCGGTACTGGGTGACCGACGACAACCGCGTGATCATGGCGAGCGAGGCGGGGGTCGTGAACATCCCGCCGTCGCGCGTGGTGAAGAAGGGGCGCCTGCAACCGGGCCGTATGTTCCTGGTCGACACGTCGCTGGGCCGCATCGTCGAGGACGAGGAAATCAAGGCCGCGCTCGCGGCCGAGCATCCGTACGAGCGCTGGTGCGAGGAGCAGCTCGTGCACCTCGCGGACTTGCCGGACCGGGAGCACAAGGTGCCATCGCACCAGTCGGTGGTGCGCCGACAGCTGACGTTCGGGTACACGCACGAGGAGCTGAAGCTGCTCATCGCGCCGATGGCGAAGCAGGGCCAGGAGGCGGTCGGGTCGATGGGCACGGACACGCCGATCGCCGTGCTGTCGGAGCGGCCGCGGCTGCTGTTCGACTACTTCCAGCAGCTCTTCGCGCAGGTGACCAACCCGCCGCTCGACGCGATCCGCGAGGAGCTGGTGACGTCGCTGGCGTGCACGATCGGGGCGGAAGGCAACCTGCTCGCCGCGGAGCCAGAGGCGTGCCACCAGATCGCCTTGCCGTTCCCGATCCTCGACAACGACGAGCTGGCGAAGCTGATCCACATCAACGACGACGGCGACCGCCCGGAGTTCGCATCGCGCGTGATCTCGGGCTTCTACCGCGTGGCCGGCGGCGGCGCGGCGCTCCGCGAGGCGCTCGAGCGCGTGCAGGCGGAGGCGGTGCAGGCGATCGAGGACGGGGCGCGGATCATCGTGCTGACGGACCGCGACTCGGGCCCGGACCTGGCGCCGATCCCGTCGCTGCTGCTCGTGTCGGCCGTGCACCACCACCTGATCCGCGCCGGCAAGCGCACGCAGGTGGGGCTCGTGCTGGAAACGGGGGACGCGCGCGAAGTGCACCACATGGCGCTGCTCATCGGCTACGGCGCCGGCGCCATCAACCCGTATCTGGCCTTCGAGTCGATCGAGGACCTGGTGGCGCAGGAGCTGTACGGGCTCGGCGGCATGGACCCGCACCACGCGGTGAAGAACTACGTGAAGGCGGCGGGCAAGGGCGTGCTGAAGGTGATGTCCAAGATGGGCATCTCCACCATCGCGTCGTACCGGGGCGCGCAGGTGTTCGAGGCGATCGGACTCGGTCGCGAACTGGTGGACGAGTACTTCACGGGCACGGTCTCGCGGATCGGCGGCATCGGCCTCGACGAGCTCGCGGAGGAGTGCGCGCGGCGCCACAGGCGTGCGTACGCGCCGCGGCCCAGCGAGCTGGCGCACCGCGACCTGGAGCTGGGGGGCGAGTACCAGTGGCGCCGCGAGGGCGAGTACCACCTCTTCAACCCGGAGACGGTGTTCAAGCTGCAGCACGCGACCCGCGCGAAACGCTACGACATCTACAAGGAATACACGCGGCTCGTCGATGACCAGTCGCGGCGGCTCGCGACCCTGCGTGGGCTCTTCACCTTCCGCGAGGGGGTGCGCCCGCCGGTGCCGATCGATGAGGTGGAGCCGGCGAGCGAGATCGTGAAGCGCTTCGCGACCGGGGCCATGTCCTACGGCTCGATCTCCAAGGAAGTGCACGAGACGCTCGCGATCGCGATGAACCGCATTGGCGCGAAGTCGAACACGGGCGAGGGCGGCGAGGACGCGGACCGGTACCTTCCGGACGAGAACGGCGACCTGCGCAGGTCTGCCGTGCACCAGGTGGCGTCCGGGCGGTTCGGTGTGACCTCCGAGTACCTGGTGAACGCCGACGACCTGCAGATCAAGATGGCGCAGGGCGCCAAGCCGGGCGAGGGCGGCCAGCTCCCCGGACACAAGGTGTACCCGTGGATCGCGAAGACGCGCTTCAGCACGCCGGGCGTCGGCCTGATCAGCCCGCCGCCGCACCATGACATCTATTCGATCGAGGACATCAAGCAGCTGATCCACGACCTGAAAAATTCCAACCCGTCGGCGCGCGTGCACGTGAAGCTCGTCGCGCAGGTGGGCGTCGGCACGGTGGCGGCGGGCGTCGCGAAGGCGCACAGCGACGTCGTGCTGATCTCCGGGCACGACGGCGGCACCGGCGCCTCGCCGCTCACGTCGATCAAGCATGCCGGCGCGCCGTGGGAGCTGGGCCTCGCGGAGACGCAGCAAACGCTGCTCCTCAACGATTTGCGGAGCCGCATCGTCGCCGAGGTGGACGGCCAGTTGAAGACGGGCCGCGACGTGATCATCGGCGCGCTGCTCGGCGCCGAGGAGTTCGGTTTCGCGACGGGGCCGCTCGTGGCGATGGGCTGCGTGATGATGCGCGTCTGCCATCTCAACACCTGCCCTGTCG